>CAJUIX010000014.1 GCA_910586665.1 uncultured Duncaniella sp.
AACAAACAAATGACATGCCTCATTATGTTAATTAATTTTTAAATCGTACTTAAGACATAGCGCTTAAATGGTATTTGAGCGCTGTTTAAATACTGTTTGATTACCATTCAAACAAAGCACAGGCCTACAGTTTTTTGCCGTAAGCCTGTGCTTTGTTATTGATATAGATTTTTATTCGTGATCCTCGCAATGATAAACTTGATTTCAACAGGAAAAATACAAAATAATATCGCATTTCGTTTTTGTCACAAGGCCTATTCCGGGCCACTTTGGAGTGACCTCAAAACATCACAAATCGTTTTTAGAAGCACTCACATTTCGTTTTTAGGATTATATAAATCAAGCGAGGAATTTATTTCCCTGCTGGTCAGATAATTGTCGATAAACGTGCGTATCTGCTCCATCACCCAGGGGGCGCGAAGCGTATCAAGGATACCGCTGACCTTGTCTATCAGATGGTTATAGAATTTCTTTGAAACAGGCTTGGTCCACGTTTCCCTCGGCTGTCGCTTAGGCGCCCGGTTGCGTTTCTTTCCGATGTTTTCTGAATTCCCGACCGGGATAATGGCATTTGACGTATTCATGGCATATATTATTTTTTAATTATGCCACAAAGTTATATCCCCTCCACCCCCGAAACAGTGCGATAAAGCAAAATGAGAGATGTTGTAAATATGCCGTATGTAGGGACGCTGCGTGCAGCGTCCGAAAGCAAGTAGAATATATGAGGTTGATTCACAGTTTATTACCTGCGAATATTGCACGCAATGTCCCTACAAAACGGATTCTGCACCCCTTTTGTGGAACTTGTTGAATAATTTTGATATGTTAAAAATATATGTTTTATAACATAGTTTCAAAACATTTTGTAACTTTGCAGCGTTTTTAAGAAGTAAAAAGGATTAAAGGTTCTATTAAATTTTATTTGTTATGAACAGTTTAGTTAAAAAAGCAGCGGATTTATATCGTAAGGCCAATTATTGCATGGCCCGTGCAGAAGTTTATCTTTCAGAAGCTAAGAACGCCAATGAGAAATAAGGCTCTTCAGCTCCCCACAGAGTAAAACAAACCGATGCGTTCCTTGAGAAAAGGAGCGTTTTTTTATGCCTTTTTGCATCATAAGGAAATAATTGACTACTTTTGCGGCTTGAAAACACAGTAACAAATCCCGCAAATGACAGCCGCTGCATGGCCGCTTCCATTGGAAATATTGATGTCGAGGAGATATTCGGCCGCTACTACCGGCCACTCTGCCTCTACGCGCTTCATTATCTGCGTGTCATCGAGGACGCGGAGGATGTGGTGCAGGACTGTGTGACCGATTTTCTTGAACGGGCGGAGGATAATGCGTTGGTAGTCACGGATGTAAAGCCATATCTGTTTATGATGGTGCGCAACCGCTGTCTCGACCTGCTCCGCCGCGAGAGCCGCTTTGACCACAGCCTCCAGGCCGACGAAATGGAGGAGCTATCCGATGAGTCGGACCTGGAGGAGGGATCATTCATTGAGGCGAGGATGTGGACGGCAATCGACTCGCTGCCTGAGCGCTGCCGCGAGGCCTTCCTGATGAGCAAGCGCGACGGGATGAAGTATGAGGAGATAGCCGAGGAGCTGGGCATTTCCATAAATACCGTCAGAAACCAGATTAGCAAGGCCCTGAAGACCCTTAAGGAGGGTTGCCACAGGGTCTATATGTTCTTCTTCGGATAAACAATTGTGAATTTTACAATGGTGAAAATCACAAAATTGTGATTTTTTTGAAAAATTTTTGCCGGCCGCATAGTACTTTTTCGGGCTTTCTCTGTCTTAGTGGCAAACGACTAAACGAAAACCAGTGCAAAAAAATGGATAGAGAAAAGAAACATCTGAGATTCGTACTCAAGTACTATCGTCCGGGAGTGTTCGACACCCGCAGGGCCGTGCGCGTCTACCGCGACGACCACCCCGCCGGCTTCACCCTCTGGCGCCGCTATGCTGCCGGCATCGCCGCAGCAGTGGTCCTCTGCGTAGCCGGAGCCTATTATCTGCTCACATCGGGGCGCGACAGCATGACAGTGCTCTACGCACATGCGACAGCCGTCAGCTATCTGCTCCCCGACAGTTCGACCGTGACACTCTACCCCAACTCCTCCCTCTCCTACTCCGCGAAGGGCTTCGGCGACGACAGCCGCAAGGTCGACATGAGCGGCAAGGTCGCCTTCAAGGTCTATCGCAATCCTGAGGCCCCCTTCACCGTCAACGCCTCCTACAGCACCATCCGCGTGCTCGGCACGCAGTTTACGGTCGATGCCAGCGCCGCCGACTCGACCTCAGTCTCCGTCAGCTCCGGCGAGGTGCTCTTCACCGCCCGCGACAAGAGCGAGGGAGTGGTGCTGACCAAGGGTATGGAGGCATATCTCCTTGCCGACAATGTGCTCCCGCAATTGCTTGTCACGGAGGATGATGCCGACAAATCCGCTCCCTCCGTCCGTCGCTTCATCTTCGACAATACCCCGCTTCCCGAGGTGCTGTCCGAGCTGTCGGCCCACTTCAAAGTCCGCCTGAGCTGTCCCGTCCAGGGCAAGATGCTCACTGCCGAGTTTGAGACCGACAATCTCGACGAAATCATCATGGTTATCGAGAAATCACTTGACGTAAAGATAGTTAAGGAGGCCGTGAAATGAAACATCCGAGCGTTATACTGCTGATTCTCCTCTCCCTCATCCTTTTCCCCGCCACGACCGGGGCTGTTGAAACTGCTGCGGATTGCGCTGACGCCGCGGGCAGCGTCCGAATGGAGTCGGCGCCTGTGCGGCAGTCCCGGAACAGCCCGACTGTCAGGCAGCAGATGGAAAAAATCCGCAGCCGCTACGGTGTGAAGTTCGTCTACGACTCCTCGACACGGCTCGACATCCCCTGCCTGGGTAATCCAGCGGCTGCCGGGAGTCTCGGCGCCGCCCTGTCGGAACTCTTCCGCGACACGGGCCTGAAATGGGAGCGAAACGGCAACTATGTCATAATCCTTTCGCTGAAGAAGTACACCCTAAGCGGCTACGTCTATCAGGAGGACGGCGAGACGGCCATAAACGCCACCGTATTTGACAATAGCGGCAAGACCGGCACCCTCACCAACGAGCACGGCTACTACTGCCTCACCCTCACCGAGGGGCCCCACAGCATCACCTATTCGGCCTTCGGCTGCGGCGACAGGGTGGAGGATGTGAAGATAAGCGGCAACGTGACCCGCAATGTCACCCTCTCCGGCAACGAGGAACTTGAGGAGGTGGTCGTCACCGCCGACCTCAATTCCCCGCTGAGCACCCAGACCGGCAAAATCTCCCTGACATCCAAGGACCTCCAGGGGAGCTATGCGCTCCTCAGCTCCCCCGACGTCGTGAAGGTGCTCCAGAACCTCTCGGGAGTGGCCGCGGGCACCGAGCTTACGTCGGGACTCTATGTCCACGGCGGCGGCAACGACGAGAATCTCTTCATGCTTGACGGCACGCCCCTCTACCAGGTCAACCACCTCGGCGGCCTCTTCTCCGCCTTCAACACCGACGTGGTCAAGAACATAGATTTCTACAAGAGCGGTTTCCCGGCGCGCTATGGCGGCCGTCTTTCCTCGGTGGTCGACGTGCGCACCCGCGACGGCAACATGAGCGAGTATCACGGCAGCTTCAACATCGGCCTGCTCGACGGCCGCTTCCAGTTCGAGGGACCGATAGTCAGGAACCGCACCTCGTTCAACTTCGCCATACGCCGCACATGGCTCGACCTCATATCCGTCCCCGCCTTCGCAATAAAAAACAGCGGTGCGACCAACGAGCACATAAACTTCCGCTATGCCTTCCACGACATCAACGCCAAGGTGACACACATTTTCTCCGAGCGCAGCCGTGCGGACATCAGTCTCTATTCAGGAGACGATGTGTTCTCCGGCAGGGACCGCACAGACTATATCAAGGAGGAGAATTACTATGAATACTCCCGCATCAAGCTCCAATGGGGCAACCTAACGGCAGCCCTCAACTGGAAATACCAGTTCTCGCCCAAGCTCTACTCGGTGTTCACGGGTATCTACACCTACAACCGCTCCCGGCAGAATTACTACGAGCATGACATTGATTACAACGATGATAAGGAAATCATAGGAATCACCCATGTCGAGAGCCGCAGCCGCGCGACAATCAACGATGCCGGATGCCGCATGGAGTTTGATTACCGTCCCAACCAGACCCACCACATCCGCACCGGCTCCAACTTCCTGCTCCACTTCTTCCACCCGCAGAGCTATTCCTCGCGCAATTTCGCGGGCGACACGACGAGCCTCGACACCATAGCGCGGAGCGGGCGCCACTTCCTGCGCGGACAGGAGCTGTCGGTCTATGCCGAGGACAACATCGCCCCATGCGAGAAGCTGCGCATCAATGTCGGCGCGCACTATACGCTCTTCAGCATCCCCGGGCGCACCTACCACTCTCTCGAACCGCGTCTCGCCATTCGCTACCAGTTCAGTGACCGCCTGACAGTCAAGGCTTCATACACTGAGATGAGCCAGTTCATGCACCAGCTCTCCAACTCCTATCTCAACCTCCCGGTGGACTACTGGGTCCCCTCGACCTCAAAGATTGCCCCCTCGCGCTCGCGCCAGTATGCCGCCGGGGTCTACCTGATGCTCCCGCGCAACGTGCGCCTCAACATGGAGGGCTTCTACAAGTCGACGCGCAACATCATCGAGTATGAGGGTGGCAACAGCCTCACCCCCGCTTTCGACAACTGGGACAGCCATGTCTGCAAGGGGCGCGGACGCTCCTACGGACTCGAGTGGGAAGCCTCGTGGGGCAACAAGCGCCTGAGTGCCAACGCGAGCTATACCCTCTCGTGGAACCGCAAGCGTTTCCCCGAATTCTATTCCGGCTGGTATCCCGACAAATTCGACAACCGCCACAAGCTCAATCTCAACTTCCAATACTCTATCAGCAAGGGAATTGACTGCTACGCCTCCTGGACCTATCACAGCGGCAACCGCATGACCGTTCCCCGCCAGGTGGCCATAGCTCCCGAGATTCCGGGAGCAATCGTGCAGTCATGGTACATGAACGGGGACGGCGACGGCACAATGTACGTCTACGACAAGCCCAACAATCTCTCCCTCCCCGACTACCACCGCCTCGACCTCGGAATCAATTTCCGAAAGATTACCAAGAAGGGCCATGAGCGGATATGGAACATCAGCGTCTACAATGCCACCTGCCGCATGAACCCCTTCTTCGCCAAGGTGAAATAGATGCCCGACGGGACCTACAAGGGGAGGGCCACCTCGATATTCCCGATCATACCATCATTCAGCTACACACTCAAATTCTGACCACGGAAATGAAAACGATAAATGCAATCTTACCCCTCCTCGCGCTCCTAATAGCATCGTGCACCTCCGATTTCGACCTGGAGGACATGGGTTCGGAGGAGAAACTTGTGCTCTACTGCATGCCGGCTGCCGGTCTGGACACCACTCTCATACAGCTCTCGCGAAGCGTGCCGGTCAACGACAAGGGTCTCCCTCCTCTCGGCATCCCCGGGGCGGAAATCACCGTCAAGGTCAACGGCGAGCCGAGGACGGTCTACTGGAACGAGGAGCGCGAGACGGCCTCCCTCCAGCCGCAGTGCTACTATGTGCTGACTCCCGGCCTGAAGGAGGGTGACGTGGTCAGCATCGAAGCCGAGGCCGACGGGTTGAGGCCGGTGATGTCGGAGACGGTCGTCCCGCCCGTGTTTCCTGTACGCGATATATCGCTCGCAGTCATTCCAGGGAGCGAGATGAGGTTGCAGTTCCGAATCACCTTTGCCGACGAGGCCGCGACCGACGATTATTATGCCATAGGCATATCCTCGCAGAGCTTCTACGAGAGCGGATATTACGACGACGGCTACATGGGCACCCATGAGTGGATATGCAAGTCTGACGTGTATCCGGTCGAGAATGTGCTCCTCGACTTCAAGGATGAGCCGCTGCTCAATGACAGGGTGGGCCTCGACGCCACTCTTGATTTCGACTATGAGTATTACAAGGGCATCTACATCTGGAGCGACGAGCAGATTCCGGGGCGGGAATACACGCTGCGCGTGTCGGCCTACTATTCGCCGGACCGAGGGGGCTACCCCGACTGGAATCAGACTTTCGGGAAGTTCGAGTATCTCTATAAGAAATACAAGGTGAGGCTCTACCGCCTGTCGCCGGAGCTTTACAAGTATCTGAAGGCGATGAACGATATTGCCAACAATGAGTTCGGTCAGAGCGGCCTCGCGCCTATCCGCAACCACTACACGAACATCATCAACGGCTTCGGTGTCATGGGGGCCTGCCAGATCTACGAGTCGGAATGGCTCGCCAATCCCTCCCTTCGGGATTAGGGGGACGGCCAGATCTACGAGCCGGAATGGCTCGCCAACCCCTCTCTTCGGGATTAGGGGGACGGCGGCTAATATATCGACGGTTGTAGGGACGTGGCGTGGTAATTCTCTCAATGGCTCGGAGAGCCTGGCCATTAGGATGATTAGCATCTTCGATGCACGGCTTTATATATTCATCATGTACCCCAGGCATCGCTGCGGCCTACGGCCTCCGCTTACCCTGGGGCTTCTCTTGCCTAAGGTCTTCGACCTATTCTATTGTTCGAGTTCTATTGTTCGAGGATTTTTATACAGCCGTATTTGTGTTGGCGGTAGTAGGATGGGTGACAATAATTGTTAAACTTGCCGTCGGATTTTATGGTAAAGGCCCGCTTGTCGTATATTTGTAGGTCATAAGCGTGTATTTGCAAGCCTTAGGCGTGTATTTGCAAGTTAAAATCGTATATTTGTAGGTCAAAAACTGTAAGGATAATGATTGAACGACCCACAATCGACACCGACCGGCGCATTGCGGCCTCGAGGGGGTGGCTTGCGCTCTCGCCCGTGGCCGTGTTCCTGCTGCTCTATGTGGCTGTGTCGATACTTCTCGGTGATTTCTACAAGATGCCTATCTCGGTGGCCCTCGTGGTGGCTTCGATGTGGGCCGTGGCCATATACCGGGGCCACAGCCTGGCGGAGCGCATAGAGACTTTCTCGCGTGCGGCGGGGCATTTCAATATTCTCTATATGATATGGGTCTTCGTCTTAGCGGGGGCCTTCGCCACTGTGGCCAAGGAGATCGGGGCGATTGACGCGACGGTCAATCTGACGCTGCGCTTCTTCCCGCCGGAGTTCGTGATTCCTACGCTCTTCTTCGCGGCCTGCTTCATATCGCTGTCGGTGGGCACGTCGGTGGGCACCGTCGTCGCCCTGACCCCGCTGGCGGTGGAGATAGCCCATATAGCGGGGGCGAATACGGCCTTCTATGTGGCCGTGGTGCTCGGAGGCGCGTTTTTCGGCGACAACCTCTCGTTCATCTCCGACACGACCATTGCCGCCACGCGCTCGCAGGGGTGCGGCATGGCCGACAAGTTTCGCGCCAACCTATGGATAGCCCTTCCGGCGGCTGTCATCACCCTCGCGGCCTATATAGTCATGGGTCAGGACAGTCCGGCTATCGCGCTGGCCAAAGAGAGCAACTATCTGCTCATACTCCCCTACGTCGTGGTGCTCGCCACGGCCATTGCGGGGGTCAATGTGACTATAGTGCTGTCGCTCGGCATACTCACGGCCCTCGTCCTCGGCTGTTTCGACGGTTTCTCGCTCATCGACATGGCCTCCTTTGCCGGGGATGGCATAGCTGGCATGGGCGACCTCATCATCATCACCCTACTGGCTGCGGGTATGCTCGGCATCATCAAGGCCGCGGGGGGCATACAGTATATGCTCCAGGGGCTTACCTCGCGCATTTCGGGCCGTCGCGGCGCCCAGGCCATACTGGCTATCCTCGTGGGCATCGTCAATCTCTGCACGGCCAATAATACGGTGGCCATCATAACCGTCGGCGGTATCTCGCGCGACATAGCCGAGCGCTACCACATTGACCCGCGCAAGAGCGCCTCGCTGTTGGACTCGGCTTCGTGCGTGGTGCAGTGTCTTATCCCCTACGGCGCCCAGACGCTGCTCGCCACCTCGCTGGCGGGCATCTCCCCGGCGGCTCCCTTCCCCTATCTCTACTATCCCTGGGCGCTGGCCGGGATGATTGCACTGTCGATCATCTTCCTTTTCCCGAAGAGGCTTAACTGAGGGAATATTATATAATGTAGGGACGCTATTAATATCTAACCAATTAATACGAACAATATTGGCACGCAATCTTCTCGCCCGTTATATCTGGCTCATAGACAGCATCAGACGCTATGGCTGCATCACCCGTGAAAAACTCAACGAGCTATGGATGCAGTCGCCTTACTCGGACGGCAGCCCGATGCCCCGCCGTACGTTCTACAACTATCGCGCGGCTATCGAGGAGCTGTTCAACATCAACATCGAGTGCAATCCGTCGACCTACGAGTATTATATCGACTCGGGTGACTCGCACCAGGAGAGCGTCACCGACTGGTTGCTCAACTCGGCGGCGATGAGCAATGTCCTCTCGACGGTGAAGGATGTGTCCGACAGGATATTTCTCGAGGATGTCCCCTCGGCGCGGCTCTATCTCTCGCAGGTCATATCGGCTCTGCGCGAACACCACCCGCTGCATTTCACCTACCGGCCCTATACGCGTGTCAACCCGACGCGCGACGTGGTCATAGAGCCGTATTTTCTCAAAATCTTCCGCCAGCGCTGGTATGTCACGGGCCTGAATGTCCGCGACGGCATCATCAAAACCTATGCTCTGGACCGTATGGAGGACGTGGTCATGGGGAGCGAGACTTTCAGCCCCGACGGGAATTTCGACGCGGAGAATTTCGTGAAGGATTCATTCGGCATCGTTTTCAACCAGAGCGAACCGCGGAGTGTGGTCATACGCGCCAACAGCCGGCGGGCGAAGTATCTGCGTGCGCTGCCGCTGCACCATTCGCAGCGCGAGGAGCTGCATGATGATTTTTCGGATTTCCACTACCGGCTGCGCCTGACGCCCGACCTTGTGCAGGAATTGCTGTCGCTGGGCGCTGACGTTAAGGTGATGTCGCCCCCGCAGCTGCGGGCAATGGTCACCACCGCATTGAAGGCCGCCATTGACCAGTATGGGGAATAGGGGCGTATGTGAAAACAACGACGACAGCCGGCGGGGGGCCGGCTGTCGCTGTCGTTTTGTATGGGATGGGATGTGAAATGTCTCAGTTCTTCTCGTCGTAGAGGAGATAGCGGAGGTCGGAGGCTACGACGCCGAAGTTGCCGTCGTCCTCGGAGTTGAACTCGTAGGAAATCGAGGCGCCGCGCGAGAGGGTGCCGACGATGTAGAGGCTGCTGACTGTCTTGCCTTCTACAACCTGGTTGTCGCTGCCGCGTTTGATCTGGAGTTCCTGTCCGGGTTCGGATACGATGCGGTATGTGCCGTTGGGGCCGAGGGTGACGGGGAGTTTCTCAATATAGAAGTTGAAGGGCGCCATGCTGCTGGTGTACTTGGCTCCGAAGACGCTGAGAGTGGCGATGAGCTTGGATGGGTCGTTGTCTTTCTCGGGCCTGATCTGTACGGCGTAGTACGATTCTACGTCCTGGCCGAATTTAAATGCGCTGCCGTCGGCTTCGTTGGTGGCTACGGAGCGGCCTAAGTACCAGTTGGTGGTGGGGTAGACGGTGACTGAGTAGCGGTTGTCGACTTTGAAGTTGACGAGGTAGACGGGGATGGGTCCTGTGGGGAGCGCGCGCCAGGGGAGTGAGCGGAATTCGAAGGAGTTGATGAGAGTGCCGGATGAGGCGTAGAGGGGCACGATGTCGCTGCCTTTTGACTCGTAGAGGCCGTCGTTGGCGTTCTGGGTGAATTTGAGGGCGGGGAGGCGCATTGAGCTGGGTTCGAGGCCGATGTTGGACATCTCTACCTCGAGCTCGCCCTTGGTCATGTTGAGGCTGAAGGTGTAGTTGGGGCGGAGGACTACCTTCGATTCGCCGGTCTCGTGGTCGGTGACGTAGTTGAAGCAGTCGGTGTTACCGTAGGTCAGACGGTAGGTCTGGTCGTTGTGGCTGTCGCTGAGACAGGAAGTCATTGAGAGTGCGGCAACTGCGAGAGCGCCGAATGATAAGAGATATTTCTTCATAATTAGATGTTGATAGTCTTTGTTTTATATTGAATTAAAAGAGTTGCTCATTAACTAACGCCGGGAACGGGCGGATATTGTGGGCGGGAGGTGGCGGTTTGGTTAAAAAAGCTTAGGGAACGGGCTGATGTATTCTGTTTGCGGCGGACGCTGCACGCAGCGTCCCTACAGCAGGCAGAATTTGCGGCCGGATTTTGCGGGAAGGTCAGATGGTCTCGAAGTTGAGCCGGAGGGTGGCTCCTCCGCGGGCGGGGAGCCCGCGCTGGAAGAAGCTGTTGGAGATTGATTCGTAGCGGAAGGTGGCAAATCGCTTGTCGGTGAGGTTTTTGCCCCAGATGTCGAGCGAGCCGCAGGGGAGGTCGAGGCGGAGGTTGGCTCCGAACTCGGTGTAGAATGGCTGGCGGTAGAGGTTTTCCTCGTCCCAGTAGATGTCGCCTGTGCCGCGCATGTCGGCTGTGAGGCTCACGGCGGGGAGCCAGCGTAGGGGGAGGGGCTGGCGGTAGGTGGCGGCGAGGAAGAGGGTGTTGGAGGGGGCGTAGGGGACCTGCTTGCCTCTGAAGTCCTCTTCGCCGACGGTGAAGCGGCGGAAGGTGGCGCGGGTGTAGCCGTAGGCGAGGTTGAAGGCCCAGCGGGGGGTGGGCTTGTAGTTGAGGGTGAACTCGCCGCCGTAGCTGCGGGTGCGGTCGGCGTTGACCATTACGCGCCCGGTGGCCGTGCCTTCGGGGAACATGGTGAGCTGTTGGTCGCGACACTGGATGAGGAAGAGGGCGAAGGAGGAGTAGACGCGGCCTCGGTCGGCGTTGACGTGGCCGCCGATTTCATAGTTCCATGAGATTTCGGGGCGGTATTTGACCATTCGGGCGATGTCGTAGTCGGCGGGGCGTCCGAGTTCCTCCATGAGGCGTGCCTGGAGGAAGTTGGAGAACATCTGTGTGTTGAATCCGCCTGTCTTGTAGCCCTTGGCGACGGAGGCGAAGATGGCGGAGTGGGGGAGGTTGTAGATGACGCTGAATTTGGGGAGGAGCTGGGTGAAGTGTTGGGAGAGGCGCCCGCGGTCGTTGATATTGGCTTCCATCGTGCCCATCGGGACGGGGGCGGAGGGGTTGCGGAGGTTCCACATGGTGCATGATGCGGAGCTTTGGCTGTGGTAGCGGAGGACGGTGTGCTCGTAGTCGAGTCGGAGGCCGACGGTGAATGTGAGGTTGCGCAGGTCGTAGGAGCTCTGGTGGTAGAGGGCCACTCCCTTGACGGGGTGGGTGAAGCGCGAGCCGAGGAGGAGCTGGTCCTGGTCCCAGATGAGGCGCATGGTCGGGGGGAGCTGGGAGTTGACGCCGTTGAGGATGAGGCGCTCGATGCCGTCCTCCTTGAAGGTGACGGGGGCGTCCATATTGGCATATTTGTAGAAGCCGAAGACTCCGGCGAGCCAGCTGTAGGAGCCGGCGCGGCCGCGGAGGACGATGTCCTGCGTGATGTTGCGGTCGTGCTGCTTCTGAGTGAGGGTGAAGTAGCTGTCGGGGAGGAAGTCCTGGTCGAGGGTGAGGTTGTCGTCGAGGTATTGGAAGCCTGTGATTGATGAGAGGGTGAAGTAGGGGGTGTCCCAGTTGACGGTGAGTCCGTCGGAGAAGGATGTGCGCTTGTAGAAGCAGGTGTCGTTGTAGTTGATCTTGTCGGTCTCCTCGAAGGCGTAGGGGTAGCCGCTCTGGCGGTTGTAGCCGTAGGAGGCGACGTTTTCGACGAGGAGGTTGGGGGCGGGTCGCCAGGAGGTCCTCCAGCGGAGGGCGCTTGTGCGCTCGCGGTCGGCACGGCTGCCGTTGTAGTCGTTGCGGAAGTAGCCTCCGCGGTAGGAGCCCGATGCGCTGATCGACATGCCGAGGTCGGGGGTGATGAGGCCGTAGTAGGAGAGTCCGAGACGGTAGTTGTTGGCCGTGGCGGCCTCGGCTGTGGCGCGCAGGCCCTGGTAGTGGAGGGGTGAGAGGGTGGTGATGTTGATGAGGCCGGCTATGGTGTTGCGCCCGTAGAGGGTGGACTGGGGTCCGCGCAGGACTTCGATGCGCTGTATGTCCTGGACGTCGAAGTCGTAGCCGTCCTTGTTGAGATAGGGGACGTTGTCGACGTTGAGGCCGATTGCGGGCTGGTCGATGCGTGTGCCGATGCCGCGGACGTAGACCGAGGAGGTCATTCGCGAGCCGTAGTCAGGCATGAAGAAGTTGGGCGCGATTTCGGAGACCGACTTCATCCCGCTGACGTTGAAGCGCTCCAGCTCGGCCTGGCGGAGGGTGGTGACGGTGACCGGCTGCCGGAGGAGCGAGCGTGCCTGCTTGATGGAGGTGACGGTCACCTCGCCGATTGCGAGGGTGTCGGGGCCTTCGGTGACGACCACGGGGGAGGCCTGTCCGGGGAGCGTGGCTCCTGCGGCGACAGCGGCACAGAGGCCGAGGGCCGTCGCTGAAAGCATGATGCGGCGTAGAAACATGATGTGTCAGTTATTGGAAACAGAGTGCAAAGGTAGTAATAATTTTGTCAAAATGCTTCCCGGAAGAGTATGTTTAGAAGATTTAACAAATCATGGGGTCAATTCGATTGTATATATATAGAAAATGACTATCTTTGCGCGCATTTTGCAAAGATACACGAGAGACAAAACTAAAATAATATACACATACCCCTTAAAAACATCACCATCATGTATTGGACACTTGAATTGGCATCAAAACTCGAGGACGCTCCCTGGCCCGCCACAAAGGAGGAGCTGATAGACTACGCTATGCGTTCCGGCGCCCCAATGGAAGTCATCGAAAACCTCCAGGAGATGGAGGACGAAGGCGATACCTACGAATGTATCGAGGATATCTGGCCCGACTACCCCCAGAAGGAAGACTTCTTCTTCAACGAAGACGAGTACTAAACGTCTAAATTAACATATTAAACTAATATTCAAACGATTGACGAGTGTAGAATAAACTTGTCAATCGTTTTTTATTGCCTTTTATTGCAAAATATAATTGCCTATTTTCAGCAACTTAACTCGCTGAAAATTTGTTTCATTGTCTATTATTGTCTATATTTGCACCATATTCCGAACTTGATGAGTATTAAAATAGGCTGAAATATGGGCAGACAGAAAAGACCTTATCCCTTGGGACGCTTCCGGCTCCGCTATCCGAAGAACTACGACAAGACCAAGGTTTACCCGATTGAGATAGAATACGTCTTCAGCGGCAAACCGATACGTCGCCACATGAATATGTCGGTGCGTGTAGATGACTGGAATCCTAAAGGGAACAACGGACGTGGAGAAATTCGTTCATCCGTGCCTGACAGTGTGCGCTTCAACAACCTCCTTCTTGCCAAGGTAAATAAGATTGATGCCGGTCTTAATGAGTATAACCAGAAACATCCCGGAGAAGTCAATGAGAATGTTATTGTTGCCTTCCTTGATGATAAACCAATCTTGCGCCAGGACAAGGGGGAAGATTTCATAGAATTTATACTAAGTCGCCTTGAATCTGAATACAGCCGAAACAAAATCGGTTACAGCAGATATAAGAACGGTCAAAGCGGGATGAACATTTTCCGGCAGTTCCTTAAGGCAACCGGTAGCGGGACCTATAAACCAGACAGCATATATGTTGGTGAAATATCGGTAGATCTTCTTGACAAATACATAAAATGGCGCCGGGATTTCAAAAATAATTCCGACCAGACCATAAATCATGCGTTGACTCCTATTCTAAAGGGTTGTGAGAATGCTTGCGCATTGGGGTTGATTTCCAAAGAAATTAATGCCGGACTTCAAGATATGCGGATTCAGGAGAAAGTTACTCTTGAAACCGAAGGCGAGAAGGAGTTTGACGGTCAAAGCCTATCAAAAGAACAGATGGCTCAACTTGTCGAATTTTACGAAAAAGACACCGAGCCGCGGCGAAAGGAGTTTATCGAGATGTTCCTCTTTGCATTTCATGCCTGTGGTCTCCGCATTGTCGATGTGATGACTCTCCAATGGGATCATATAGATTTCGAGAAGAGGGAGTTGAGCAAAATCCTTATCAAGACCAGTCGCCGTCATAAGATTCCACTTACCGACCCGGCTTTGAGAATCCTTTACAAATGGCAAGCAATGGGGCGCAGAAAGAAATATGTGTTCGACCTGGTTAAGGATACTCTTTCGCTCAACGATGCGGATGAATTGTACAGAGCACGCAACAGCGCGACAAAATGTGTCAACCAAGCATTGCGCGTTGTCGGTGAGAAATTGGGATTTCCTTTTCCCCTTTCATTCCATACTTCCCGCCACACCTTCGCCGTTCTTGCCATCAACGACGGCTTAACGATGACTGTTGTAAGCCGATTGCTCGGGCATAGCTCCACCGATATCACCGAAAAAGTCTATGCCCGGCTTCTTCCCCAGACACTTACGGCAGAAGTAGAGAAACTGAACTATTCTTTCCTCCCGGAAGAATTCTCGTGAATATTTATTAAATTTGCACATGGAAACAAGCGTAACCAATGAGATAATACTCTATCAGCCCAACAACACCCTTAAGCTCAATGTCCGGGTTGAAGATGAGACCGTATGGCTCAACCGAAATCAAATAGCAGAATTGTTTGGTCGTGATGTCAAGACTATTGGCAAGCACATTACAAATGCTCTGTCCGAAGAACTATACGGAATTCCAACTGTCGCAAAATTTGCGATAGTTCAAACTGAAGGAAATCGCACGGTAACTCGTAATATAGAACATTATAATCTTGATATGATTCTGTCCGTGGGTTATCGAGTTAAATCTCCGCGAGGTATCCAGTTTAGGCAATGGGCAAATAAAATATTGAAAGAGCATATGCTGCGTGGTTATTCAATCAATCAAAGATTTGCTCAGATAGAAGACCGTATTGACCGAAGGCTTCTTGAACATGACCAACAATTAAAAAGCCTTACCGATAAAGTGGATTTCGTTGTAAAATCATCTCTTACTCCCCGAGAAGGTATTCTTTTTGAAGGTCAAATCTTTGATGCCTATTATATCACTTCCCAGCTTATTCGCAAAGCCACAAAACGGATAGTGTTGATTGACAACTATGTCGACGAGACTGTTTTCCTGCAACTTGCAAAGAGGAATCCGGGAGTAAAGGCAACTATCTATACGCACACTATTTCCCGTCAGTTGCACCTCGACCAACAGAGACATAATTCACAGTATGAGCCGATAGACATTCTGACATACCGCCGCGCCCATGACCGTTTCCTGATAATAGACGAAGAAGTCTATCACCTTGGAGCCTCCTTGAAAGATCTCGGAAAGAAACTTTTCGCTTTCTCTCTTTCAGAAGAGATGACCGGTACGGAATTTTTATCCCGGTTATAAATCCAGATAATTGCAAATACTGGATAGATCTCTATTAAACAGACGTTTGAATTTTACAGAAGGAGGTGTTGAGCCTCCTTTTTTCATAGCCAAACCATATTGCATGTAATTTCGTTGCAGGAATCATAATAATCCGCGAACCAGTTCCGAAAATAGGTGCCGATTGAGTGATTTTCAAAAAGAGAATTAAATAATCTACTGGAAGTCAGTTATTAATTTCAATTGTGAGGTCTTTGTTCTTACTTCGCAGTAAATTTGAAATCTATGACTGCGGAGCAATCAGCAGCGACAATACATCAATCAGGTATGATAAAATCGAAAAATGAAATCACAACAACTGAAGAAATGCTCAAGCGCATTCTTCAACTGCTGGAGGAATCGCAGGAAAGAAGCATCTCCAGCAGTAATGGCACTCCAAACGAATGCCGCATCTACACAAACAAGGAATTGATGAAAATCCTTGGCGTTGAAAGCCGTTACCTCAAGAATCTTCGGGACAATGGCTATCTCTCCTATTCCCGTCACGGCGACAAATACTGGTACACCCAGACTGATGTTGACACCTTTTTACAACGCTTCAAATATGAGGCATTTGCAAGTATGGGAGAATGCATCTGATGACAACTGACAATGAAACTTGCCCCTACATCCGGGTGGGTACGGAATACTACAGGGAGGTCATGCGACCACAGGCGAATGGTTCGACTTGTAAGTGCCTCGTCTATTGGAAAGCATCTACCATCAGGACGGATTACGGGAAAGATTATCTGGGCGAGATTCCGAAATACGACTGTTTCTGCACCGTGCCGAGCCATACCGGTTATAAAAAGGTAATCGGTAACGCCTATAATGTCTATCAGCCGTTGACCCACACACCCGCTCCCGGCAACTGGGAGGCAATCGAAGGTCTGCTTCGCCACATCTTCGAGGAACATTACGAGTATGGGCTTGACTATATCCAGTTGCTGTATCAGATGCCGGTTCAGAAACTGCCGATTCTCATTCTGGTGTCGGAACAGCGCAACACGGGCAAGACCACTTTCCTTAACTTCCTCAAGGCAATCTTTGAGGACAACGCCACTTTCAACACCAACGAAGATTTGCCTAAAGGCCAAGCTCGGCTGCGTTCGGCATAGCTCAAGCAAGCTTGGCTCTGCTCTCACTGGCACGAGCAGTCCGCAGCAAATTCAATTCCGACTGGGCCGGGAAGCTACTCATCATGGTTGACGAAGTGCTGTTGTCGCGCCGTGATGACTCCGAGCGGCTGAAGAACCTAAGCACGGCGAGGACATACAAGATGGAATCGAAAGGCAAAGACCGAAACGAGATTGACTTCTTCGGCAAGTTCGTGCTATGCTCCAATAATGAAAACTTTCCCCTTATAATCGACCGCGAGGAAGTTCGATACTGGGTGCGGAAGGTTAATACACTCAAATCAGACGACCCATGCTATATGGAAAGGCTTGTGGCACAAATTCCGGCATTTCTCCACCATCTTATGCAAAGACAACTTTCGGTGGAATGTGAAAACCGAATGTGGTTCAATCCGGAAAGACTCCGCACGGCAGCCCTCGGCAAGATCGTTATGTCGAACCGCTCAAAAATCGAGTTCGAGGTGGCGGAACTGCTCATTGACATTATAGACAGCACGAACTCCGATTCTGTCTCATTTGTCATAGGCGACCTGATACCGCTATTAAACTATCGCAGCGTCCATGCCGAGCCGAGCGAAGTCAGACGACTGTTGCAGATGTGCTGGCACCTCAAGCCGGAATCCAACTCGCTTTCATACCAAAAATACGCACTCGGGATTTCCGGCGTTAAGTACCAAACCCAAGCTGCGGTCGGCAGATTCTATACTGTTACCAAAGAATTTATCCATACGCTGCCATTATTTTGATGAGTTGATGAAAGAGGAAATGAAAGGGAAGAAAATCAGATGATTACAATGACAAAAAGGTTCATCAAATCAAGATTGATTTCATCGTCATTCGAATCTGAACCCTTTTTCTTTCCCTATCATTCAACAATTATAATTGATGAGCGATATGCCTTTATAGTTCAGTCAATTACGCTTCGATTCATCATTTCATCAAATCATAACCACTTTTACTATGACACTTTCCGCTTGTATGGGGATTGAGACCACGGCAGATAGCCGTGAGACTACAATGCGGAGAGCCTTTGTAAGATTGCTTGCAATGTAATCCTTCAAGGTGGAGCCTAATACACCTTCATTCGAAGGCTAGCGGCTTTCATGCGGAAAGTGGGAGTAACGTGCAAGCACTTTGGATAGACATACAGCAACCATTTTCATACAATATCATAACCAATAACACCAATATCAATATGTCTGACAAGAAACAGATGATGGACATCAAGGCCGTCAAGTCGGTATCTGTCGCAGTGAGCGACGAACACCAGCGCAACTGGGGTGACGAACTTTTCGAACGAAAGTCCAAAGACCCCGACCACAACTATGACCGCTCACGCACCGGACTGAATTTTCAGGTCGGGCGCGGCGGAGAAATCACACCCATTGATAAGACCCGGCGCATTGGCGAAAAGGTCGATGCAATCATCGCGTCCAAAGCCAATCCCAAGGCGAGGATAACCGCCATATCCAACCGGGCGGTTTCAATCATCTTCGGCGGCAACCGCGAGCGTATGCGTCAGCTGGCTTTCGACGACCAAACTCTGAACGAATATTCGGAAGACAACGGTCATCTGATTCGGCAACCCGGAATAGAGCAATGGGCAAAGGATGTATATGACTTTGTCTGCCGTGAATTCGGAGAGGACAACATTGCCTCGTTCATCGTCCATCTCGACGAAATGAATCCTCACGCTCATTGCGTGTTCGTACCGATGACCCCGGACGGGAGGCTTTGCGCTAAAGAGGTAATCGGCGGCAAGAACAAAAACGAGGCTCGTCAACGCATGAGAACACTGCACACACGTTTCGCAGAGGTAAGCCAAAAGTACGGTCTCAACCGTGGCGATGACATTCGCGAAAGCGGTGCCCGGCATCGTTCGACCGATGAATACAACCGCCATCTTCACCGAGAAAACTCCATGCTCGAATCGCTGATTGGCGACAAGCAAAAGCGATTGGTTAAACTTGAAGAACAAATCAGGAAAGCAGAAACGCGTGTCAAGGGGCTTACAACCATGATTGCCAATCTTGAACGGCAGGAGATGGAACTGAATGACGAGATAGCTCAATTGAAAGCGGACATCGAAAATGGTGCCGGCGATGTTTCCGAATTGCGTTGCCGCATAGCTTCCCTTGAAGCCCAGCTCGAATCTACCGGACAGAAACTCGCCGACAAACGCCTCAAACTCAAGAACGCTGACCGGCAACTCGCCGACCTTCAGTATGAGCTGCACAACGTCAAAGAAAAACGCGACAATGCGCAAAAAGACTATCTGGAGTTCACGGACAAAAATCAGGAACAGTTACGCATGAGGCTGACCGATGCCGTCTTCGGCAGAATGGTTGTCGATGTTCGTTCCATGCTCGCAGCGATGCCTCCGGATCAGAAAGCCGATTTAGACGGAGAATTCCTGACGACAGTCGCCGAGCAGCCCAACGAGATTCTGAAGTGTGCAATGTATCTGTTCCTGGGTTATCTCGATGGAGCAACCCAATTCGCCCAGTCATGCGGAGGCGGTGGAAGCGACACATCGCTCCCCTGGGGGCGCAAGAACGATGAAGACGACCGCCGCTTCGCCTACCGCTGCATGATGCAAGCTCACCGAATGATGAAACCCTCTCAGCAAAAACACGGTATGCGCCGCTGACACTAAAAATACTCCACACCAAACAGCCTAAATCTCACAAAAAATGATTAACTTTGCATTGTAAGCCGAAATAGCGAAATGACCAAGATTATCACGACATAACGGCGAAAGCCGTAAACAAAAAACATTGGAAGCTCCAACGTAGTCGCTTAAAGGCTTTGGTCAGCCTCGCATAGCTACATTGGAGTTTCCGTTTTATTGAGCCAATGGATAACGTTCACAGTCAGACTGTATCTCTTATATGGAACATTGCCGATGATGTTCTGCGTGATGTTTTTGTTCGTGGTCAGTACCGCGACGTAATTCTCCCTATGGTAGTATTACGCCGCCTTGACGCTCTTTTGGAACCGACGAAAGAGGCTGTAGATGCGCAAGTGGCTCAGGATAAAGAACTCGGTCTTGAACCTGACGAGTATGTTATTAGCGAAATTACAGGACTGTCTTATTACAACACCAGTCGTTGGACGCTATCTCGAATTAAAAGTCAGGCGGTAGGCGATAACGAACTTTTGCTCAATAACTTCACTGAATATCTTCTTGGATTCAGCCCTAATGTTCATGACGTTCTGAACAAGTTTGAGTTTTTCAATAAGGCTCGCAAACTCGCTGACCGTGATTGCCTTCTCGCGTTGATTGAAAAAATCACCGACCCATATATCAATCTTACCGATAAACCAGCTAAAGATCCTAACGGTTTACCGTTGCCTGCGGTATCAAATTTTGATATGGGCACGATTTTCGAGGAGCTGCTTCGCCGCTTTAATGAAGAAAACAACGAGGAAGCCGGTGAACACTTTACGCCTCGCGACGTTATCCACCTCCTTTCGCAAGTTGTTTTCGACCCGGTAAAAGATAATCTCCCGCCTATTGTTCAGATTTACGACCCTGCCTGCGGCTCCGGCGGTATGCTCACCGAAGCCAGTGAGTACCTTATTTCACAAGGCATCGACCGCTCTACTATTGAGATTGCCGGCACAGAGATAAACCCCGAGACTTACGCCATCTGTAAATCTGACCTCATTATCAAGAGCGTAAATCCCGATGGTATTTATTGTGGTAATACGATAACCGACAACCATTTCGGCGACCGTAGCTTCGGCTATATGATAACCAACCCTCCTTACGGCAAATCGTGGAAAGAGCATAGAAAGCTAATATATCACGAGAAAGAATTGCTTGACGACCGTTTCCGCAAGCCGCTCGTCAATTTCGCTGGTGAAGAAGAACTGATTGACTGCTGTCCTCGCACGTCTGACGGTCAGTTGCTTTTTGTGCTTGAAATGATTGACCGCATGAAACCACTTGATGTTCAACCACAGGGTACCCGCATCGCCTCTATCCACAACGGTTCGTCACTCTTTACTGGCGATGCCGGACAAGCAGAAAGCAATATCCGCCGTTACTTGTTGGAAAACGACCTTGTTGAAGCAATAATCCAACTTCCCAATAACATATTCTACAACACCGGTATATCAACTTATTGCTGGATTCTTACCAACAATAAGGAGGAACGCCGTCGTGGTAAGATACAGCTTATAGATGCTTCACAGGCTTACGAGAAGTTACGCAAGAATCAAGGAAACCGCAACTGCACAATCGAGCCTTTCCGTCAGGCCATATACGATGTCTATAATTCCAACATCGTATGTGAAGCTACGGAAGATGCACCCATCACCTCAAAAATATTCCCCGTAGATGAATTCCGCTATCACTCCGTCACTATCGAACGTCCTCTGCGCCTTCGCGCTCAGTTCAGCGCACAGGCTATCGACGATATGCTCTTTGACCCGAAGCAGGACGAGCTGACACGCTGGCTTTATGGCAAGTATGGCGAGCGCGTTTTTGCAGACCTCACTTCCGAAGTTCAGGATATACGCGAATACCTGCAAGACCAGGAAATCAAAATCACCGACAAGAATTTCAAAAAACTTATTGACCCCGAAGTTTGGAAATCGCGCCGTGATCTTCAGAATATCGCCAACCACCTCGCCCGAGAAATCGGTACCGCCGTTTTCATGGACTACAACGAGTTTTTCTCGCTTGCCACCGAAGCAGCCAAGAGTCTCGGCATCAAAATCAGCAAAACCGATCTCGACAAGAAAATTTGTCGCGTAATGGCTGTTACCGACCCTGATGCCGTTCCGGTTATCTCCAAAAAGGTTAAACCGACCGCCAAGGACGTTGCTACACTCGTCGATGTTTTTGGAGTTGAGTCAGCCGATTTTGCTGACTATGGTCTCTATCCGGCTGCCAAGGGCAAAGACCTCATAATTTACGAAAGTGACAGCGATCTTCGCGACAGTGAGAAAATTCCTGTCAATGAAGATATTCATGCTTACTTCCTTCGCGAAGTAAGACCTTACGCCGAAGATGCTTGGATAAACCTTCCCGCAACCAAAATCGGCTGCGAAATTTCATTCAATAAGTATTTCTACGAACCTAAGCCGCTACGCTCGCTAGAAGAAAACGAAGCCGATATTGTAGCCCTCGACAAAGAAAGTCAGGGCTTAATCCGTTCACTCCTAAACCTTGCGTAGCCCTATGGAGCAGGTTTTAAATCAAGTTGAAAATAAGATAGTCGCCGATATTCGGACAATAATCGAGCAGTCGCGGCTTCAGGTAGCGGCTACCGTCAATGCAGGTATGACCCTTATGTACTGGCACATCGGTGAACGCATCAACCGAGAAGTGCTCGGAGGCGAGCGCGCCGCATACGGCAAGCAGATTGTCGCGAACCTTTCACAAAAGCTCACGATGGAATATGGCGAAAGTCAATTCTCTGTTAAAAATCTCAACAGGATGCGGCTTTTCGCAGAGAGATTCCCCGACTTGTCAATTTGGACACCACTGGTGTCCAAATTATCATGGTCTCATTTCCTGCAGGTTATCCCGATTGAAGATGACATTAAGCGTCAGTTCTACTTGACGATGTCGGCTGACCAGCGATGGTCAAAACGCACGCTCAAGGCAAAAATCGACAGCATGCTTTATGAACGGACGGCCATAGCAAAGCAACCGGATGAAGTGATTGTGCATGACCTCGAACTGCTTCGCAATGAGCGCAAGATGTCAGCCGACCTCGCATTTCACGACCCCTATTTCATGGAATTTCTCGGGCTTGAGGGTGACTATTCCGAAAAAGACCTTGAATCGGCTATCGTCATTGAAATGCAAAAGTTTATAACCGAACTTGGCAATGACTTTGCATTTATGGCTCGGCAGAAACGAATCACAGTTGACGATGAGGATTATTATATCGACCTGCTGTTTTTCAATCGCCGCTTGCGCTGTATGGTCGCGATTGACCTTAAATTGACAGACTTCAAGGCTGCATATAAAGGCCAAATGGAACTTTATCTGCGCTGGCTCGAAAAGTATGAGATGCTTGAAGGAGAGAATAAGCCGATAGGCTTGATTCTCTGCACCGGTAAAAACGAAGAGCATGTAGAGCTGATGCATCTCCACGAGAGCAATATCCGCGTGGCGGAGTATCTCACGAAGCTGCCCGATAAAAAACTGTTGGAACGCAAGCTGCAACAGGCTGTCGAGATTGCTAAAGAGAAGATTTTGCACACGTGTGTGCAAAATTCTGATGATTGCGAACCTCTAAACCTCAAAAACTGATGGCAACCTACGATAGCTATAAGGACAGCGGCGTGAAATGGCTCGGGCAGATACCAAGCCACTGGGAGGTCAAGAAACTTCGCGCCTTTTTTTCGGAAGTAACAGAAGTTAACACCGCAACTGAAATTCACAATCAATTGCAATTCAAATATGGCACTATCGTTTCCAAACCCGATAACGGGATTGACAACGATGTGCTAAAAACGATATCCAGGTATACTATTGTCCGCCCCGGCGATATTGTTATAAACGGCCTCAATCTCAATTACGACTTCATTTCATTCCGCGTTGGGAAGGTTGACAAATTGGGAGTTATAACATCTGCATATATTTCTATGCGTCCTAATCCCGACCTTTCAGCCAAATTCTACGAATATCTGCTGAAAGCTATGGACGCGAAGAAAGTTTTTCATGGCTTCGGCACAGGTATTCGTGCAACCCTTTCTTTCAAAGAGTTAAAGCATAAACCAATTCCATTGGTCCCCATTGCTGAGCAGGAGACGATTGTTGCGTATTTGGATAAGGTTACGGGAGAAATTGACCGTGCAATCGAGGCACAGCAGAGGATGATTGACGCTCTTAACGAGCGTAAGCAAATCATCATCACTCGCGCCGTTACTCGTGGACTAAACCCCGATGCTCCGCTGCGCGACTCCAGCATTGACTGGCTCGGTCAAATCCCCGAGCACTGGGAAATAAAGAAACTAAAATCTCTCGCAGATATTAAAGGTCGTATAGGATTTCGTG
Organism: uncultured Duncaniella sp.; assembly: GCA_910586665.1. Taxonomy (GTDB): domain Bacteria; phylum Bacteroidota; class Bacteroidia; order Bacteroidales; family Muribaculaceae; genus Duncaniella. The sequence continues at coordinate 23,669 of CAJUIX010000014.1, forward strand.
GTTACACAAACTCTGATTTGGTTGAACAAGGTCAAGGAGCTATCACCTTAAGTCCTTCAAATATTGTCAATGGCAAAATGAATTATAGTAAATGTTCTTATTTGTCTTGGCATAAGTATTACGAATCGCCTGAAATAATGGTAAGTAATGGGCATATTTTATTCGTAAAAACTGGCTCATCTTATGGCAAGACTGCATTTGTAACGAACTTACCCTTGGAAGCTACAATCAATCCACAGTTTTCGTTAATCAAACCTCGTACTATTGACGCTTTCTTTTTGAATTACGCTATTTCTTCTCAATATTTCAAACTTCAAGTTGAAAAAGGCGTTATCGGTAGTACGATTCCAACGATTTCTCAAAGTGCTATAGGTAGTATGTTGGTTTTAACCCCTCCTGTCAATGAACAAATTTCCATCAAAGAATATCTAAATACACTTTTTGAAAATTTAGATAAAGTTATCTTAAATTGCGAACGAATGATATCCTTGCTTCAGGAGCGTAAGCAAATAATTATAAACGAAGTAGTAACCGGCAAAAAGAAAGTGATATGACACAGACAAATACTCATGAAGACGGGGTTGAACAGTTGATAGAACGTGCTCTTGTCGGTTCTACTATCGAGGAACGCCGTCAGCATGGCATAACTCTCGCCGCTGAATTCGCCGACCGTCAGCAACCGGGCGACTATTTCTATTGGGGGCGCCCTGAAGATTTTAATAAGGATGTGGCAGTTGACACGCGCCGTCTCTGGTCGTTCCTCGAAGCCACGCAGCGAGACCTTCTCACCAAATGGCGAGGACGCGGAGAAATGCACGAGCGTATCGAAAAAGAGATTAAGAGAAAGATCGAAACCGTCGGTTCTCTTGAAGTGCTTCGAAAGGGCATTGAGGTTGATAATCTGCAAGGTGACAAGCGACTGCGCCTTTTCTATCCTCGTCCGAGTCAAGCCGACTCAGACGCAAGCCATATATTGTATGGGCTTAACCAGTTTTCCGTAACCCGACAGGCAACTTATTCAAAGTTGCGTCCAGGTAATGAGCTTGACATGGTAATCTATGTGAACGGTCTGCCAATCTTCACTTTTGAATTGAAGAATCCGTGGACAGGACAGACTGCCAAATATGATGCCATAAAGCAATATCGCGAACAGCGCGACCCTCGCGACCCGATGCTTATGTTCGGGCGCTGTCTCGCTCACTTCGCTATTGACAAAGACGAAATCTATTCCTGCACCCGTCTGTCAGGCAGAAGTTCTTTCTTTATGCCCTTCAATCAGGGGATGCCTAACGGTCAGGGGACCGGTAATCCGATAAATCCCAACGGTCATAAAACTTCATACCTTTGGGAACGCATTTTGCGTAAAGATGTAATTGCCGACCTTATCTCGAACTTCGCCATGATGGATTATGGCGAATCGAAAAAGAAACAAGCGGTACCGCACATCTTGCGCAATGCTAAAAAACTTATTTTCCCGCGTTATCACCAACTCGATGTGGTGAACCGACTTCTTGAAGAAGTAGGAACCAAGGGCGTAGGCGGACAATACCTTATTCAGCACTCTGCCGGTTCGGGTAAATCTAATTCAATTGCCTGGCTCGCCTTGAAACTTATCAAGGCAACCCCTAAAACCATGGACGCTATCCGCGCAATAGCACTCGACAGGCAACTGTTTCAGACCATAATCATAGTTACCGACCGAAAGGTGCTTGACGCTCAACTTACTGCTAACGTCAAGGCTTTTGCGTCCGGCAAAAATATCGTTACCCATGCCGATAGTTCTGCGCAACTGCGCCAAGCTATTGAGGACGGGAAGCGTATCATACTCACTACAATACAGAAATTCCCATACATTGTCGGCGACATTGCCGACATGAAGGACAATAACTTTGCTGTCATCATAGACGAGGCACACAGCAGCCAGAGCGGTATCGCCGCCGATAAGCTGAATGCTTCGCTCGGTCGTGATGAAGACCAGAACGGTGGTGATATTGACGAACTTATCGACCGTCTTATTCAGGAACGTAAGATGAGTGCCAATGCCTCTTACTTTGCATTTACAGCTACTCCCAAGCGCGAAACCCTTGAACGCTTTGGTGTGGCTATGCCCGACGGCAGTTTCCGACCGTTCCATCTCTATTCGATGAAACAGGCTATTGAGGAAGGATTTATTCGCGACGTTCTCACAAACTACACCACATACCACAGCTTCTACGAAGTTGCCAAACGCACCGAGGAAAATCCCGAGTATGACGAGGCTCGCGCTCAGAAATTGCTTCGCAAAATGGTTGAGCGTGAACCGCACACCATCGCTGCAAAGGCTGATGTCATGCTTAGCCATTTTGATGCAAAAGTGTTCCGATCGCGTAAGTTAGCCGGTAAAGCCAAGGCGATGGTCGTAACCAAGGATATAGAGTGCGCTATCCGCTATTACTTCGCGCTCCGTAAACTCGCCGAAGAAAGACATTTGCCTTATAATATCCTTGTTGCCTTCTCCGGCACAAAGGAGGTGGACGGTGTGGAATATACCGAAGCCGGACTTAATGGTTTTCCCGACTCAAAAACGCCTGAGGAATTTGAAAAAACCGAAAACCGAATACTTGTCGTTGCCAACAAATATCTTACAGGCTTCGATCAGGAACTGCTATCCACAATGTATATCGACAAGCCGCTTGGCGGAGTCCTTGCGGTTCAGACCCTGTCGCGTCTAAATCGCATATCGCCTGAGAACAACAAGCGCAACGAAGACATCTTTGTGCTCGACTTCTTCAACACGGTTGACGATATGAAAGCCGCGTTTGATGATTTCTATACCTCAACAACACTCGACCAGGCAACCGACCCCAATGTTCTAAGCGAGCTTCGCAGTACACTTTTAGACCTCGGCGTTTTTACTGAGGAGGAAGTGGAACAATTCAACGAACTGTTCCACCGAGGAGCTGAGCAAGACGAGCTCTCTCCAATCCTCGATACCGCGCAAAACCGCTATGACAATGAAATCGAGTGGCCCGAAAACGGTAAAGCGGACTTTAAAATGAAGTGTAAGCAATTCGTTAAAGTCTATTCTCGAATTGCCGCCCTTATGGTTTTCGATGCTCCTGCGTGGGAAAAGATGTACTGGTATCTGCGCTTGCTCATCCCTCAATTGAAGGTGCCGCAGAACGGAGGTATTGATATTTCCGATCTGCTTGACAACACCGACTTAAATACATATTGCCTCAGCAGAACTGCTCTGAACGAGCATATTCAGCTTGAATCTGAGGAAACGCGCCTCGACCCGCTCGCGCCTAAAATGGTAAATGGTGGAGGCAATGAAGAAGACCGCACAGCCTTTGACATTATTCTTGAACATTTCAACGAAAAGCACATGAGTGGTTGGGAGGCAACGCCCGACGAACAGCGCACCAAAGTAGTACGCATTGCTCAGCTCGTTACTCAACAGACGCAATATCAGAATACAGTCGTAGGCAATCCCGACACAGAAGCCGCAGAGCGTATGTTTCAGGATATTCTCAACCGCGCAATGGCTCAGCAACGCAATTCCGACCTGTCGCTCTATCGACAGTTCCGTGCAGATGAGACTTTCCGCCATGACTTCGCTAACCTCGTCCGCGCAGCCATCGAAAATGCCGACCACCTAAGCAACATTCAGTATTACTCCGGCTCTCAAGGCTCCAACTTAATAGCAGCAGAACCATAAATATCAATTCATGGGAAATACCTATTATATTTTAGCAAACGATACAACGGTCATTGATCGTTTTCATATATGCACTTGGGAACTTCCACGAGAATCTTCTTACATAGAATTTGGCCTGGAATTTCCACCAGAAACTTTCAAAAATAGCAATACTATTGAATTTTATCTGGCTATTCCAGATGTCAGACACAATGATTCGGTAACGTGTTTGTTGGATAATTTATCAGATCCACAGAACGGTCGTTTTGTCTTTAACGATATCGTTACTGGCATTGATAATATTGGTGAGGATTCTAGAGACGGGAAAATCATCAAATTCGAAAACCGGGATAACATGACATTGCTTCCTTGTACTATTAACATCAAAGATGGTATTATTTGTCTTAAATTAAGGAAGCCCGGAAAACATGAAGGGAGTCTCTATTGTAGAATTCTCGTAAAATATGAGAAGCGTGGAATCGCAATAAAGAAAAAGGGGATTGCGCAAACCACATACATATATGATTTAAAAATAAATGAAAAGCGTAATCTTCCTCAATCGGTATATGAGTTAAAAAACTCTCAAAATTTAAAAATTTGCTATATACGGAAGTTGTTTTGTCTGCATGCATTGCCTGATAATTTCACTTTTAGTTTTATCGATAATTCAAAATTGAAAAATATAAGGAAATTGGAATCTTCAGCATTTCAACGATATCTTCCACAGATTATGGGAATCAGCAAAGATTGCTACAATATCATGTTTTTGAAAGATGAAGCAAAAGATGATAACTATAGCTATTCATTGTTCACGGTCTGCACAGAAGAAACTATTGGTTCTAAACAGATTGCTTTGGCTATTGGTGCTAATATTTTGTGTACGTTATTGTTCGCTATATCTTCTTTGAAATTGGATGATTCCATAGGGTGGTATCTTCAAATACCATGGGAGTATTGGGCTGCACTGGGAATTGTAATAGCTTTAGGCCTCTATTTATTGATTCCATTAAAAAGATTACGTAAATGAAAGCATTGTTAGATACTAATATTATAATTCATAGGGAAGCAAATAAAATTGTTTCTCAGGATATTGGCATTTTATATCGTTGGTTGGAGCGAGGAAAATACACTAAATGTATTCATTCTGCTACAATCGAAGAGATAAAAAAGAATCCAAACAAAGAAACGGTTGATTTATTTCTCGTTAAGTTGTCAAGCTATGAGGTTGTGGATTTACCGTCACCGATGCATCGTGATATCACAGCCATATCTTCTCGATTTGATTCAACTAATAACGACCATGTTGATAGTATTTTATTGAACGAGGTTTACGTTGGCCGAGTTGATATTCTAATTACGGAAGATAAGAAAATACATCGTAAAGCTCAAGCTTTAGGAATTCAGGATAATGTCTTTACCATTGATTCTTTCTTAGAGAAAACCTTTGCAGAACATCCAGAACTCGTCAATTACAAGGTCCTAAATGTTCAGAAACTTAAATTTGGGAAAATAAATGTCAGCGACCCTTTCTTTGATAGTCTCAAAGAAGATTATGAAGGGTTTGACAACTGGTTTATCCGAAAATATGATGATGAAGCATACATTACCATTAACTCTAATAATGGGATGCTATTATCTTTTCTATATTTAAAGATAGAGGATGAACATGAGAATTATTCAGATATTATTCCATCTTTTCCGCCTAAAAAAAGACTAAAAATTGGGACATTTAAGGTCATTAGCAATGGCTTCCGACTAGGAGAGCGGTTTGTAAAAATTATTTTTGACAATGCTCTAAAAAATCATGTTCATGAAATATATGTAACCGTTTATGATAAACGGCCAGAACAAAGAAGGCTTATCGAACTGCTAGAGCAATGGGGCTTTATTTTATGGGGTAAGAAAGGTGAAGAATCTGTATATATTAGAGATTTCACGCCTAAGTTTTCAACTTCTAACTTAAGGAGTAGTTTTCCGTATATATCGAAGAATAATAGTATTTTCATTGTTCCGATATATCCTGAATACCATACGGAATTACTACCGGATTCAATATTAAATACTGAATCGACAGAGGAGTTTATTGAGGATTTCCCTCACCGAAATTGTATCAATAAGGTATATGTTTCCAGAGCTGTGGAGCCGTTCCCAGGCGCAGGAGATATTTTGGTATTCTATCGTACAGGTGGCTATTACAAGAGTGTTATCACAACAATTGGAGTAGTCCAAGATGTTCGGTTTGACTTCCAGGACGAGGATGATTTCATACTTCATTGTCGCAAAAAAAGTGTATATCCGGAACAAGACTTACGAAATATGTGGAGGCATTCTGAAAGGAAACCATTTGTCGTGAGCTTTTTATATACATATTCTTTCCCTCATCGCATAAATATGAAGGAACTAATTGATCTAGGTGTTCTCTTAGGTGTTAATGATGCGCCTCGTGGATTTAAGCCAATTACCAAGAATCAATTTGAAATCATTTTAAGTGCAACCAAAAGTGATGAGAGTTTTATTATCGATTAAACCAGAATTTGTAGAAAAGATATTTGATGGAACTAAGAAATACGAATTTCGTAAGTCTTTGTTCAAGCGAAAAGATATAAAATGTGTCATAATCTATGCATCTGCACCGATTAAACGAATTGTTGGCGAATTTGAAATTGATGAAATATTATCCGATAAAGTAGATTTTATATGGGAAATTACAAAGAGTTGTGCTGGAATTTCCGAAGCATACTACATGTCCTATTTTAATCAAAGATCTAAAGCACATGCGATAAGAATAGGTCGTGTAATTAAGTATGATGAGCCGAAATCTTTGTCAGATTTCGATATACAGCATGCCCCCCAGTCATTCAGATACATAACTAAATAAACATGCTCTGACTTTTCATTGTGATACTTAAATAGAAATAATACATGAGTATATGTATTTTCTGTCACGAAAATTCTGATGCCTCAAAGAGTGTCGAGCACATTATTCCCGAGTCTCTCGGGAATAAACATCACTTTTTGTCTAAAGGATATGTTTGTGATAAATGCAATAATTATTTTTCTATAAAAATCGAAAGAGAGCTTTTGTCACAGCCTTATTTCGTTTCAATGCGATTTCGCAATGAAATATCTACCAAGAAAGGAAGGTTAGTAAAAGAGAAAATGATATTTCCAGGAATCGCAAAAGCATCTGATGTTACAATGCAAACGACTAATATGGGAAGGATAATGTCTTTTGGTATTAGAGACGAGGAACTGTTTAATAGTATTAAAAATGGAAGAGTAAAAACGCTTATTGGACCATATATCCCAGAACCGACTTATCCAAATAAAATAATGTCACGTTTTTTAGCGAAATGTGCATATGAATACTTTTTATATAGCGTAGGGGAAGATAACTACGATTTATGTGTTCAAGAATTATTAGGCAAAGAAAATGACATCTTAAAGAGGCTGCGTGAATATGCCCGTTATGGCAATGGAGAATATTGGCAATATAACCAAAGAAGGATATATTCTGAGGGTGACATTGTATTCAATGGCGAAGATGGGCAGTATTATGAAAGACTTCATGAGATGAAATTCTTCGTTAAAGAATATACTAGAATGTCTAATGATAATATTTCTGCTGAGATATATTTTGTAATGGCTATTTCTGGAATTGAATATGCTATTTGTATATCGGATCCAAACATAACGGGATATCAAAAATGGATAGAAAATAATAATGGTATATCTCCATTATTTTCTAAAGAAGAAAGTATTCGGTTGAGTTTGTCTGAAATAAATCCAATTTTAATAAATATTAAGGGACCTCGACGTTGTCAAGATTAAGCCCAATACATGATAGATAAATAACATCACAATGCCAGTTTTACCAATCAATTACGCTGGAAGAATTTTGATTTAAATAAAGAGTTATACCTCCCTGTAAATTTGCATTTTATCGCTTTTTACAACAAAATATAATTGTCTATTCCAAAGTCTATTTACATAAATATCTAATAGTCAATTATAGCATATCTTTTCAACGAGGAGGAGTATTGAAGCGGCGGAATCTTTCATAAAGATATTGTATCCAATGGCTGGGCAAGTGACTAACTGTCCGGCCATTGGTGGGTTTTAAGAGGTTATTAATATTCATGGGTGGATTTTGTTAAGTGGATTAATAGGCTTTGGGCTGTCGGGTGGGGGGTGGTTTGAACGAATGTTCAAATTTATTAAACAAATGGGAAAGTGGGGTTTGGGTGGTTTTGTGTAAATTTGCGGTTGGTTTGATATGTATTGTATTCATCAGATAATCTGTTACATTCATTCGAAATAATCAATTCATCAAAAGAATCTATTATATTCATCATTCAAAATAATCTGTTTCACCTTTTTAATAATTGAGTTTAGTATAATGAAGCGATTCCTGACACTATTATCCGCGGTGGCTGTGTCGGCCATCGGTATCAATGCCCAGATTCTGCGCACGACTTGCGAGCAGGGGGAGATTGAGGGGGAGATTCACAACGGCTATGCCCTCTATAAGGCTATCCCGTATGCCGAGGCCCCGGTGGGTAAGCTGCGCTGGCACGCGCCGGTCAAAAAGGCGCCCTGGAAGGGGGTCTACAAGGCTGAGAAGTGGGGCGACCGCCCGATGCAGTCCAATGACCCGAACCAGGGGGGCAACGCGCTCCCGATGAGCGAGGACTGTCTCTACCTGAGTGTATCGACCCCGGCCAAGGATAAGTCGGAGCGTCTGCCGGTGTTTGTCAACATCCACGGCGGCGGTTTCTTCACCGGCTCGTATAGCGGAACGCAGGACAGCTTTGTCAATAACGGGATTGTGTATTGCAGCATCGCCTACCGTCTTGGCTCATTCGGTTTCATGGCCCATCCCGAGGCGGCCAAGGAGTCGGATCGCGGCATCGCGGGCAACTACGGCATGATGGACCAGATTATGGCTCTGCAGTGGATCCACGATAATATAGCCCAGTTTGGGGGCGACCCTGAGCAGGTTACCATCTGCGGCGAGTCGGCAGGTGGCATCTCGGTGAGCATACTCTGCGCGTCGCCCCTGTGCAAGGGGCTCTTCCAGCGCGCCATCTGCGAGAGCGGCGGCAACTTCCTCCCTATCCGCTACAGCGAGGCTTCCGTCTGCGGCTCGGCCCAGGATATGGCATACGCCCAGAGCCTCGGACTCGGTTTGCAGGAGAAGCTTGGCTGCAAGAATCTCAAGCAGATGCGCAAGCTCTCGGCAGAGGATATACAGGCCAAGACGGAGTACAATAAATACTGGCCGCTCGTCGACGGCTATGTCATCACGGGCGACACCTACGAGGCTTATCTCAGGGGTGACTACAACGACGTGGACCTCATCGTGGGCTATAATTCCGACGAGGGGAGCCTCTTCGTCCACGGTGCGGGCATGGATGCCTACAACAAGATGATGGAAACCAACTTCCCCAACGATATCGAGGGCTTCAAGAAGGCTTTCCCGGCCAAGGATGACGCCGAGGCCCTCCAGGCGCTGCGAGACGTGTTTCGCGACGTGGCTTTCGGCTGGCCTTCGTGGGCGTGGGCGTCGCTACAGAGCCGAACCGGCAAGCATCCCGTCTATTTCTATTACTTCGACCAGCTTTCCGACAACACCATCATGCGCGGCACCCGCGGCGCAACCCATGTGGCCGAGATGCCCTTCATCTATGGCTTCAACTTCGGCGGCAAGATGAGCGATGTCGACACCCACATGTCGCAAATCATGGAGCGCTACTGGATCAACTTCATCAAGACCGGTAATCCCAACTCGACGGCGCTCCCTTACTGGACTGTGTTCAAGAAGGATGCGCCGACGGTGATGTATATGAAGGATGGTTTCTATCTCTCGCCCGTGCCCAACAAGGGCCAGGCCGACTTCCTGGAGGGATATTTCATGAAGATGCGCGGCGAGCGTAAGTAATCCCTTCAAACAATAGGTCGAAGACTTTTGACAAGAGAAACCCCAGAGTAAGCGAAGGCCGTAGGCCGTAGCGATGCCTGGGGTGGTTAAGAAACATAATTGCAAATGGCTCGGAGAGCCTTGACATTATGATGATTAGCATCTTCGATGCACGCCCATATCCATGTATCCTATCACCCCAGGCATCGCTACGGCCTACGGCCTTCGCTTACCCTGGGGTTTCTCTTGGCCAGGCTCTTCGAGCCATTGAGAGAATTTGCATGCAGCGTCCCTACAATAAGGCAGATTTTCCTTTTTTGAGGTTGCGGCGGGGGGCGTGTCAGACTTCGAAGGCGCTGGGGCTGGTGCCGAACTGCTTCTTGAAGCTGCGGGAGAAGTGGCTCAGCGAGGAGAATCCTGTCATGTCGGATATTTCCGAGAGGGTATACTTGTGCTCCTTGATGAGCTCGGCGGCGCGGTTGAGCTTGTAGGTCTTGAAGAAGACCGAGGGGGGTGAAGGTGACCAACACCGGCGACCGTCCCGGCAAGGAAATCGTGCAGGTCTATGCCTCCGATTCCCAGGCCAGGGACCGTAACAAGCCAGAGAAGGAGCTTCGCGGTTTCGCGAAGACCGCCGAGCTTGCTCCCGGCCAGTCGGAGACTGTCAACATCAGCTTCGATGTCAACGACCTGGCGTCGTTTGACGCCGGGAAGTCGGCATGGCGCCGTGATACGGGTACTTACTATGTGCTTGTCGGCGCCTCTTCGCGCGACATCCGTTCAACCCTTCCCATCGAGGTGGACGAGAAGGTGACTCCGGCTCCCAACATCCTCGCCCCCAAGGCGCAGATCAACACCCTCAAACGCTGATTAGATTTTACATATCAATTCTCCTAACAGCCGGGCAAACAACAGCTTGCCCGGCTGTTTTGTATTGATGATTTGGTTTGATGGCGGACTTGGTTTGATGGCGGGTGTGGGGTTTTTGCAGATTTAGCGGGTTATTTTGATTTCGGTTGTTTCTTCGGTGTCTTTGGTGAATGAAGGGTGATAGAAGGAAAGGGTGGTTTCAGAACGGGGGCTTGTCGACGGTGCGGCCCCAGTTGGCGCGGTCGAGGTTGCGGTAGGAGATGGCTTCGTGGATGTGGTGGGGGAGGATGGGGGCGGTGACGGCGTCGGCGGTGCTGACTGCGGGGTCGAGGCCGTATTCGAGGTCGGCTATGGTGCGGGCGACCTTGAGTATGCGGTCGTAGGCGCGGGCGCTCATGTCGAGCCGCGACATGGCTTCGCGTATGGTTTCGAGGCCGCGGCGGTCGACTATCGCGTGGATTTTAAGCAGGCGGGAGTTCATCTGGGCGTTGCAGTGGATGCCGCGCTCCGAGGCGAAGCGGAGCGCCTGGATTTCGCGTGCCCTGACGACGCGCTGCTTTATGGCCTCGCTCTTCTCCTCCTCGCGGGTGGAGGATAGCTCCTCGAAGGCTACGGGGAAGATTTCTACCTGGAGGTCGATGCGGTCGAGCAGCGGACCGGAGATTTTGTTGAGGTATTTCTGGACGGCGCCCGGAGTGCAGGTACATTCCTTGGTGGGGTGGTTGTAGTAGCCGCAGGGGCAGGGGTTCATGGAGGCCACGAGCATGAATCCGGCGGGGTAGTCGATGGTATACTTTGCACGGGCCACGGTGATGCGCCGGTCCTCGAGCGGCTGGCGCATCACTTCGAGCACCTGGCGTGAGAACTCGGGGAATTCGTCGAGGAAGAGGACGCCGTTGTGGGCGAGCGAAATCTCGCCGGGGGCCGGGTTGGTGCCTCCGCCGACGAGCGCCACGGGGGAGATGGTGTGGTGGGGAGCACGATAGGGTCGCGAGGTCATGAGCCTTGAGCCGCTGCGAAGCTTCCCGGCCACGGAGTGAATCTTGGTGGTCTCCAGGGCCTCCGCGAGAGTCAGCGGGGGTAGTATGGTCGGGAGGCGCTTGGCCATCATCGACTTGCCGGCACCCGGAGGACCGACCATGAGCAGGTTGTGGCCCCCGGCGCAGGCCACCTCGAAGGCACGCTTGACATTCTCCTGCCCCTTGACTTCCGAAAAGTCGCAATCGAAGACAGCCGATGCGCGCGCAAACTCCTCGCGGGTGTTGACCACCACCGGCTGCGGCGCGCTCTTGCCGCTGACGAAGTCTATGACCTCGCGAAGTGTCCCCATTCCGTAGACAGCGAGATTGTTGACCACGGCAGCCTCCGTCGCGTTGGCCATAGGGACTATCATCCCCTTGAAGCCAAGCTCGCGGGCCTTTATGGCCATAGGGAGGACGCCCTTGATAGGGAGGATTGAGCCGTCGAGCGACAGCTCGCCCATAATCATGAGAGCGTCAAGCGGTTCTACGGGCTGGATCTGCTCGCAGGCGGTGAGTAGCCCGAGCGCAATCGGGAGGTCGTAGGCCGCGCCCTCCTTCCTGACATCGGCGGGGGAGAGGTTGACCACTATCCTGCGCCGCGGCCATTTGTAGCCGGTCTGCGTTATGGCCGAGAGGACACGCTGGTAGCTCTCCTTGACGGCGGTGTCGGCCATGCCGACGAGCGAGAACTGCACGCCGGACTCGGCCACGATTTCGATTGTGATGACGAGCGCGTCGATGCCGTGGACGGCCGCGCCGTAGGTCTTGATAAGCATTGTGTCAGGTATTAGTCAGGTATTGGCGTAAAGTGCGGGGAGGGTGTCAGCGGAAGTAGGCCGCCTCGGGGTGGGCTATGTATAGGCCGCAGACGGTGGCCGACGGCTCCATTGCGCCGTTTTCGGTCAGGCTGACGCCTATCTCCCCGAGGGAGAGGAGCGAGTCGAGGGTGAAGGTCAGGCGCTGGTCGGGGAGGGAGGGGTAGCCGACGGCGGGACGGATGCCGCGGTAGCGGGACTGGAAGAGTTCTTTCAGGCTGAGGTCCTCCTGCGGCGCGTAGCCCCAAAATTCGCGGCGCACCTTGGCGTGGAGCCACTCCGAGGCGGCCTCGGCGAGGCGGTGGGCCAGGCTCTGCACGAGCAGGGAGCCGTAGGAGTCATTCTTGCTTTCATAAGCGGCCCGCTGTGCCGATAGGTCGACAGTTACGGCGAAGGCTCCGGCATAGTCACCCTTTTCAAGGATGAAGTCGGCCAGTGAGCGCGACGGCTCTCCGGGTGCGAGGGCGCGGGTGCGGAAGGCTGGGATGCGGACGCCGTCGATGATGATGTCGTCGGCCTCGCGGTGAGCTTCGGCAAGGTTGATGACGGCGCGGCATGTCGCCCCGGAGCGGGAGAGCAACGCCAGGAGGGCCGAGGCGTCGGCGTAGAGCTTCAGGACCTCCTCTCCTTTGGCGGGATTGGCCGCACAGTGCTGCTCAATCCACGCACGGCGGCAGGAGGGGCAGTCGTGGATTGAGGCGACAGATGCAAAGTCGCCCGGCATCTTCCATGCGTTGAAGAAGGAGCGCCAGTTGATGTAGGGCACCACCTCTTCCACCTGTATGTCAAGCAGAGTCCTTCCCGCATGGGCGGGAGGGACGGGGGTGTATTCCTTCGAGGGCTTCCATGCGCGGCGGCGCGCCTCGTCGAGGCTCACTTCGGGACAGCGGCGGAGGCGCTCCCTCTCGCGCAGGGCTTCATATTCCTTGTTTATATCCTCGATGCAGGCCTCGCGGGTCGAGGAGTTGAGCAGGCGGGCGGCTATGAGCGGATTTTGTGCCGCGTCGGCGACATGGATGACCACTCCCGAATAGCAGGGGGCAATCTTTACGGCCGTGTGGAGCTTCGAGGTGGTGGCTCCCCCGACCATGACCGGGATTTTCAGCCCTCGGCTCTCCATGAGGCTGACCACGCGTATCATCTCGTCGAGCGAGGGGGTGATGAGGCCTGAGAGACACACGAAGTCCGGCTTCTCTTCGAGAGCGGTGCTGACAATTTTCTCTGCCGGCACCATGACGCCGAGGTCTATGACTTCATAGTTATTGCAGGCGAGGACAATGGATACGATGTTCTTGCCGATGTCGTGGACGTCACCCTTGACGGTGGCAAAAATGACCTTGCCGGCCTTCGCGGCACCCTTTTTGCTTTTTTCGAGGGCGGGGGTGAGGATGCTGACAGCCTGCTTCATGGTGCGCGCGGTTTTGACCACCTGCGGGAGGAACATCTTGCCTTCGCCGAAGAGCTCGCCGACACGATTCATTCCCTCCATGAGTGGGCCGTCGATGATGGCGACGGCGTCGGTGTAGGTCTCGAGCGCCTCGCCGAGGTCGGCTTCGAGGTGGTCCGGGAGGCCTCTGACGAGGGCGGTGACGAGGCGCTCGCGGAGGGGCATCTTGTGCCATGAGTCCTCGTGGTTTTCCTGAGAGGAGCCCCGGTCGGCATCCTCCTTCTTGGCAAGCATCTGGCGCGCATGCTCAATCAGCTCGTCGGGTGCCTCCTCACGGCGGCAGAGGACCACGTCCTCGATGAGCGAGCGCAGTCCCGGCTCGATGTCCTCGTAGGTGACGGCGGAGGCTGGGTTGACGATGGCCATGTCCATGCCGGCGGCTATGGCGTGGTAGAGGAAGACGGCGTGCATGGCCTCGCGCAGGTAGTTGTTGCCGCGGAAGGAGAAGGAGAGATTGCTCACGCCGCCGCTCACCTTGGCTCCCGGCAGGTTGGCCTTGATCCATTCCGTGGCGCGGATGAAGTCGAGGGCATAGCTGTCATGCTCGCGGATGCCGGTGGCGATGGCGAGTATGTTGGGGTCGAAGATAATATCCTCCGGGTCGAAACCGGCGCGGCCGGTCAGCAGACGGTAGGCGCGGGCGCAAATCTCAATCTTGCGCTCGAAAGTGTCGGCCTGGCCCTCCTCGTCGAAGGCCATGACCACGGTCGCGGCACCGAGCCGTCTGAGGCGGCAGGCGTGGCTGATGAAGGCCTCCTCACCCTCCTTCAGGGATATAGAGTTGACTATCGGCTTACCCTGCACGCATTTGAGGGCGGCCTCGATGACTTCCCACTTCGAGGAGTCGATCATCACCGGCACACGCGCGATGTCAGGCTCGGAGGCTATGAGGTTGAGGAAACGGCACATCTCCTTGCGGGCGTCCATCATGCCGTCGTCCATGTTGATGTCGATGACCTGCGCGCCGTCTTCGACCTGCTTGCGGGCTATGGCGACGGCCTCATCGCTCTTACCCTCCTTGATGAGGCGGAGGAATTTGCGTGAGCCGGCCACGTTGCAGCGCTCGCCGATGTTGACGAAGAGGGAGCCGGGGGTGATGTCGACGGCTTCGAGGCCGGATATGTGCATCCCCTGTTCCTTTTTGGGGACAGTGCGGGGGCGCTTCCCCTTTGCGACGGCTGCGATGGCCGCTATGTGGGCGGGGGTGGTGCCGCAGCATCCGCCGACGATGTTGAGCAGCCCCTCGTCGATGAAGCTTCCGAGCGTGGAGGCCATTTTTTCAGGGGTGTCGCCATACAGCCCCATAGAGTCGGGGAGTCCGGCGTTGGGGTGGCAGCTTACGGGACAGGGGGCGGTGCGGGCCAGCTCGGCGACATGGCTCTTCATGGCCTCCGCCCCGGTGGAGCAGTTGATGCCTACAGATATAATAGGTGTGTGGCTGATTGAGGCGAGGAAGGCTTTGAGGGTCTGGCCGGAGAAGGTGCGTCCGTCGGGGCCGGAGACAGTGACCGACACCATTACGGGGAACTCTCTTCCAGCACTCTCCATAGCCTCGCGGGCGGCGTCGAGCCCGGCTTTAAGGTTGAGAGTGTCGAAGACCGTCTCGAAGAGGAGGAGGTCGACACCACCCTCTATCAGTGCGGAAATCTGTTCGAGGTAGGCACGGAAGAGGTCGTCGTAGGTGACGGCGCGGAGGGCTGGGTCGCTGACGTCGGGGCTCATCGAGGCCGTCTTGTTGGTCGGGCCTATCGAGCCGGCCACCCAGACGGTCTTCCCGGTCATTTCCTTATGCCGGTCGGCCACGCGGCGCGCCAGGCGTGCGCCATCGCGGTTGATTTCGGCGACGAGGGCCTCCATGCCGTAGTCAGCCATTGATATGGCGTTGGCATTGAAGGTGTCGGTGCTGATTATGTCGGCACCGGCCTTGATATAGTCCTCCGCGATGCCGGCTATGATGTCGGGACGCGTGAGGACGAGCAGGTCGTTGTTGCCCTTCAGGTCACAGGGCCATGAGGCGAAGCGGCTGCCCCGGAAGTCGGCCTCGGTGAGGCCGGCTGACTGGATCATTGTGCCGATGGCACCGTCAAGTACTATGATGCGCTCCCGGAGGAGCTGTGAGAGTTCGTCCAATGTTACTAAAGGTTGTTTCAGTGTTTGAGAGTGCGGAGGAAGCTTGTCAGCTCGGCTGCATTTTTTGCCGCCTGTGCCTTGGAGGGGTGATAGTCGGCACCGTAGCCCAGCTCGCCGGTCTGCTCCGACATGTCGAAGCGGTAGATGCGCTCATTCTTGTCGGCGAGGCGGTCGAGAACCTCCTTGACGTCTTCGAGCTGCTTGCCGTGGAGCATAGGGCCTGTCAGGAGCACGATTTTGGCCTGCGGCTGGAGCATGGTCAGGTGGACGAGAAACTTCCTGTAGGCCTCCTCGAAGAGATTTATGTCATAGTTGTCGAGCGACATGTCGTTTGTGCCGAGGTTGATGCAGATGATGTCGGGGCGGAATGAGCGGTGGTCCCAGAAGTGGTCGCGGTTGTAAAGGAGGGTGTAGTCATACTCTCCGGGCATGCGTTGCTCGGGAGTGCCCTCGCGGGGGCCACCGTAGCTGCGATACATGCCGATGCCCGAGCGGGCCACGATGTTGAAGTCGGCGTTGAGGGCGCGGGCAGTGAGGTAGGCGTAGCCGAGGGTGTTGTTCTCGGTGTCGTAGGAGAAGTGGACCTGTGCGCTGTCGGCCTCGGTGCCGTAGCCGCAGGTGATGGAGTTGCCGATGAATTCAAGCCTGAGTTTGGGTCGCTCGGGGGCGGGGAGTATCTTGGCTCCGGGGCCTGAAATTTCGAAGCCGCGGAACTCGGGGTGCTTCTCGTAGCCCTCGATGGCATAGGCGACCCTGAGCGAGTGGGGTCCTGTGGAGAGGGTGTCGACGAGATTTATAATCGAATCATTGTCGGTGAAGTTGATTTTGAAGGGCTCGTAGTCATCAATCTCTACCATGAACTGTCCGCTACCGGGCGATGCGGCCATAGCTATACCGCTCCCCTCGAAGTTGAGCATGGCGGTGGTGCCGGGATAGGTGAATGTCGGAGCGGTGGAGTCGGTGGTGAGTATGCGCCCCATGTAGAGGATGCCGGGGTCGTCAGGATTGATTTTTACAGTCTTGGAGCCGGAGCAGGCAGTGATTGCGACACTTGCCGATAATAGTATTGCAGCTGTGTAGAGATGTCTAAGATTCATAGCGGGATGTACCTTGTTGAAAAACGGTGGTTAGAGGGTTGTTGTAAGCGTGATTACAAAAATAGCTCCAAAATCTCTGACTTGCAAAGAAAAATGAAAAATAGATTGAAGAGATGAATAAAAAGAGCGATTTTTTTGTCAAATACTTGCAATTCACCTGATTTTCGATTACCTTTGCAGCCGATTTCGCAATCTCTGGCAGGACATGCAGCCTGCGAATATTGCGAGTAGTGTTAACATTTTTAATTTTCAAGAAAAATGGACTTAATTAAAGTTGCTGAAGAAGCTTTTGCCACAGGCAAACAGCACCCCGACTTCCAGCCCGGCGACACTATCACTGTGGCTTACCGCATCAAGGAAGGTAACAAGGAGCGTATCCAGCAGTACCGTGGTGTTGTCATCCGCATTTCAGGCGAAGGAAACAAGCGTCGCTTCACTGTCCGCAAGATTTCCGACAACATCGGCGTTGAGCGTATCTTCCCCATCGAGTCACCCTTTATCGACTCTATCACCATCAACAAGTATGGTAAGGTACGCCGTGCCAAACTCTACTATCTACGCAACCTCACAGGCAAGAAGGCCCGTATCAAGGAGCGCCGCGTAGTGAAAAAGGCATAAATATTAGTTTGAATACCCGCCCGTCCGGGCGTCCCCCAACTCCATCGCCCGGACACACAAAGAGCCACAGGCCCTATCATCGTGAGGTGAAAAAGCACTGATGGCTCTTTAACTTTCCATTTTTTGACTAATTAGATAGTTGTCGGGCTGTGTCACAGCGGTGCCACGAAGGCGGCCACGTCGGTGTCGCCAAGGAAATCGGCGACGGTAAGCCACAGCATAAGCAGGATAATCAGCACCACCACTCCGATGGCGAGCCATACCGTAGTCCTTGATTTTGTCTTTCTCTCGCTCATAAATAATGGAATATTTAAATAGTTTGTAGTAATAACACACTCGCTGCCCTAAAAGTTGCGTTAAGTTTTTTTAGCTCAAAAATCGAGTCACGGTGGCGCCGGGAGGCGTTATAATAGGTAAAAAGATCCAGATATCCGAATCACGTTTTCGATTTTGTGCGCATAGGCGCATAGAGCTATGTCTAAGTTAAAGAACTATTTATTATGGCAACGAGAGAGACACACACAAGGCGCATCGCAGCTCTGCTCATCGCGATTCTCGGTCTCGCCAACATAGTCGGACTGAAGGCTCAGACGATGACAGCCGTCACACTCCGCGAGAGTACGCGCCGCATCATCCCGGTCAGCGATGCCGGGGCGCCCGACAGGGAGGCCCTGCTGAGGATAGCGCCCGTCGAGGCGCTCGCCTCCGACACGACACTGCCGCTTCCGTCGGCTCAAATCCCGCAGAAGCACTGGAGCATATATATAGAACCCTATTCCCTGCACCGCGGCTCGCACCCCGACTGGCACAGGATGTGGATCAACACCGCCGTCCTTTCGGGAGCCTTCGTCGGGACGCTTTTCGTCCTCCAGTGTCTGCCTGAGGACGCGACTTCCTGGAACCGCGCCTCGATTCAGAACACCGCCTTCTACACCCGCTGGTATCGCAACATCTTCGTGCGCAACCCGGAGATTGACCACGACAACCCGGTGTTCAACTATATCCTCCACCCCTATGCCGGCGCGGCCTACTTCATGGCTGCCCGCTCCTGCGGCTTCAGCTTCTGGGGCTCGATGCTCTACTCTGCGCTGATTTCGACCGTAGGGTGGGAGTTCGGCGTCGAGGCCTGCATGGAGCGCCCCTCATACCAGGATATTGTCATCACCCCTATAGTCGGAAGCCTGCTTGGCGAGCTGTTCTACAAGTGTAAGCGCCACATTGTCGAACATGACTACACGCTGTGGGGCTCGCGCGTGCTGGGCAACATCGTGGTCTTCCTCGTCGACCCGGTCAACGAGGTTGTTAACCTCTTCCGCGGCAGCTACGAGCGCAAGGCCCATCTCGGTAAGGAAAATCCCTCCGTCCTCCGTGACCGCTACGGCGTCCAGTCCTCGCTGACGCCGGCGATAGTCGGCGGTGCCCCCGGCTTTACACTCACCTGCGTCTTTTAATAAGGTGTTTTGCATGAATTATCGGAAAAATTTTGCTAAATTTGCGCAAAATTTTTCTGTTCGGAACCATGAAACATAAATGCTATCAGGGGATGACATTCCGCCCCTACATCACCGGCTCTCAGATTACAGAACGCATCAAGGAGCTTGCAGCAAGGATTACGTCTGAATATGCAGGGCGCACTCCGCTCTTCCTGTGTGTGCTCAACGGTGCCGCCCCCTTTGCTGTCGATCTCTTCCGGGCATGTGAGGATATTGACGCCGAGCTGACCTTCGTGCGCCTGAAAAGCTACGAGGGCACAGGCTCCACGGGCGTGGTCAAGCAGGTGATGGGACTCAGCGAGAACCTCGAGGGGCGCGACGTGATTCTCGTCGAGGACATTATCGACACCGGCAACACTATGGTCCGCCTCCTCGCCGACCTCAATGCGCTCAAGCCGGCCTCGATACGCATAGCCACCCTCCTGTTCAAGCCGGCAGCGCTCGTGCATCCCGAGCTGAAGCCCGACTATGTCGGTTTCGAAATCCCGAAGAAGTTCATCATAGGCTACGGTCTCGACATCGACGGTCTGGCACGAAATCTCAACGATATCTATATTCTGGACGAGGAATCTTGTTGAAAGATATGCGCATTGCAGGGACGCTGCGTGCAACATTATCGAACCAATCATTTGCGACACATAACATAGGTAAAAATAAGGATAGAGAATGTTTAATCTTGTAATTTTCGGTGCCCCCGGTAGCGGCAAAGGCACCCAGAGTCAGAAACTTATTGACCGCTACGGTCTCACCCACATCTCGACAGGCGATGTGCTGCGCAAGCAGATTGCCGAAGGCACCGAGCTTGGCAAAATCGCCGACAGCTATATCTCCAAGGGACACCTGATTCCTGACGACCTCATGGTCGACATCCTTGCCCAGGAGGTGGACCGTCTGCGCCCGCAGTCCAACGGCTTTATTTTCGACGGCTTTCCCCGCACCATTCCCCAGGCCGAGGAACTGAAGAAGATGCTCGAGAGGCGAGGCGAGGAAGTGCACTCCGTAATCGGCCTCGAAGTGGCCGACGAGGAACTGATGGAGCGCCTCGTGAAGCGCGGTGCCGAGAGCGGCCGCTCCGACGACAATCCCGAGACCATCAACAAGCGCCTCAAAGTATACCACTCGACCACCTCTCCCCTGAAGGACTATTATACAAAGGAAGGGAAGTACACGTCAATTCACGGTAGCGGCCACGTCGATGAAATCTTCTCTCGCATCGTCGAGGCTATCGACGGGCACCCCGCGCTCGGACGCTGACTCCCCCTGTTCCTCGTTAAAAATAATTCATTCAACCCTCACATCTAACTCTCCTATGGCAGAATTCAATCCGGTCGAAAGTCTCACATACGCCCAGAGCATCAGCGAGCTGGAGGCCATACTCCGCATGATGCAGAGCGATAATTGCGACATAGACCATCTCGCAGCCTATACACGCCGGGCGACAGAGCTTCTCAAAGCCTGTCGCTCGCGCCTTACCGCGACCGAGGAGGAGCTGCGCGACATCCTGTCGGCCCTCAGCTCCGAGAACGGCGGTCCCGCAGCCAACGCATGAAACACAGCAAACAAAATACAATATTATCAACCAATCTCATGAAACTTCTTCCGATTGCAGCTGTTGCCATGACTATGACACTTGCAGCGACGGGATGCCGGGGCAATAAGACCGAGCATCTCGCAAGTCTCAACCCTGACTACATCGACACCACCGTCATGCCCGGGGCTGACTTCTACACACATGTGAACAAGGGCTGGATGGAGGCTAACCCGCTCACCGCGGAGTATGCCCGCTACGGCCAGTTCAACATCCTCAACGACTCCTCAGAGACCCGCGTGCGCAACCTTATCCAGCACCTCGGCGACTCCAAGCCCGAAGCAGGTACCGTGGCCCACAAGGTATGGACCGTCTACTCTCTCGCTATGGATACCGCCCGCCGCAACGCCGACGGTGCGAAGCCCATCCTCGCCGACCTCAAGAAAATCGAGGACACTCCCCACGAAGGCATGGAGGACCTCTTCCTCTGGATGCACGGCAATTATGCAAGCCCCTTCTTCGGCGCAGGCCCGATGGAGGATATGACCAACTCCGAAGTGTATGCCATGTATGTGTCGGGCGGCGGCATGGGTCTCGGCGACCGTGACTACTACCTGCTCGATGACGAGCGCAACACTGCCGTGCGCAATGCCTACAAGAAGCTTATAGCCGACCAGATGAAGAACGCCGGCTACTCCGAGGCTGACGCACAGCGCATCGTCGGCAACGTAATGAAGATTGAGACTGCCCTGGCTGATTCTGCCAAGACCCGCGAGGAGAGCCGCAATATTCCCGCGATGTACAACCCCCGCACTTTCGCCCAGCTCAAGGAGAACTATCCCGCCATCAACTGGGACCGATTCTTCATCGAGACAATGGGTATCCAGTCGCCTGACACTGTCATCGTGACCGACCCCAGGAGTGTCAACCAGGCCAGCAAGCTCATGGCCTCCCTCTCTGACCGCGAAGTCAAGGACTACTATCTCTGGAAATATGTCAACCAGGCTTCATCGGCCCTCAGCGACAACTTCACCAATGCCAACTTCGAGTTCTCGAAGGTGATGAGCGGCGTGCAGGAGCTTCGTCCGCTCTGGAAGCGTGCTCTCGGTGCCACCGAGGGTGCCCTCGGCGAGGCTGTAGGCCAGCTCTATGTCGAGAAATACTTCCCCGCAAGCTCCAAGGAGTATATGCTCGGCCTTGTGGAGAACCTCCGCACCGCCCTCGGCAAGCACATCGACAATCTCGACTGGATGAGCGACTCCACCAAGGCCCGCGCCCACGAGAAGCTCGCCGCCTTCACTGTCAAGATCGGCTATCCCGACAAGTGGAAGGACTATTCCACTATGGAAATCGACCCCGAGCTTTCTTACTACGACAATATGCACAACGTCGGCATGTGGCACCAGAAGGAGACATATGCCAAGTGGGGCAAGCCGGTCGACCGCACAGAGTGGGGCATGACTCCCCAGACTGTCAACGCATACTATAACCCCCTCGCCAACGAAATCGTCTTCCCGGCTGCCATCCTCCAGGCTCCCTTCTTCGACCCCAACGCATCTGACGCCGAGAATTACGGCGGTATCGGCGTGGTGATCGGCCATGAGATGACTCACGGGTTCGACGACCAGGGCCGCAACTTCGACGCCAAGGGCAACATGGCCAACTGGTGGACCGAGGCCGACATCAAGGCTTTCGAGGAGAAGACCAAGGGGCTCATCGCGCAGTTTGACGAGGTCGAGGTGCTCCCCGGCGTCAAGGCCAACGGTCGCTACACCCTCGGCGAGAACATCGCTGACCAGGGCGGTCTCCGCATAGCCATGACTGCCTTCCTCGATGCCCAGGACAAGAAGGGTGTCGACATCAAGTCTGAAGAAGCCAAGATTGATGGCTTCACCCCCGAGCAGGTGTTCTATATGAACTATGCCAACCTCTGGGCCAACAATATCCGCGACGAGGAAATCCGCTCGCTCACCACTGGTGACGTCCACTCCCTCGGCAAGAACCGCGTCAACGTCACTCTCCGCAATATCGCTCCCTTCTTCGAGGCTTTCGGCATCACAGAGGGCCAGCCGATGTATCGTCCCGAGTCCGAGCGTGTGATTATCTGGTAATCATAGTCTGACTACGATAAAGAGTAAGCCGCATAAGGTTGTTCGAGAGAACTCCTTATGCGGCTTTCATATTCTATTTGGCATACGCCGCACGCAGCGTCCCTACAGGCCTATTAATCAGGTTCAGGCCTGGATTGCGAGGATGTCGGCGGGGCCTTTGGCTGAGATGTTGCGGACGGTGGCGGGGAAGAGCCATGTGTCGCCTCGGGCGATGCGGACGGTCTTTGTCTCCTTTCCGGCGACAGTTGAGTAGTCAATCTCGGCCTCACCTTCCAGACACATCACGATTGTGAACGATTCGCGGTCGAGTGGCAGGGTGAGGGGGGAATCGTCGAGTGTATGCTTGCGGACTACGAAATATTTACATTCTGCAAGCAGTGAGTCGGTCGGTTCAGACCTGTAGTCGGGATAGACGGTATAGTCAATGGCGTCGCGGGCTTCGGCTGTGTGTAGCTCGCGGGGTTTCCCCTCCTTGTCGCGGCGGTCATAGTCATAGATGCGGTAGGTGATGTCGCTCGTCTGCTGGATTTCGGCGAGCATGTTGCCCGCGCCTATGGCGTGGATGCGTCCGGCGGGGAGGAAGAAGGTGTCGCCGGGGGCTGAGTCGTAGGACGCTATGACATCCATGATAGAGTTGTCGGCCACGCGGCGCTCATATTCCCCGGGGGTGATTTCCTTAGTCAGTCCGACGTGGATTTTGGCTCCGGGGCGGGTCTCGATGACGTGCCACATCTCCGTCTTGCCGGGGCAGTTGTGACGCTCACGGGCAAGCTCGTCGTCAGGGTGAACCTGGACGGAGAGGTCGTCGCGCGCGTCGATGAGCTTGATGAGCAGGGGGAAGTTGTGGCCGTAGGCGGCATAGATTCTCTCTCCGACGAGCTCTGCGCCGAAGCGGTCGATGAGCTCCGTGAGGCTCGTTCCCTCGAAGGGTGCGTGGTCGGCGACAGAGACGTGGCTCGGGACGGCCGAAATCTCCCAGCTCTCGCCGATGCAGTCAAGATTGGTCTTGATTCCCTTGTAAGGGGCAAGACGGTCCCCTCCCCATATCACTGTCTTTAGATAGGGGGCAAAATGTAGTGCCTGGTCAAGCATAATGTTGATGCAAAGATAAGATTGTGGTATCTATTGGAAAAATAAGTTGAAATCGTGTGGTGTGTCTTTCGTCCCGGGGACCTTTGTTAAAGCATCTGCAATGCCGAAAGCTGCTCCAGGACGTCGAGGCGTGAGAGGGTGCGGCGGCTCAGGAGGGCCGCGGCGAAGTCGTGGGCCACGGACTGCACCCCGCGGTGGGTGAAGACGCGGTTGAGGTAGGAGAGATTCTTGTCGAAGAGCCTGTCAATCTCGTCGTCGTCGAGCGAGCATGACTCGCGTCCCTCCTCGCGGGCCAGGTCATGGAGGAAGTCGTGCATTTCAGAAGAGAGCTGGCGGCGCTCCTTGACGAGGTTGCGGCAGAGGAGGTTGGCCATGATCATTCCGAGGCCGATGTTGTAGTTTTTCAACATCTGGTTCCAGGCTGTCTTGGCTGAGACTCCTGGATTGCCTGCGAAATAAAAGTCAGGCGACATCTCCACCATTTCGTTGGGATTGCCGTCGATAGTGATAGAGGTGAGCATGTCCTCACCGTCGAAAACCATCAGGCCGATTGCCATGCCTGTAGCGCCATAGCAGCGGTCATTTTCATCTGAATATTTCAAACTATCCATAGATATAGCTCTTCAATATGATAATTTCGTATATGTTGTGCTGTCCACTCAATCCGCGCAGGAATTGTATTGGAGGATATAGGAAAAACGTATTTCAGCCGATTATAGTTTTGCAGGGACTCAGCGATATATCAGAGTAATATGTACTTAATCCGGCATACGCGGCACGCCGCGTCCCTACATGGGGTCTTTGCGGGGACAAAATTATTAAATACCTGCCTAATTTACAACCAAAATTTTAGCAACGACATCGCCTTGGGAGTCATAATCGCCGCTTGCGGATGCGAGGACGTAGTAGACGCCGCTCTTCACCCTCACACCGTTGAGCGTGCAGCCGTCCCAGAGGGCCATGCCTCCCTCGGAAGTAGTCTGATAGACGAGGTGCATGCCAGCATCCATGATTTTGACCAGTGAGGAGTCGACGAGGCCGCGTATGGTTATCATGCCGGTGAAGTCAGGGCCCACTGGGTTGGGGTAGGCGTAGACGTCGGAGTAGTCCGGGCGGCCGGGTGAGGCTGTCGAGGAGTATTCATAGAGTCCGTTGAGGGTCGAGATGAAGACGGAGCTTGAATTTGGGTCGACATAGAGGCCGGTGATAGTGTTGGTGGAGAGCGGGGAGTTGGTGGTGTTGAAGTTGGCTATGATTTCGTCGCCGTTCTCGCTGACGAGGTACAGGCCTGAGTCGGCGGTGCCTATCCACTTGCGGTTCGAGGCATCGACGGCGATGCAGTAGACTGTCTCGCTCTCAAGGAGATAGTCGGCGAGGTTGGTCCCATCGTTGCGGGGCACTTTCAGTCGGCGGATGCGGAAGTCGGAGCTGAATACTTCGGTAGGGCGGGTGATTTCAAAGGGGCCCTGGGTGGTGCCGGCCCACACGCGCCCGTCCTTGTCCTCGGTGAAACAGAGAATCAGGTTGGGGTTGAATATCATGCCGTCCTGGTCGGTCATGGTTGTGACTTCGAGTGTGCGGTCGTCGGCGGGGTCGGTTATTGTCCCTGCATGGTATATGGCTGTGAAGCCATTGTTGTAGTTGGCGTCGAGCAGAAAGATGATGGGCGACTGTTTCGCAAGGAGGAAATTGATGTCGCGCTTGCTGATGACGCTGCCGGTGTTGAGTCCGACCCAGTCCTCCCTACTGATTGTCGACGGGTCCTGGCGGCGCTTGTCGGCAGGGAGGATTATGAGGGCGGGGTTGGAGGTGTTGCCTGTATAGACGCCGATGAGTAGGTTGCCCTTGTCGTCAATCTGCCCGGAGCAGATTCGCCAGGGGGCATAGTTGCCGTTGCGGTTAATCAGCGAGTTAGCATCGTCGAAGTGGCCTATCTCCTTTCCGTCCTTGATGACATAGAGTCCGTCGCTGCCGCTGCCTATATAGTGGATTGACGGGTCATCCGGGTCTTCGATTGCGAATGTGGGGGAGAAAATGTGCGGTCCCTGGATTGCTTCCTGTTCCTTCGAGGGTGACGACTGGATTGTCAGCGGAGGATTGACCTCTATGTCGGAGATGTTGCCTCCCTCGACGGTGTTACCAGTGAAAGGGACATCGTAGCGGTCACCTTTGACGGCATAGCCGTCGCTCAGGCCGCGGTTGGCTACGATGAAGCCCCTCTCGTCGGGGAGGGGGTAGATGTTTGATATGTCGGAGAAGGTGGTCGCGTCGGCGGGGCGCCACTTGTCGCTGAGGACGGTCAGCGAACAGCTGTCCTCTATCTTATAGTGTCCCAGGCCATTGATGTCGGCGCCCCAGACAGATTGCAGGCCGTCGGCCGATGCGAGAATATGGTCTTTCAGCGGTGCAGGGATGGCGGCGGCCATTGACTGGTTCCAGGGAGCGGCGACATGGTAGAGCTTGTCCCCGCTGACGGCAAAGGCGCCGTCGGATGTGGGGAAAATCTGGCTCACATCCGTAATTTTTTCGTCCGATGCTCCTGCGTAGGCCGCTTTCGGGGCCACGGTGATATTGTAGGCCTTGCGGTTGGTGCCGCGCATGATGAAGCTGCGGCCCGCGTCGGCTGTCCCGGCGGCGAGGTCGATGAACGACGAGGGGCGTGCGGGCAGGTGGAGCAGACGGGTGAACTTGTCGATGAGGTTGACGCGGGTGCCCTTGGGGGCGGTGGCGAAGCGGAACACCCAGTCGGCAGGACTGTAGACAATCAGGATATTGTCGGGGGTCAGCAGCACATGCGAGACGGAGGTGTTGTAGATTCCCGACTGCTCTACCTCGTAGCTCCCTTCCTTGTAGATGACGAGACCGAAGGTGGTGGCGACGTAGATGTTGTTCTCATCGAAGGCCACGTCGTTGATGCCGCGCAGGGTCGTGACGTTGGCATCGCGGATGTCGGGGAGGTTGATGCGCTCGCCGCCGTCGTCGGGGATGATGTCGATATTGGCGTCCTCGAAGGCCACGAGCAGGTAGCGCTTGTCGGCGTTATAGAAAATATCCTTCACGCGGTTGCCCGAGAGGTCGACCCGCGGCTCGAAAATGCGTGTCTCGTCGTTGTCTTTGTCGTAGGAGTAGAGGGTGCCGCAAGTGGCGGTGTAGACATGGCGGGGGGTCTCGATGATTTTGTCGATTTTCCCGAAGGCGGGATAGACCTTCCAGGTCCCGGTGGCGAGCTGGGCCGTCGACGCCAGGGGCACGAGGGCGAGCAGCGCGATGATAAGTTTATTTAAAAGAGTGGTCATTGGAGAGTAAGATAGTTCATGAGTTTGGCGGTGGCGCGTCCGCGGTGGCTGATTCTGTTCTTGTCGTCAGCGGACATCTCTGCAAAGCTTGTTTCGGACTCGAGGGGGCGGAACACCGGGTCGTAGCCGAAGCCGGCGCTGCCGTGGGCCTCGGTGAGGATTTCACCCTCCACCCGTCCCTCGAAAGTAAGTTCCTTCCCGTTTAGGATGAGGGCTATGACGGTGACAAAGCGGGCGCGCCGGTCAGCACGGCCTTCGAGATTTTTGAGCAGCAGGGCCATGTTGGCCGCGCTGTCGTGGCCGGGGCCTGCATAGCGTGCGGAGTAGACTCCGGGGGCGCCGTCGAGGGCGTCGACCATGAGGCCGGTGTCGTCGGCGAAGCAGTCGTAGCCGTAATGCTCCTTGACATATCTGGCCTTCATGAGCGCGTTGCCTTCGAGTGTGTCGGCAGTCTCGGGTATATCCTCCTCGCAGCCAATTTCTTTGAGCGAGAGGATGCGGAAATCATCGCCGACAATGCGGCGGATCTCTTCAAGCTTGTGGGCGTTATTTGTCGCGAATACTATATCTTGCATATTAGTTATTAACGGTTTCGCGGGATGATTATTGCATTTAGTTGATGTTGTAGGGGCGCGGCGCCGCGTCCCTACAGATTTCCTTGTGGGGTTTGCAATTGTAAATTTCGGTTTGGTTTGAATTTCAGGTCAATGGGGCGGTGTTGATAATTTCTGAAAAAAAGTGGCGATTTTTTGCTGTTTAGTTTTGCAAATTTTTGTAATTTTACACCCCATTATATATTCTTTTTCAATCTATGTCAGAAGAAGTTTACCACATCCCCGCCCTTCTCTCCGAGACTATTGATGCTCTTGACGTCCGTCCCGGTGGGATTTATGTCGATGCCACCTTTGGCGGCGGCGGTCATTCGCGTGCCATCATGGAACGTCTCGACGCATCGGCTGGTGGGCATCTCTACTCTTTTGACCAGGATGAGGACGCCGTGAAGCGCGCCCCGGCCGACGACCGCTTTACAATCGTGTACTCCAACTTCAGGTTTATCACGAACTTCATGCGCTTCTACGATGTCGACGCTGTCGACGGCGTCCTGGCCGACCTCGGGGTCTCCTTCCACCACTTCGACGACTCAGAGCGAGGCTTCTCCTTCCGCACCGACGGTCCCCTCGACATGAGGATGAACCGCCAGGCGCCCCGCTCGGCAGCCGACATTCTCAACGAATGGCCGGAGGAGAGGATTGCCGACATGCTCTATATCTACGGCGAGCTTAAGCAGAGCCGCGCTATGGCCCGCTCAATCGTCAAAGCCCGCTCTACCGCCAGTTTCGCCACTATCGGGCAGCTCGTCGAGGCCGTCAGGCCACACATCGACCCCCGCAAGGAGAAGAAGGAGCTTGCCCAGATATTCCAGGCACTGCGCATAGAGGTCAACGACGAGATGGGCGCGCTAAAGGAGCTGCTCGAAGGGGCGCTAAAGGTGCTCCGTCCGGGCGGACGCCTCGCCGTCATCACCTACCACAGCCTTGAAGACCGCCTCGTGAAAAATTTCATGAAGACCGGCAATTTCGAGGGCCGTGCCGAGAAGGATTTCTTCGGCAAGGTCAATGCCCCGATGAAGCCCCTCGGCAACAAACCGGTGGTCCCGGGCGCGGAGGAAGTGGACCGCAATCCCCGCTCGCGCAGCGCAAAACTGCGTGTGGCAGTGAAGCTATAGTTTATAAACCAGTCTAAAATCTCAACCTTGGCTACAAAGACAGAAAAAAAATCAGGCCGCTCCTCGATGATACCCCGCTTGTTTCGCGGACAGGTGTTGTCGAGCGACTTCTTCGCCCGCCACTGGCTCCCGGTGGTGATAGGCGTGCTGGTGGCCATGATATATATCACTACAAAATACACCTGCCAGACCAACATGGAGAAAATCGCCGAGCTGGAACGCCGCCTGGAGATTGTCACCAACGAAAAATCCCGTGAGCGCAGCGCCTTCATGGGCCGCATCCGCGAGACCTCGATGCAGCAGCTGGTCGATTCGCTCCACCTCAATCTCAAAGTCCAGTCACAACCCCCCTATAAGATTCCGAAATAGTGAAAAAGGATAACCGCAGTCATATTCTTCTCCGCTACGGCGTGGTGATATTCCTCATCCTGCTTCTTACAGGGCGCATTGTCGTGAAGCTCTGCGAGACGACCGTCGTCAACGCCGACAAATGGAACGAGCGTGCCAACGAGCTTCTCTCGCAGACCAAGGTCATAGTCCCCGGCCGCGGCAACATCCTCGCCGCCGACGGGAGCGTGCTGGCCACGAATCTCAATTTCTACACCGCGCGCATCGACTACCGAGCCGAGAAGTTCAACGAGAAGCTCTTCCGCGACACCATCGACCACCTTGCCGCGCGCATGGCCGAGAACTTCCCCGTGCGCGATGCTGCCGCATGGAAGAAGCACCTGCTGAAGCCACTCGACAAGGTGAGGGAGAAGCGCCCGCGCGCCTACAAGCTCATGTCTGGCCTCTCGCACAGCGACATGGAGCTGATGCGCACCTTCCCCTTCTTCAGCATCAAGAACCGCAACCGCACAGGCCTGACCTTTGAAAAATACATGCGCCGCTTCAATCCCTACGGCGACATGGCGCGCCGAAGCATCGGGGGCGTCGGCGAGACTACCGAGAGCAAGGAGATCCACGGCATCTCAGGCCTCGAAAAGGCCCTCGACTCGCTGCTCTATGGCAAGATCGGCTACAGCAAGATGATCAATCTAACCAAGAAGATCACCGACTGGACCGACAAGCCCGCAATCCCCGGTAGCGACATCGTGACAACTATCGACATCAACATGCAGGACATCGTCGAGAGCGAGCTTAACAACGTGCTCGACACCTGCGGCGCCGACTGGGGCGTCGCCGTGCTCATGGATGTGAAAAACGGCGACATCAAGGCTATCTCCAACCTCGAGCGTAACCCCCGCGGGGCCGGCTACATCGAGGCCCGCAACCGTGCCGTCATGGGCTACGAGCCGGGCTCTGTCGTCAAGACCCTCTCGATGATGATAGCCGTCGAGGACGGCATTGTCGACAACCTCGACGAGGTGCTCCCGACAGGTGGCGGCTGGGCCTACGCGGGAGGGCGCCCGATTACCGACGCGCACCATTCCGTGTCAATCCGAGTGGGCGACGTGTTAGAGCAGTCGTCCAACATCGGCATGGCCCGCATCATAACCAAGAAATACAATGACAATCCCGGAGCCTTCTACTCCCGCGTCAAGGCTCTCGGCTTCCTCGAGCCGATGAACACCGGCATAGCCGGCGAGGTGCCCCCGCGCTTCGACTCGATTGCCAGCGACCGAGGCGGCCGTATAGCTCTCTCTCGCATGAGCTACGGCTATGCCACCGAGATACCGCCGCTCTACACGCTCGCTATCTACAATGCTATCGCCAACGACGGTGTCTTCGTCCGTCCGCGCCTCGTCAAGCAGGTCAAGGGTGAGGTCGACTCCGTGCTCCCGGTGGGCTACATGGGCAACGGCCGCGCCTGCTCGCCGCGCACTGCCGGAATACTCCGACAGATGCTGACCAATGTCGTCTGGGGCGACCACGGCACGGGGCGCTTCCTGCGCAACAACACAGTCCGCATAGCCGGAAAGACAGGCACATGCTACATGATTGAGAACGGTGTCTACAACACTTCCAAAAAGCGCCTCGCCTTCTGCGGCTTCTTCCCCGCGGAGAATCCGAAATACTCCTGCGTGGTGCTGACCTGCCACCCGACCAAGAATTTTTTCGGCGCAGCGACCACTTCCGGCCAGGTGCTCCGCAACATAGCCCTGAAACTCTACTCCCGCGGTATGCTCGACAACAGTTCGGACTATCACGACAACACTCCCTCTTCCGCCGGCCCGACATTCTATGCCTCCGCCACCGGGCGCCGGGCCTATGATAAGGTCAAGGCAGAATTCGCCCTCCCGACTCAGCGCTCGCTGAAAGCTCCGTCGACCGTGGCCAAAGGGACTGTCCCCGATGTCAAGGGCTACAGTCTCCGCGAGGCCCTCGTGGCTCTCGAAAACCAGGGCTACAACGTCGGCTACACCGGCTCCGGCTTCGTGAGGTCGATGTCGCCCGGAGCCGGCTCGCGCGTGCCCCGCGGGACGAAAATCAGCCTCGTCCTCGCCAACTGACCCTCTCGCCTCAATGAAACAAAGTCTCTCACATAACACATATATATAATAAGGTGAAAAAACTACAAGAGCTTCTCTCTCCCCTCGACATAACAAAGCTTATCGGCAACGATGACAAGCAGATCACAGCCCTGACCTCCGACTCCCGCAAGGTGGAGCCGGGCACACTCTTTGTCGCCGTCCCGGGCGTGAGTGTCGACGGCCACAAGTTTATCCCTATGGCAGAGGAGAAGGGTGCTGTCGCGGTGGTCTGTCAGGAGCTTCCCTCCGACCTCTCCACCCATGTCACCTATATCGTCGTACCCTCCTCGGCGCTCGCCCTCGGCTACCTCGCCTCGCAGTGGTTCGACAATCCCTCGCGCAAGCTCAAGCTCGTCGGGGTCACCGGCACCAACGGTAAGACCACGACCGCCACGCTCATATATGAGATGTCGCGCCTGCTCGGCCACAAGGCCGGCCTCCTATCGACTGTTTGCAACTATGTGGACGACAAGGCCTACCCGACCGACCACACCACCCCCGACCCGATTACCCTCAACGAGATGCTCAGCCTCATGGTTGACGCCGGTTGTGAGTATGCGGCTATGGAGGTAAGCTCCCATGCGGCAGACCAGCAGCGCATAGCCGGCCTCCACTTCGTCGGCGGTGTCTTCACCAACCTCACCCGCGACCATCTCGACTATCATAAGACTTTCGAGGCTTATCTCGCCGCAAAGAAGAAGTTTTTCGACATGCTTCCGCGCGATGCCTTCGCCCTCACCAATGCCGACGACAAGGTGGGCGAGGTGATGCTGCAGAACACCCGCGCCCACCGCTACACCTACTCCCTCCGCAGTGACGCAGACTTCCGCGGGCGCATCGTCGAGTCGCGTCTCGACGGCACACTCCTCTCGCTCAACGGCCGCGAGGTCGAGCTGCTCTTCACCGGCAAGTTCAATGCCTACAATCTCACCGCCGTCTATGGCGCCTGTGTGCTCATGGGCTGGGACAAGGAGGAGGTGTTGCGCGAGATGTCGCGCCTCGTGCCGGTGGCAGGGCGTTTCCAGGCCTTCCACTCACCCAAGGGCTACACGGCCATTGTCGACTATGCCCACACGCCCGACGCCGTGGTCAATGTCCTCAACGCAATCCGCGAGGTCATCGGCAAGGAGGGCGAGATTATTACCGTGGTAGGTGCCGGAGGCAACCGCGACAAGGGGAAGCGCCCCATTATGGCCCGCGAGGCTGCCGCGCGGAGCGAGAGAGTGATTCTCACCTCCGACAATCCCCGCTTCGAGGAGCCTGAGGACATCCTCCGCGACATGGAGGCGGGGCTCGACGAGGAAGCGCGCACCCGCACCCTCCACATCACCGACCGCCGCGAGGCCATACGCACCGCCGCCGCCCTCGCCGGCAAGGGCACCGTGATTCTCATCGCCGGCAAGGGCCATGAGGACTATCAGGAAATCAAGGGTGTCAAGCACCACTTCGACGACCGCGAGGAGGTGCGTAAGCTGATTGAAAGCGGCTGTTAAATATTAGCTAATTTTAACTTAATATCTTAAAGAGAAGTGCTTTACTATCTTTTTGAACTATTACAGGAGTACAATTTCCCCGGCTCGCGCCTGATGAGCTACATCACTTTCCGCTCGGGTGCCGCGCTGTTGCTGTCACTGTTCATCGCCCTCGTGTTCGGACGCAAGATTATTGACCGCCTGCAGCTCATGCAGGTCGGCGAGATAATCCGTGACCTCGGTCTCGAAGGACAGATGCAGAAGAAGGGCACGCCGACAATGGGTGGCGTGATTATAATCATCTCGATACTCATCCCCTGCCTACTGGTCGGTGACCTAAGCAACATATACATGCTGCTGATGCTGATAGCCACAGTGTGGCTCGGCACTCTCGGTTTCTGCGACGACTACATCAAGGTGGCCCGTCACGACAAGGAGGGCATGAAGGGGAAGTTCAAGATTATCGGCCAGGTGGGTCTCGGACTTATCGTAGGTCTGACCATGTACTTTAGCCCCGACATCACCCAGCGCCAGGAATCCTCGGTAACTTATATGGCTGACAATGTGGAAGCCGTCTATGTCGACACCCCACAGGATGTAAAGTCGACCCAGACAACCATTCCCTTCGTCAAGAACAACAACTTTGACTATGCCTATCTCACCCAGTGGCTTGGCGACTATGCCCAGGCCGGAGGCTGGATTCTCTTTGTGCTCGTGGTGATAGTCGTAGTGGCCGCCACCAGTAACGGCGCCAATCTTACTGACGGTCTCGACGGCCTCTGTGCGGGTACCTCGGCCATAATCTGTGTCGCGCTCGCAATCATGGCCTATCTCGGCGGCAACGTCATCTACTCGACCTACCTCAACATCATGTATATCCCGCAGTCGTCGGAACTTGTGGTCTTCATGTCGGCCTTCATCGGCGCCCTCATAGGCTTCCTTTGGTACAATGCCTACCCCGCGCAGGTGTTTATGGGCGATACCGGCTCGCTCACCATCGGCGGTATCATAGCCGTTTTTGCAATCCTCATCCACAAGGAGCTGCTCATCCCCATCCTCTGCGCTATCTTCTTCGTCGAGGACCTCTCGGTGATGATGCAGGTGGCCTATTTCAAGTACACCAAGCGCAAGTGTGGCCAGGGGCGCCGCATCTTCAAGATGACACCCCTCCACCACCACTTCCAGAAGCCGGGCAACTCGGGCATCGAGGCCCTCGTCCAGGCGCCTCTGCGTGCCATACCCGAGTCCAAGATTGTGACCCGCTTTTGGATTGTCGGGATCTTCCTCGCTGTAATAACATTTGTAACTCTCAAAATCAGGTAATAATCTGATTTATCATAATATAAATTCAGAATATAATGTCAAGCAATCTCGTCATACTCGGCGGAGGTGAGAGCGGTGTCGGAGCCGCCATCCTCGGCAAGGAAAAAGGAATGAACGTGTTTTTGAGCGACTATGGCACCATAGCCGACAGCTATCGCCGCATCCTCGATGAAGAAGGCATCGAATGGGAGGACGGCCGCCACTCTATGGAGCGCATACTCGCTGCCGACGAGGTGGTCAAAAGCCCCGGTATCGCCCCGACGACCCCGGTCATGAAGGCGATAGCCGAGAAGGGGATACCCGTAATCTCCGAAATCGAATTTGCGGGCCGCTTCACGGACGCCAAGATGGTCTGCATCACCGGCAGCAACGGCAAGACCACGACAACGCTCCTGACCTACCACATACTCAAGAACGCGGGCATCAACGTGGGCCTCGCCGGCAATGTCGGCAAGAGCCTGGCCCTCCAGGTGGCCCGCGAGAAGCACGATGTCTACGTCATAGAGCTTTCGAGCTTCCAGCTGGAGAACATGTATGACTTCCGGGCCAACATTGCCGTGATTCTCAACATCACTCCTGACCACCTCGATCGCTACGAATACAAGATGCAGAACTATATCAATGCCAAGTTCCGCATCCTCAACAATCTAACACCGCAGGACGCCTTCATCTACTGGAAGGATGACCCTGTGATCAACGCCCAGCTCGAGCGCATACGCACCGAGGCGCGGATGTATCCTTTCGCAGAGCACTACGAGGATGGCTGCAACGCATGGGTCGACGACGAGGCCTCACTCATCATCGACACTCCCGCGACCTCCCTCCGTATGCCGCGTGCGGAGCTTTCGCTCAACGGCCTCCACAATCTCTACAATTCTATGGCCGCGGCTCTCTCGGCCTGCATCCTCGACATTGACAAGAAGGAAATCCGCGAGGCCCTCGGCGACTTCGAGGGAGTGGAGCACCGTCTCGAATACACCGCCACTGTCGACGGCGTGCGCTATATCAACGACTCGAAGGCCACCAATGTGAACTCCTGCTGGTATGCCCTCGAATCCATGCCTGAGAACACCGTCCTGATTCTCGGCGGCAAGGACAAGGGCAATGACTACAGCGAGATTCTCCCCCTCGTCAAGGAGAAGGTCAAGGCGATAGTCTGCATGGGCAAGGACAACAGCAAGCTCCTCGACTTCTTCGGCAAGGAGGTGGCTGAAATCCACGACACCCATTCGATAGATGAGGCCGTGGCAGCAGCCCGCGCCGCCGCCCGTCCGGGCGACACCGTGCTCCTCTCGCCCTGCTGCGCGAGCTTCGATCTCTTCAGCAGCTACGAGGACCGCGGCCGCCAGTTCAAGGAGCGTGTCCGCAGCCTCCAGTCAAAGTAATCGGAATACTCACCCTTAAACTGTTCATATGGCAGTCCAATCTCCCTCCCTCCAGGCCGAAGAGCAGCAGAGCGGTTCCAAACCGAAGGCTGTCGCGAAGGCCGACAAACATATCTGGGGCATCTTCATAGCCCTCTGCATCATTTCGACCATCGAGCTTTACAGCGCCTCCTCGCGCGAGGTCGCAAGCTCCTCTATCGGTGTGATGGGGCCTATCCTGCGCCATCTCGTCATGCTTGCGGGTGGCGCGCTGATAGTATGGCTCCTCTCCAAGCGCCACTATTCCGAATTCATCCCCTTCACCCTCGGCTTCGCATTGGTGAGCGTGGTGATGATGGTCTATGTGATGTTCTTCGGCGAGATAGTCAACGGCGCGCGCCGCTCGCTGACCATACTCGGCATAGGCATCTATCCGGCAGAGATGGTCAAGCTGTCGGCGGTGCTACTCATAGCCCTTGTCATGACCTGGAATCCCAATACGAAGAAGGTCGGCGTGACCTCCAAGGCGGTGATTTACTCCGGCGTCATAGTGCTGTTCCTCAGCGGACTGCTGATTGAACAGGGCCTGACCAACACCCTGCTCCTGCTCGCCATAAGCTATTCGATGATGATTATCGGCGGTGTGAGGATATGGCACCTCTTCCTCCTCTCGCTTGCCTACGCGGCCTGTGGAGGCGTCTTCGTACTCTACCTCCTGTGGAGCGATTCGTCCAAGGAGATACCCGCCGACGCCGAGCAGCAGATAGAATT
The DNA here is from genome assembly GCA_910586665.1 of uncultured Duncaniella sp. Classification (GTDB taxonomy): domain Bacteria; phylum Bacteroidota; class Bacteroidia; order Bacteroidales; family Muribaculaceae; genus Duncaniella. Next base: position 59,917 of record CAJUIX010000014.1, read on the forward strand.
AGTGGCCGACGGCACGGCCAAACGCAACCCTACGCGAATCGACACATGGATTGCCCGCGTGCAGCGCCATTCGGGCGACTCCGTGCCCAAGTGGGAGATACCCGCCGTCGGCAAGAACCGCCAGGAGATACTCTCCTACATGGCGCAGGCTAACGGCGGCATTTACGGTGTGGGCCCCGGCAACTCCCGTGAGGCCTCTCGCCTCCCTCTCGCCTTCTCTGACTATATATACGCTATAATCATCGAGGAGCTCGGACTGATAGGGGGGCTGGTCGTGCTCGTGCTCTACCTTTGGCTGCTCGGGCGAGCCTCCGGCATCGCCTCGCATTGCAACCGCACCTATCCGGCTCTCGTCGTCATAGGCATGGCAGTCATGATAGCCTTCCAGGCGCTGTTCCACATGGGAATCGTCAGTGGCGTCTTCCCCGTGTCGGGCCAGCCGCTGCCTCTGCTGTCGAAGGGTGGCACCTCTATAGTGGTCACAGCCATCGCCTTCGGCATAATGCTCTCGATAAGCCGCACCGCCACCCGACAGGGGGGAAGGAAGCAGGATATCCGTGACGAAATCGACGCACTGCCCGAACAGTTCGGTGCCGAGAACCAAATGCAGCTTTAAAGTGTATTAAAAAAGGAACGCTCCAAAACAAAGAAAACGTCAAAAAAAGAGATTGGAAAAAGTTATGGCAGAAAAAACGAATAAGAAACTGGAACGCGTGCTGATCTCAGGCGGAGGCACCGGCGGGCATATCTTTCCCGCCCTCTCGATAGCCAACGCCGTCAAGCGCCGCTACCCCGACGCGGACATTCTCTTCGTCGGCGCCCTCGGGCGCATGGAGATGGAGCGCGTCCCTGCTGCCGGCTATAAAATCGAGGGCCTTCCCGTGGCCGGTTTTGACCGCAAGCGTCTTTGGCGCAACTTCGGGGTGCTCCTGAAGCTGTGGAAGTCGCTGCGCAAGGCCCGTAAGATCGTCCGCGACTTCCGTCCCGACGTGGCGATAGGCGTCGGCGGCTATGCCAGCGGCCCTGTGCTCAAGCAGGCGCAGAAGTGCGGCATCCCGACCCTCCTCCAGGAACAGAATTCATATGCCGGCGTCACCAACAAGCTCCTCGCCAAGAAGGCCGCCGCAATCTGCGTGGCTTACGACGGCATGGAGCGCTTCTTCCCTGCCGAGGTCATCGTCAAGACCGGTAACCCCGTGCGGACCGACCTCGAGGCCTGCACCCTGAGCGTCGGGGAGGCCAAAAGCAAGCTTGGCTTTGACCCGGAGAAGCCCCTTGTGCTCGCAGTGGGGGGCAGTCTCGGCGCCAGGACTGTCAACGAGGCCGTGGCCACCTCGCTCGACATGCTCCGCGACAAGGGTGTGAACCTCCTGTGGCAGACGGGACGCTACGGCGAGGCCGAGTTCCAGGCCATAGCCGGGAAATATCCCAATGTCAAGGCCGTTACTTTCATCTCCGATATGGCCACGGCCTATCGTGCCGCCGACCTCGTGGTCTCGCGTGCAGGAGCGGGCACAATCTCCGAACTCCAGAATCTCGGCAAGGCCTGCGTGCTCATCCCCTCGCCCAATGTGGCCGAAGACCACCAGCGCCACAATGCCGAGGCCCTCTCGAAGCGCGACGGCGCGGTGATGATACTCGATGCCGACGCCGTGGCGACACTTCCGGCTACAATCGCCGACCTCGTCGACAAGCCACTGAAGCGGGAGGTGCTAAGCCGCGAAATCTCTAAGATGGCTCTGAAAAATGCCGACGAGAAGATTGTCGACAAAATCGTAGAGATAATCTAACTTGAATTATAATCATCACATTGCTATTTTACATGAAATCCGATATAAGCAAGATACAGAACATATATTTCGTCGGAGCCGGCGGAATCGGTATGGCTGCTCTCGAGCGCTACTTCCTCGCCAAGGGTAAGAACGTGGCCGGCTACGACCGCACATCGACCCAGCTGACCGACGAGCTTCGCTCCGAAGGTGTCGAAATCAGCTTCGACGAGAGTGCCGACACTATTCCGGAGGCTTTCCGCGACCCGGAGACAACGCTCGTGGTCTACACCCCAGCCGTCCCCTCAGACCTACCCATCCTCGCCTATTTCCGCGACAACGGTTTCGAGATACTTAAGCGTGCGGCCGTCCTCGGGCTCATCACCCGCGGTTCCCGCTCACTCTGCTTCGCCGGCACCCACGGCAAGACTACAACATCGTCAATGGCCGCCCACATCCTGACGACCGGCCCGGTGGGCTGCAACGCCTTCCTCGGCGGAGAGATGCTCAACTACGGGACCAACTTCCTGCTCAGCCCCTCGTCGGACTTCTCGGTCATCGAGGCCGACGAGTTTGACCGCTCCTTCCACCAGCTCACCCCCTATGTCGCGGTCATAACCGCGACCGACCCCGACCACCTCGACATCTACGGCACCGAGGAGGCCTATCTCGAAAGTTTCGTCCACTTCACGGAGCTTATCCGCCCCGACGGCGCCCTGATTGTCCACGAGGGATTGAAACTCCGCCCGCGTCCGCAGGAAGGGGTGAGGGTCTACACCTATTCGCGCGACAGCGGCGACTTCCATGCCGCCTATGTCCGCCGCGCCCCGGGAACGATTACCTTCGACCTCGTCACCCCCCGCGGTACCATCCGCAACATCAACCTCGGAGTCCCCGTGGAGGTCAATATCGAGAACGCCATCGCCGCTGCCGCAGCTATCTGCGTCACCAACGCCTGGGACCCCGAAATCGTCCGTCAGGCCATCAGCAGCTACCGCGGCACCAAGCGCCGCTTCGAGACACATCTGAAGGAGCACAACGGTCTGGGTCATGTGATTATCGATGACTATGCCCATCACCCGGAGGAGGTGCGCAAGTCAATCGAGTCGGTCAGGGCGCTCTATCCCGGACGCCGTCTGACTGTGGCCTTCCAGCCCCATCTCTATAGTCGCACCCGTGATTTCGCCCCTGAGTTTGCCGACGCTCTCTCTGCCGCCGACACCCTCGTGCTGCTCGACATCTATCCCGCCCGCGAGGCCCCGATAGAGGGGGTAAGCTCACAAATCATATTCGATAATGTTAAATGTGAGGATAAAGTCTTAATTCCGAAAGAAAAATTGGTAGAAATGCTGAAAAATCGTAACTTTGACATTCTACTGACTCTCGGAGCCGGAGACATAAACACATTCATACCCCAGATCATTTCTGCAATACAGGATTAAATACCCTCTAAAGCTATAATTTGACTTATAAAGCAATGCCGCGCTATCTATATGTAATATTTTCCCTGCTGCTCGCAGCCTATCTTGTGGTCGCACTGAGTGTGGCCGCGGGCACGCCCGACACGCAGCCCTGCCGGGGCTTCGAAATCACTGTCGAGGACAGCGAGGGGACGGCGCAGCGCTTCGTAAGCCCGTCGGAGCTGGCGCGCGAGCTTGATTCCTTACCAGAGAAGGCTCCGGGTATGGCACTGGCCAACATCAACACCCAGTCCATCCGCAAGCGCCTCCTCGACCTTGACAAGATCGAGGATGTGGAGGTGGTGCGCATGACCGACGGCACTATCCGCATCAAGGCCACACCGATTATCCCGGTGGCGAGGGTCTTCGACCGCGGAGAGTCGTACTACATCAACCGCGCCGGCAAGCGAGTGGGTGCCGATGCACGCTACCACAAGGATGTCCCCGTCATAGAGGGGCACTTCGAGTATGCCGACACGGCCTTCACCCCCGCGTCGCTCCTCCCGCTGCTGGGCTACATCGCCTCCGACTCACTCTGGAACTCATACATCTCGATGATCAAGGTGAAGTCCCCATCCGACATTATACTTGTCCCCGTCATCCGCGAGCACGTCATCAATATCGGCTCTGCCACTGACTTTGACGACAAGTTTGCCCGCCTGAAGAAGTTCTACTCCGAGGTCCTCCCGCTCCAGGGGTGGGAGAAATACGACACCCTCACCCTCAAATGGAAGGGGCAGCTCGTGGCCACCAAGCGCCGCCGCGCCCCGGTGAGGGTAGAGACCGTGAAGTATGACGACGAGGAGGTTGTCGACATGGGGACCATGCTCGCAGGCGAGGGCGTGGCGCCCGGACAGACTGTACCCGGGGTGAAAGCCCATTCCGAAAAGCCGATTCCGGCAAAACAACTATCGAATTAATCAATATCCGCTCATGGAAGAGAAATATATAGTGGCTCTCGAAATAGGGAGCTCGAAAATCAAAGGAGCCATAGGCATCGTCGACGTTTCAGGTGCCTTGAGTGTGAAGGCTGTCGAAGAGGAGAAGCTCGTCGACGGCGTGCGTTACGGCTGTATCCGCAACGTGCTTGAAACCACCACCGCCATACGCAATGTCATCAACCGTCTCGAGCTGCGGGAGCCGCAGCGGAAGGTGAGCGGTGTCTATGTGTCGATTGGCGGCCGCTCGCTCATGGCGCAGGATATTGAGGTGGAGCGCCGCCTCCCCTCCGAGGAGGAAATCACCAACGAGCTGATTGCCGACATGACTTCCGAGGCTCTCGGCTACCAGCTTCACGAGCGCACCATTATCGGCGTCACCCCCAAGGAATTCCGTGTCGACAACCTTCCCACCAACCGTGCGGTTGGCATGTTCGGCTCCTATGTCTCGGCCCGTCTTAACCTCATCAGCTGCCGCAACCAGCTCATGAGGAATCTCAATGTGGTCTTTGACGAGCGCCTCCATCTCGCTATCAACGACATCTTCGTGCGCCCCCTCGCCGAGGCCGACCTCGTCCTCTTCCCCGAGGAGAAGCGCCAGGGATGTATGCTCGTGGACTTCGGTGCCGACACGACGACCGTCGCAATCTACAAGAACGGCGTCCTCCGCTATCTCTCGACCATCCCTATGGGCTCGCGCAACATCACACGCGACATCACAGCCCTCAACTATCTCGAGGAGCGTGCCGAGGAGCTGAAAATCGAGGGTGGCAACGCCCTGATTTCGCCCGACAGCCTTCCCGCGTCGTATGACGGGATTGACTTCGCACAGATCAACAACTATGTCTCCGCCCGCGCCGGCGAGATTATCGCCAACGTCAACGAGCAGATAAAGTATGCCGGTCTCAGGGCCGACAAGCTCCCTGCCGGCATAGTCCTAATAGGACGCGGCTCGAAGCTCAACGGCTTTGACCGCCGACTGGAGAACATCACCACCATGAAGGTTCGCTTTGGTTCCCCGGTGACACGCATACGCATCCTCGACGGCCGCGTCAATGGTGCCGACCATGTGGATGTCATATCCATCCTCGCCGCCGCTGCCAAGGACCGCGACGTGCGCGAGTGTATGGAGCGTCCGATGCCGGAATACAGTTTCAACTCACCCTCGCAGTCTGCCTATCAGCAGCCGCAGTATCAGCAGCCGTCGCAGCCTATGCACCACCAGGCACAGCAGCCGGTCTACCAGGCTCCCGCACAGCCCCAGGCCGCGCAGCAGCCCCAGCAGCCGCAGTATCAGCAGCAGGCTTACCAGCAATCCGCTTATCAGCAACCGCAGTACCAGCAGCCCTATCAGGCGCCCGCGCAGCAGCAGCCTGTGGCCCAGCAGCAGGTGCAGCAGCCTTACCAGGCTCCCGCACAGCAGCCGCAGCAGCCGCAGCGTCCGACGAGCGTCTATGGCGAGCAGGCCAAGAACATTACCGTGCAGACCGAGCAGCCCGCCGTCGAGGAGCGCAGGGAGCCGGCCCGTCCCGGCGGATTCGCACGCTTCCTCGGCTCTGTACGCAACCGCATGGTGTCGCTCATGACCGAGCCTGTGGAGGATGACGACAATGACGACGATAAGTAAGTCAGAGATTGATTACAGCTTAATATAAAGACACGCTTACAACATTTTTCCTTACGCTACTAAAAAATGGACGAACTTAAGAATCACTATAATCAGGATATATCCGACACATCGGCCTTCAAGGGCGAGCAGTCAGGTTCAGACCTCGTGTGCAACATCATGGCTATCGGTGTCGGAGGCGGTGGCAATAATGCCGTAAACCACATGTATGTTCAGGGGATAAAGAATGTCTCGTTTGTAAATATCAACACTGACCACCAGGCCCTGTGTCACTCCCAGGTGCCCCACACCCTTGAGATTGGCGACGGTCTCGGCGCGGGCAACAAGCCTGAGAAGGCCCGTGACTTCGCCGAGGAGAGCGCCGATGATATCGCAGCCCTTTTCGACGACCAGACCAAGATGGTCTTCATCACCGCAGGTATGGGTGGCGGCACCGGCACAGGCGCGGCTCCCGTCGTGGCCCGTATAGCCAAGGACCGCGGCCTGCTCACTATCGGCATCGTCACCATCCCCTTCCTCTTCGAGGGTCAGAAGAAGATCAAGAAGGCGATAGCGGGTGCCGACGAGATGGCCAAGCATGTCGATGCCCTCCTTGTCATCAACAACGAGCGCCTCGGCGAGATTTACGGTGACCTCGACTTCCTCAACGCCTTCGGCAAGGCCGACGACACGCTCTCGATTGCAGCCCGCTCGATTTCGGAGCTTATCACCTGCAACGGCCTTATAAATCTTGACTTCAATGACGTCGACACCACGCTCCGCGACGGTGGCGCCGCAATCATATCGACAGGCTTCGGCGAGGGAGAGAACCGCGTAACCCAGGCTATCCAGGACGCCCTCAACTCACCGCTGCTCAAGAACCGCGACATCCTCGGCTCGAAGAAGCTCCTCTTCAACCTCTACTTCAACCCCAATGCCGAGGAGAAGTTCCTCATGAGCGAGACACGCGAGATTACCGACTTCATCGGTTCGATTACTACCGAGGTCGACGTCATCTGGGGTGTCGGTTTCGACGAGACTCTCGGCAACGGAGTGAAGATGACCATCCTTGCCGCCGGTTTCGACGTGACCCTGCGCGAGGAGGAGGAGGAACTCATGTCGGGAAGCTCGACGAGCGGCTTCGGATTCAGCGCCGGCAAGCCCGGTTCGCGTACAGCCACCCGTCAGCCCGTCCCCGCTGCCGCCGCGACTGCCGCCGCAGCTACTCCCGCTCCGGCTGCCGGACCCGCCGCAGTGGCCCCGCAGCCCGCGCCCAAGGCTGTCCGCAAGGAACCTGAGGTATCCGACGAGCGCCTTGCCGAGGAGTACGGTTTCACGAAGATGAAGGACCTCACCGAGGGTAAGGACCGCAACTCGACAATCATCCTCGGCCCCAACCAGCTCGACGACGACGCTATCTGCGACATCCTCGAGTCCTATCCTACCTATAAGCGCGACCGCAGGATTGTCGAGGAGGTGCGAAACGGTGCCCGTGACGGCGTCGCCCTCCACGGCATGAACCCCAATCCCGGCAACTCATCCTCGCAGACCTTCGTTTTCGGCTAAACGACCGCAATTTATATAGCCATATATAAAACGATTATTCCCGGCCATCAATATGATTATGATGACCGGGAATAATTGTTTTGTATCGCGATGTTTCGGGACTTTATTTTTTGTCGATGTCGTTGAGGAGGGTCTTGACGGCGGTTGCAATCTGGTCGTCGATGCCGAGGACGATTTTGGCCGGGTCGTTGGCCACCTTGACGTCGGGCTCGAGCTGGGTGTTTTCAAGATAGTTGCCTTCGGCGGTCTTGAAGCCCACCACGGGGATGCCGAACACGAGCGAGGGGTCCTGCATGGTCACCCAGTTGACCGAGCTCATGGTGCCGGGGACGGGCATACCCACTACTTTGCCGAGGCCGACATGCTTGTAGACCCAGGGTGTGCCGTGGGCGTTGGAGTAGTTGGCCTCGCCGGTGAGCATGATTGAGGGCTTGTTCCAGCGGCGCGAGGGCATCTCGCCTGCCACTACACCCTTGATTTCCTGGGTGAGGTATTTCTTGCCGCTGAAGAGCACCTCGATGTCCTCGTGGAGGCGTCCGCCGCCGTTGAAGCGGGTGTCGATTATGATGCCGTCGCGCTCGTTATACTTGCCGAGGAGGTCGGCATAGATGGTGCGGTAGCTTGCGTCGTTCATCGACTTGATGTGGACGTAGCCGAGGCGGCCGCCGGAGAGCGAGTCGACGAGGGCGGCGTTGCGCTTCACCCAGCGGTCATAGAGGAGGTTGTTGAGTGCGGTAGAGCTTATCGGGAGCACCACTTCCTCCTCCTTTGCGCCGGATGGGAGGGTGAAGCTGACGAGTGTCTTCTGGCGGGCGATGCCGTTGAGCAGGGGAGTATAGTCAGTCTCGGCATCAATCTTCTCGCCGTTGATGGCTGTGACGATTGCGCCCGGCTTCATCTTGGAGTCAGCATGGCTGAAGGGGCCGTCCTTGACCACCTCGGCCACTTTCAGACCGGGACCTTTGAAAGTCATGTCGAAGAGGAGGCCGAGTTCGGCTGTGGCTTCCTTGACGGGGTCGGGATAGAAGCGTCCGCCTGTGTGCGAGACGTTAAGCTCGCCGAGGAGCTCGCTGGCAAGCTCCGCGAAGTCGGCATTGTTGCTGATGTGGGGGAGGAACTTGCGATATGCCTCGCCCATCGCCTTCCAGTCGACGCCGTGCATGGCGGGGTCGAAGAAGCGGGCGTCGACTTCCTTGAGGATATAGTTGTAGAGATAGTCACGCTCGGCTGCTGGGTTGATTTTCTGGCGCCCGGTGTAGCTGATGCGCTCCATTTTGCCCGAGGGGAGGGCCATCTTGCGCATGGAGGTGCCTCCGAGGAGGAAGAGGTTCTTGCCCTCGGCGTCGGGGGTCATCGAGAGGTTGCCGGCATCGAGTTTGTTGGCGAGGCTCACGTCCTTCTTGCGGAGATTCATTTTCCAGAGGTCGTAGCCGCTGTCGAAAGATGAGAGGAACCACAGGGTCTCGCCCTTGTCGTCAATGTAGAGGTCGGCGAGGTCGGAGGAGAAGGGTGTGAGGCGGACAATGCGGTCGCTGATGCCGTCAAGTTCGATGTTGACATCCTTCTTGGAGTCCTTCTTGGCCTGGGGGGCGTCTTTTTTGCCCTTGTCGGCGTCCTTTTTATCCTTTTCGGCCGTGGCGGGCTTCTTCTTGCTGTCCTTCACTTCCTTGAGGAGGGCATAGTCCTCGGGCGAGAGGCGGAAGCGGTCATAGGCGGCCTGGTTGGTGAACACGAGCATGGCGTCGTTCTGCGAACCCCACGAGGCCTGGCTGCGCATGCCGTAGCGGTCGCTGGCGAAGAGGATGGCGTCGCCCCCCATGACCCAGCGCGGCGACATGTCCATGTAGGAGGAGTTGGTGATGTTGGTGATGTCGCCGGTCGAGGCGTTGATGATTGCGATGTCGTAGTAGGGGCTGCGGCGGTGCATGTCGACCTCGGCTGCGAGCCATTTGCTGTCGGGCGACCAGGCGAAGGTGAGGCCGCCGGTGCGCGAGTTGCAGATGTTGCCGTGGGTGAGCTGGGTGACCTTGCCGGAAGCTATGTCGAGTACGGCTATGTCGCGACGGCCGAGCACGAAGGCTATCTTCTTGCCGTCGGGTGAGACTACCGGGTTGGCGCGGTCGACCTTGTCATTCTTTTTGAATACGGGCTCCTCGTCGATGATGGTGGCGTTGGGGAAGTTGGGGTCTTCGTCGCGGGCGATGCGGGCGCGGTAGATGTTGTAGTGGCCGTCGCGGTCGGAGCTGTAGTAGAGCGTGCGGTTGTCGGCCCAGCTCGGGGAGCTTTCACCTTCGGGGGTGGCTGTGATCTGACGTGTGGTGGGATATTCGACCGAGGTGACGAAGATGTCGCCGCGGTTGACGAAGGCCACCTGCTTGCCGTCGGGCGACGGGACAGCCTGGCGCGCGCCGGTAGCGAACTTGCGGATTACGGTTTCCTCAGGCTCGTCGGTCACGAGGTCTATTCTAAGCTTCGCGGGCTTGGCTCCGGGGCGCATGGTGTAAATCTCGCCGTCGTAGGTGAAGGCAAGTGTGCCGTCGGCGCCGCGAGAGAGGAAGCGCACGGGGTGGGTCTTGAAATCAGTGAGGGCAGTGACGCTCGAGGGATTGTCGATGTCCATAGAGTAGACGTTGAAGCTGCCGCCGTCGCGCTCGCTGAGGAAGTAGGCCGTCTTGCCGTCGGGTGTGATGACGGGGTTGCGGTCCTCACCCTCGCGCTTGGTGAGATTGGTGTGCTTGCCGGTCTTGGCGTCATACTTCCAGATGTCGCGGGTCACGGAGGATGTGTGGTGCTTGCGCCACTGGTCCTCGTTGCCCTTGCGGTCGACATAGAGGAAGGATGCTCCGTCGGGGAGGAAGCTTATTGCCTCCGCGGGAGTTGATATAATCTGCTCGGGGCGTCCGCCGCCGACGGGTATCTTGTAAAGCTCCGTGTAGCCCTTGGCGGGAAACATGAGGCTGGTCGGGGTGTCCTGGATGGCAGCCGAGTAGACCACATATTTTCCGTCGGGGGTGAAGGCCTGGGGGGTCTCGACGGCAGAGTGTGTGGTCAGGCGCCTGACGTCGCCACCCTCGGCGTTCATTATATATATGTCGGCACCACCCTCGCGGTCGCTGGCAAAGGCTATTTTCTTGCCGTCGGGTGACCATACGGGCTCCGTCTCGTAGGAGAGGAGGGTGGTCAGGCGTTTGGCCGGGCCGCCGGTGGCGGGCACAGTGAAGATGTCGCCCTTGTAGGTAAAGGCGATTGTCTTTCCGTCGGGTGAGATGCGCACGTCGCGCATCCACAACGGTGTCGCGGCCTCTGCACAGATTGCAGAGCCTAACAGGAGCAGGCTTAACAGTTTTTTGTTCATGATAGCAGTTTGTGTAGGGGGTGGGGTTAAGGTTGTGATTCCTAATTTTGTTTCTTGAGTTTGCGTTTTTGCAGGTAGTCGGCCATCCATACGCCGAGCAGGATCATGGCGCAGCCGGTGTAGCCGATAATCGAAATCTTCTCGCCGAGGATGAAGAAGGAGAAGACGAGGGTCACGACGGGCTGGAAGTACATGTAGTTCGACGCCTTTACCGCGCCTATCTTGCCGATGATGACGGCCCACATCAGATAGGCGAACATCGAACAGAAGAGCGCGAGGAAGAGGATGTTGAACATCAGTTTCGGTTCGAGGAGCACTGTCGGGGGGGTGATTTCCGGCTCGATGAGCAGGAAGGGGATTGCGGTCAGGACGCCGTAGAAGAATGTCTTGCGCGTGATGAAGAGCGCGCTGTAGAGAGGGTTGAGTTTCTTGATTATAATGCTGTAGATGGCCCAGCAGAGGGCGGCGAGGAGCGAGAGCATGTCGCCGAGTGGCTTGATGCTCAGTGAGAAGCTGCTGTTGAAAATGACAAGCCCCACCCCGAGGAAGGCCACGACGGAGCCGAGTATGGTCTCCTTGCCCACGCGGTCGGTGCGGTAGATGAAGCCTATGAGCAGGACGGTCAGCAGCGGCGAGAGCGATGTGATGAGCGAGACGTTGCTCACGAGGGTGTACTCGAGCGCGACATTCTCGGATATGAAGTAAATCGAGCCTCCGAAGAGTCCGCCGAGCATAAATGTGAATTCATGGCGCCACGAATCGCACAGCAGTCTCTTGTGGCAGATGAGGAGCATCGCGATGTAGGCGATTGCAAAACGGTAAATGTAAATCTCGATAGGGTTCAGGCCGCTGTCGAGGAGCACCTTGGTTGAAATGAACGATACGCCCCAGGCCATGACTGCGACCGCAGCCCCTGCATGATAGAGCAGAAGGTTCCCTTTGGGGTTAAAGCGCTTTGTTGACATGACGATATTTAAGGTTAACCTTCGTTACCGAGGGTGTCGCAGGGCGGTTTCGGAGGCTGCGTGAGGCAGCTTGTCATGCTCTACCCCCAATTGTGCCGACGGAAGGAATTGACGTCGCCATAACGATTACAAAATTAAGAATTTTTTGTCAAAGTTTGTGGCGGCGCGTCAAACTTTATTCTACCGGGGACGTAATATCTATACAGACGCATCAAAAAAATTTCCCGTCTTGAGGGATAATTTTGGGAAATAACATAGGAAATACCTATTTTTGTGTCGAGATTTAACACGTTAACTTAAAAATAACAAAAAAATGAAACTCGCTAAAGTTTTAGGAATTCCTGCAATGGCTCTCTGCGTGCTCCTGTCGACAGGTTGCTCCTCGTGGACCAACACAGGCAAGGGCGCAGCGATTGGCGGAGGCGGCGGTGCCGCCCTCGGTGCAGGTCTCGGAGCTCTCATTGGTGGCGGCAAGGGTGCCGCTATCGGTACGGCTATCGGTGCTGCCGTAGGTACAGGCGCCGGCGTGCTCATCGGCAAGAAGATGGACAAGCAGCAGGCTGAACTCCAGGCCGAGCTTGCCAAGCAGGCTGAAATCAAGCAGGTGACTGACGAAAACGGTCTCCAGGCCATCCAGGTGACGTTCAACGGAGGTATCCTCTTCCCGACCAACGGCACCACTCTCAGCGCCAACGCCAAGACGGACCTGACCAAGTTTGCAACCTCGCTCATCAACAACCCCGGCACCAACGTGCAAATCTACGGCTACACTGATGACACCGGCACACTCGCCGTCAACGAGCGTGTGGCCAACGGTCGTGCCGATGCTGTCCGCAACTATCTGCTCAACAGCGGCGTGGCTGCCACCCGTCTGTCGGCCGAGGGTCTCCCCATGCAGGACTACATCGCTTCCAACTCGACTGCCGAGGGCCGTGCGCAGAACCGCCGCGTGGAGGTCTATATCACCGCCAGCAAGGAGATGATCGAACAGGCCAACCAGGGCACACTGAAGTAATCCCGGACATTACTAATCATCAATTCTATTTAATAAACATCAGGGAAGTACACTCTACGGCGAGTATACTTCCCTGATTATTTTGCGTATGTCCGTGTGGATTATTCCAGGCAGCGGATTTCGTTGAAAATCATGTTGAGGACGGTCTGGCCGGCTGCTTCGAGCGAGGAGGGGTCGATGTTCTCCATAGTGTCGTTGACGGTGTGCCATGTCGGGGGGAATGTCCCGGTGGCGTCGTTCTTTGACTCGATTATGTCGATGGCGGGGATGCCGGCATCGTTGAGGAAGAGGTGGTCGTCGACGACGGCGCCGCCGCTCTTGTTGACGAAGCGCGATTCATAGCCCGAGCGCTCGGCCATCGACCAGACTTTGTCGACTATGTTTTTGGCGCGTTGGTCAGAGTAGTATTCACGGTGAAATTTTGCGTCAATCCCTCCTACCATGTCAAACAATATGGCATAGCGCGGTAGCGAGTCCGCGGCATAAGGCATATTTTCAATCCAGTTCTGCGTGCCGAGACACCATGAGCTGTCATGGGTCGAAAATCCAGATGCCTGGCCGTAGTCTTCGGCATCGACAATAAGGAGGTCGACGCCTACGGGGGGAACGTTCTGCTTGAGCTGGCGGGCTATTTCGAGGATGACTCCGACGCCGCTCGCGCCGTCGTTGGCGCCGAGGACGGGCTTGAGCCTGTTTTCTTCGTTGATATCCGAATCACACCAGGGGCGGGTGTCGTAGTGGGCCACAAGGAGTATTCTGTCCTTTATATCGGGCCCATAGGATGCCATGATGTTGCCGATTGGTAGTTTGTCGCCGTTGAAAGCTTTCACCTCGCCGGTCTGGACCCTTACGTTCTTTGCCCCGTGACGGTTGAGTGTGCGGACTATATAGTCCCTGCACAGGCGGTTCTGCTCTGTCCCGGATACTCTCGGGCCGAAGGCCACCTGGCGTCTTACATAATAATATGCGGAGTCCCGATTGAATTTGGCAGGAGAATTGAGTACTTTTTTTGCATGCGGAGTCTTGGCTGTCTTCCCGGTGGAAGCAGTCCCGTTACAACTTGTTACTGTTGTGCCTATTGTGGCTAAAACGCAGAATAGAACTGCAATTAGGTGTCCTTTCATGACTTAGCTTACTGTGTTTAGTGTTGGTGTCTAAAAATATCTGTGGCTGTGTCATTCGCGACAGTGCTATTAAGGTATTTCATCGCAAAGTTACAACATAGTTACAATACAATACCAAAATGGTTACAGAAAATTCATTTTGTTAATGATTATTAACTATTTGGGTTGTCGTTACGGGTTCTGCGTGGCGGGGTATGGGAAAAGGGCCTGAAAAGACCCTTGGAAATGATGGATGTCAGTTCCGGCGGTTATCTTTTCAGGCCCGTAGGGCAGGATATGAGAGTGTGTGTCTTTACTTCTTGAAGTAGCGGTTGTAGAGACCCTGGAAGCCCTGTCCGTGACGGGCCTCGTCCTTGGCCATTTCATGAACGGTGTCATGGATAGCGTCGAGATTGAGTTCTTTGGCGCGGCGTGCTATACGCATCTTGTCGGCGTTGGCACCTGCCTCGGCAGCCATGCGCTTTTCGAGGTTCTCCTTGGTCGACCATACGCACTCGCCGAGGAGTTCTGCAAACTTGGAAGCGTGCTCTGCCTCTTCGATAGCGTAGCGCTTGAAGGCCTCTGCGATTTCGGGATAGCCCTCGCGGTCAGCCTGGCGCGACATGGCGAGATACATGCCTACTTCGGCACATTCGCCTTCGAAGTGGGCGCGGAGGTCGGCCTTCATCTCGTCGTCGGTGTCCTTTGCGATGCCGATGACGTGCTCGGTCACGAATTCGAGAGCCTCGCTTTCGTTGAGTTCTTTGAATTTAGAGCGGGGAGCCTTGCAGAGGGGGCAGAATTCAGGTGCTTCGTCACCTTCGTGAACGTAACCGCAGACGGTGCAGATAAATTTCTTCTTCATGATTGATGATTGTTTAATGATGTTATACGAAAAATGATAATTAATTATAAGTCTTTATTGTTGTTCGGGGGCGCTGCCGGAGTGGGTGTCAGGCCTTGGCGTTGCACTCTGGGCAGCAGCCCTTGAATATCACGTCGGCCGATAGGAGCCGGTAGCCTTCGGGCATCGCCGGGTAGTCAGCCTCGCTGAGCGAGAAGTCGATGTCGCTGACATGGCCGCAGCCGGTGCAGATGAAGTGGGAGTGTTCGTAGTACTGGTAGTCCCATCGGGCGCCGTCGCCACCTCCGATTTCGATGCAGCGGATGATGCCGGCTGCGGCGAGGAGGCGGAGGGTGTTGTAGACAGTCGTGCGCGAGAGAGTGGGGTTGTCGGGCTGGAGGGCCTTGAAGATTTCGTCGACTGTCGGGTGGATTCTGTTTTCCATGAGGAAGCGCAGTATCATCATCCGCTGTGCCGAGGGCTTGACGCCGCCGTCCGACAGGATGTCGAGTAATTGCTGGGTGGTGATTGCTTCGCTCTGCATGGAAATTATTTCATATTTGTAATGATTACAATTATATTTTCAGTACAAAAGTAGTACAATTATTTTAATTGTGCAATAGGCGGGTGAAAAAAATTTTGTAGATTTGTGAAATATATTTCCGGCTGCACATACATAAAATTAAAAGGGAGCAGCTTCACGCGGCTCCCTTTTATGAGTTTCCAATAGGTACAATTTCTAAGGTAAAAAAGATTGTTTTAGGTTCGTGATGCAAAGGTAGGCCAAGAAATCGCGCCCGGCAAATATTTCTTTATGTTATCCAACATAATTTTTTATCCGGGACTTTGCGAAAATTGCAATTTTGAGACCTAAATTATTGAATATCAATATTGAATTAGAATTGTATCCTAATGTTTACAAATAGTTAAAATACGTTAATATAATAAACATTCGGAAGTATTCCTAATAAAATATGTCTGTTTTCAGAGTTTTTCCGTCCCAGACAGCGTATGTGAACCGGCTTATCCAGTCACCCAAAATGACGATTCTGCTCCCTTCGGGCAGCTCTTGGTCGAGAAGGATGTGGCAGTGGCCGAAGATGAAGTAGTCAATCTTCCCGTCGGGGTGCGAGGCGTTGTAGGCGCGGGCGAAGTTTATGAGATTGTCGCCGGCACGCTCCGAGGGAGTGTAGCCCCCCTGCTTGCGTGAGCGCGAGGACCATGAGTGGGCGAAGCCTATGGTCCAGCGGGGGTGGATGGCGGCGTAGAGCCGCTGTGCGGTGCGGTTGCGGAAGAGCGCGCGCAGCTTGCGGAAGGACCAGGGGAGGCGCCCGACGCCGTCGCCGTGCTCCATGAAGAAGCGCTTGCCGTCAAATGTGGCGGTCATGGCTCCGTCGTGGACCTTCAGGCCGATTTCGCGGGGGAGGTAGTCGAAAATCCAGATGTCGTGGTTCCCCTTGAACCATGTGATTTCCACTCCGGCGTCGGCCAGGCGGCCGAGGGCGCCGAAGAAGCGGGTGAAGCCGCGAGGCACCACCGTGCGATACTCCCACCAGTAGTCAAGTATGTCGCCGAGCAGGATGAGCCTGCCGCAGTCGGGGGCTATGTGCTCGAGGAAGTCCACAATTTTGCGCTCGTGGGCTTTCGGGTCGGCGATGTAGGAGGCGCCGAGGTGGAGGTCGCTTATGAAGTATGTCTTCTTTCCGTCAGCCATGCCGATTAGAGGAAACCGAGGTCGAGTTTAGCTTCTTCGGTCATCATGTCCTTGGTCCATTCAGGCTCGAAGACTATGCGGATGTCGACGCTCTTGATGCCCTCGATGCTCTCGAGCTTGATGCGCGCGTCGTCGACGAGGAAGTCGGCTGCCGGGCAGCTGGGCGCTGTGAGGGTCATGTCGATTTTGAGGTTTCCGTCGTCGTCGAGGTCTATCGCGTAGATGAGGCCGAGGTTATATATGTCTACAGGGATTTCGGGGTCGTAGACCGTCTTGAGCATGGTGACGATTCGCTCCTCAATCTTGGTTTTTTCTTCAGGTGTCATTGTTTGCTATTATGTAATATATATGTGGTGGTTGTCGCATTAGTGGGCTTCGAGCCAGTTGGGGGCGATGCCGGCGGAGACGGTCAGGGGGACGGCGCCGTGGAAGGAGTCCTCCATCTGGCTGATGACCAGCCCGCGCATCTCCTCTAATTCTTCGGGGTGGATGTTGAAGATGAGTTCGTCGTGGACCTGCATAATCATGCGCGAGCGCAGTCCCCGGCGCTCCATCTCATTATATATACGGACCATTGCCACCTTTATTATATCGGCGGCGGAGCCTTGGATGGGGGCGTTGACGGCATTGCGCTCGGCATAGCCGCGGACCACGGCATTGCGCGAGTTGATGTCGGGAAGGTAGCGGCGTCGTCCCATCTTGGTGGTGACGTAGCCCTTCTCGCGGGCTGTCTCTACGGCTTTCTCGAGGTAGTCTCGGATGTGGGGGTAGGTCGAGAAGTAGCCTTCTATGAGTTTCTTGGCTTCGGCGCGGGCAATTCCGAGACGCTCGGCGAGTCCAAAGGCCGAGATGCCGTAGATGATGCCGAAATTGGCGGTTTTGGCGTGGCGGCGTTGGTCGTCGGTGACCTCGGCGAGGGGTATGCCGTGGATTTTCGATGCCGTGATGCGGTGGATGTCGTCGCCGGAGAGGAAGCCGTCAATCATATCCTTGTCGGCCGAGAGGTCTGCGATGAGGCGCAGCTCTATCTGCGAGTAGTCGGCGCTCATGATGAGATTGCCCGGGTCGGCTATGAAGGCACGGCGTATCTCGCGACCCTCGTCGGTGCGGATAGGGATGTTCTGGAGGTTGGGGTTGGTTGACGAGATGCGGCCCGTGGCGGTGACTGTCTGGTTGTAGGAGGTGTGGATTTTGCCGGTCTTCCTGTTGATGAGTTCGGGGAGGGCGTCAAGGTAGGTAGTGATGAGCTTCTTCAGCCTGCGGATTTTCAGGATGAGGCTCACGAGGGGCACCTTGGCGGCATATTTTTCAAGAATCTGCTCGGTGGTGGAGTAGGAGCCGCGGGCCGTCTTCTTGGCCTTGGGATCTATGCGCAGGCGCTCGAAGAGCACCATGCCCACCTGTGCGGGGGAGCCGATGTTGAAGGGACCTCCGGCCATTTCATAGGCTTCCTCCTCGAGGGCTTCGACGCGCTTCTTGAGCTTGGCCGAAAGCTCGGTGAGGACGGAGGTGTCGATGCGCACGCCGGTGTACTCCATCTCGGCGAGCACGCGGATGAGGGGGAGCTCCACCTCGTCGAGGAGCGGGAGCATGTCGCGGCTGCCTATTTCCTCGCTCAGCATCGGGCGCAGCCGCAGGCTGAGGTCGGCCTCCTCGCAGTAGCGCCCGATGGCTGCCGGAAGGTCGAGGGCTTTCTTGGGGTGGCCGCTCTTGGCGTCAGGCTCCACGCCTTCCAGCTCGATGTGGAGATACTTGGCCACGACGTAGCGCAGCTCGTGTTTCATCTCCGGGTCGATGAGATAGTGGGCCACGGCTGTGTCGAAGTAGGGAGCCGTCAGCTCGATGCCGGCATTTTTGAGCAGGAGCATGTCACGCTTGACGTCGTGGCTGACGAGGGTGTGGCTCTTGTCGGTGAAGAGCGGTTCGATGACCGAGAGCATCTCTGCGCGGGCGTCGCCGCGGCCGAGTGGGATGTAGACGGCGCTACACTCGTCGATGCTCAGGGCTATGCCCTGCCAGTCGGCGCTCATGGCCTCCTCACCGACGGCATAGAGGGCCATGCCGATAGCCGGGGCCTTGGCTATGCGCGAGATTTCGGCTGCTGCCTCGGCGGGGGTGGAGGCCACGGTGTAGCTGCGCTCCTCGCAGGCGGGGCGAAGCACCGCTTCGGCGGCCTCCTCGGCGATGTCGAAGAGGGAGGCCATTCCTGACTCGTCGGGCACGGCAGATGCCGGACTTTCTGCCGGGGCGGTTGGCGCCACGGTGTCGGCGGCCTTCTTTGTGGCTTTGAGGCGTGCGAGCAGGGTGCGGAACTCGAGTTCGCCGTAGATTTCGGCAAGCTTGTCGATGTCAATTTCCTTGCGCACGAGTTCGTCAGGCTCGATGTCGATAGGGACGTCGGTCTTTATCGTGGCGAGGTATTTCGACATGCGGATTTTGTCGGCGTTCTCGATGACCTTCTTCTGGAGCGCGCCTTTGAGCTTGTCGGTGTTCTCGAGGAGGTTTTCGACGCTGCCCCATGCCTCGATGAGGGTGCGGGCGGTCTTTTCGCCGACGCCGGGACAGCCCGGGATGTTGTCGGAGGCGTCACCCTCGAGGGCGAGCAGGTCGATGACCTGGCGCGGGTTGGAGATGCCGTACTTCTCGCAGACGCGGGCGCTGTCGCGGATTTCGAAGCCCTCGCCGCGGAGCGAGGGGCGGTACATGAAGATGTGTTCGTCGACGAGCTGTCCGTAGTCCTTGTCGGGGGTCATCATGAAGGTGTCGAAGCCCTCCTTGCCGGCGCGGACGGCGAGTGTCCCGATGACGTCGTCGGCCTCGAAGCCGGCCACCTCTATGACGGGGATGCGGTAGGCTTCGAGTATGCGTTTGATGTAGGGGATAGAGGCGGTGATGTCCTCCGGCTGCTTGTCGCGCTGGGCCTTGTAGTCGGGATACTCCTCGTGGCGGAAGGTGACGCCGTGGGGCGGGTCGAAGCAGACCGCGATATGCGAGGGATTCTCCTTGCGCAGGAGCTCGTCGAGGGTGTTGCAGAAGCCGAATATTGCCGATGTGTTGAAGCCCGCCGCAGTGAAGCGTGGCGAGCGGATGAGGGCGTAGTAGGCGCGGTAGATGAGCGCGTAGGCGTCGAGAAGGAACAGGCGTTTCTCCATGTAAAGTTTCAGTGGCTTGGGGTCAGGGCTATGTTTTTAATAAGAATCAGGGTATGGCTTTGCGCAGGAACTCCGTGAACTGTGTCTTGTCCATGAAGCCGACAGTGGAGCTGATGGTGCCGTCGGGCATTAGGATGCTCACCTGCGGGATGGCCGAGACTTCGAACTGGCGTGCGGCCTCGGGGGAGTTGTCGACGTTGACCGACATGAAGATTGCCTTACCCTTGTATTCCTTGGCGGTCTCGGTGAAGATAGGGGCGAAGCGCTGGCAGGGACCGCACCACGTCGCGTTGAAGTCGATGACTATCGGGAGGGCCTTGTCGGGCGAGATAGCCTCGTTCTGGGCATATTCGACCGGGCCGTTTGTGCCGGCCTCGGCCAGGCTGTCCTTCTTTTGCTCGGCGTTGGCATTGCTGCCGCTCCCGCAGGCGGAGAGGATGAAGCCGGCGACTGTGGCGATGATTAATTTTCTTAAAATCATGGTGTTTTTACTTAGTAAAGTTTGTTTGGTTCGACAAATGAAAGCCCACATTTCCCGGCCTCTGATGCAGGGGGTGCATAGAGTTGGAGAAACGTGGGCTGAAAAAGGTATCCTATAGCCCGGAGGCTATTGTGTCCGTACCGTTTTGGTGCCGTCGCCGATTAAAGGGCGGTAGCGAGGGCAGCGTTGGTCTTGTGGACAGCTTCGGCGCTCTTGTGGAAGAGTTCTTTCTCGTCGGCGTTGAGGTCAAACTCGACGATTTTCTCGATACCGTCCTTGCCGATGATACAGGGAACGCCGATGCAGAGATCCTTCTCGCCATATTCTCCGTCGAGGAGGGCAGAGCAGCTGATGAGCTTCTTCTCGTTGTGGAGGACGGCCTTGACCATCTGTGCTCCGGCCGCACCTGGTGCATACCAAGCGGAAGTGCCGAGGAGCTTGGTTAGGGTTGCGCCGCCTACCATAGTGTCGGCAGCAATCTTGGCGAGCTGGTCGGCAGAGAGGTAGTTGGAAGCGGGCACGCCGCGATAGGCAGCGTAGCGCACGAGGGGAATCATTGTTGTGTCGCCGTGGCCTCCGATGACGATGCCTTCGACCTCGGTCGGGTTGGCATTGAGACCGATTGAGAGGAAGTATTTGAAGCGGGCGCTGTCAAGAGCACCGCCCATGCCGATGATACGGTTCTTGGGGAGACCGCTCACTTTGTGGATGAGGTAGGTCATGGTGTCCATCGGGTTGGAGATGCAGATGATGATAGCGTTGGGTGAGTGCTTGAGCAGCTGGTCGGTCACAGACTTTACGATGCCGGCGTTGACACCGATGAGCTCCTCGCGGGTCATTCCGGGCTTGCGGGGGATGCCTGAGGTGATGACAACAACGTCGCTGCCTGCGGTCATCTCGTAGTCGTTGGTGACGCCGATCAGGCGGGTGTTGATGTTGAGGATATTGGCGGTCTGCATGATGTCCATAGCCTTACCCTCGGAAACGCCTTCCTTGATGTCGAGGAGGACGACTTCGTCGGCAATGCCATACTTGACAATCACGTCAGCACAAGTAGCGCCCACGTTGCCGGCGCCTACAACTGTAACCTTTGACATAAATAATTTGCTTTAAAGTATTTATAGAATTGAATGATATGTACTCTTTCCAGTCAGTGTCTGACAATGCAAATTTACAGAAAAGTTTTCATCCGCAAGCTATATTTTCATATAATTTAGTGAAAAATTTCTCTAATTTCCCCCGGCCGTTATTATTTCGAGGGCTTTGGTGAGGGCTTGGTCGGCGGCGACGGGGATGTCGGGGATGGTGCCGTGGATGGGGTCGCCGTCCTTGGCGCCGTAGTGGTAGAAAATCTTCCAGGGGACTATGACTCTTATCCCGCTGTGGGGGAGGACGCGGCGTATGATGTCGCCGGTCGAGATGTTGACGCCGCCGGTCTCCTCGCCGATGACGGTGCCGGGGACGAATTTCCAGTATTCCCATGCGAAGTTAGAAGCGGAGGAGTAGGTGCGCGGGCTGATGAGCAGGTATGTCTTGCCGTCGAAGCGGAATTTGGGGTCGTAGGGGAGGTGGAGGTTGTAGTCCGAGGCGTTGGTGTAGTCGTAGACGGTATCTTTGCCGACTTTTTGGTTGTAGTATAGCGCGACGGTCTTTGATTTACGGATTTTCGAGCCTCCGAAGCCGCTGAATGGGCGGTCGGTCAGATAGCGGCAGATTTCGTCGCCGGTGTCGGAGTTGCCTCCGCCGTTATTGCGGACGTCGATGATGAGGTGTTTGACGCCGTCGCGCTTGGCTTCGGCAAACATCTTGCGTGCGAAATAGTTGAAGCCGTCAAGGTCGCAGCTGTTGAAGGTGAAGAGCATCACGGAGTCGTTGAGCATCTTGTAGGAGTAAGGCTCGTCGCTGCCTGGGTCGGTCGGCTCGGCCATGTCATTATAGCCGACGGCTTTGAGGCGTAGATTGAGCGTCGGCCTCAGTTTTGAGTGCTCGTCTCCGTCGAGCATGGTTATGTCATAGACTGTGTCTGTCGGATTTTCACACCATAGGTATCTTCCAAAACGGTTTGCGAGACTCTCGCAGCGGAAGGCGTCGGTCTCGCCCGAGGTCATAGGCATATATTGCCTGACCATGTCCTCGACTTTGCGGCCATTGATTGACAGAAGTTTTGAGCCGCGTTTGAGCTTTTGGCCCTCGACTTCGGCGTCGCAGCTGAGGATGACGTCGTGGCTTCCGGGGACAACTTTGAGTATTCGTGTCAAGGGGAGTGCTTTGGGGGTCACTCCGGGTATCTTTTTGGGTAAATTGACCGAAAGGTGGCCTTGGTTGAACATCCCGGTGAGGCGCGAGAGCTTCAGATAATGGCTGAAGATGTCGATGCTGTCGGCGGCCAGTGTCCTCTTGCTCTCGGCAACGGCGGCATAGAAGGTCTCCTTTGGGAGCTGCATGTAGGGGTCGACCTCGACCTCCTCGATGAGGCTGACGAGGGAGTCGATGTCCTCGACAGCCTGCTGGCGGGAGAGTTTGGGGAGGGTCTGTGATGAGGCTGTCAGGGTAGTGGCTGCAAAGAGTAGGATGGTGATGGATTTGAGCATGAAAGGTTTGGAGTATAGAGTTTAAAGTATAGAGTATAGAGGGGCGTTAAGGACTTTAATGACTTTAAGGTCTTTAATGACTTTAGGGACTTTAAGAACCTTAGGGGCTTTAAAGATTTTAGGGTTTTTAGGGGCTTTCTAAAAATAACGCAGGGTGCGGCCGGATTGCCGGCGCACCCTGCGGAGTATTCTTGGTGATTCAGGCAACGGCCCCGGAGGGACGCTGTCGGAGTGTCAGATTTTTTACTTTTCGATGTGAGGACCGGCGGCAACGAGAGCCTTGCCTGCTGCGTGGCCTTCAAACTTCTTGAAGTTGTTGATGAACATTTCGGCGAGCTTGTCGGCCTTCTTGGTCCATTCTGCGGGATCGGTGTAGGTGTCGCGGGGATCGAGGATCTTGGGATCTACGCCAGGGAGCTCGGTCGGGACGGTGAAGTCGAAGATCGGGAGCTGCTTGGTCGGGGCGGTGAGGATAGCACCGTCGAGGATGGCGTCGATGATGCCGCGGGTGTCGCGGATAGAGATACGCTTGCCTGTGCCGTTCCAGCCGGTGTTCACGAGATATGCCTTGGCGCCGCTCTGCTCCATGCGCTTAACGAGCTCTTCGGCATACTTGGTGGGGTGGAGCGAAAGGAAGGCTGCGCCGAAGCAGGCCGAGAAGGTCGGGGTCGGCTCGGTGATGCCGCGCTCTGTGCCGGCGAGCTTGCTGGTGAAGCCGGAGAGGAAGTAGTACTTGGTCTGCTCGGGAGTCAGGATAGACACGGGGGGGAGCACACCGAAGGCGTCGGCTGAAAGGAAGATCACGTTCTTTGCGGCGGGACCACGGGAGGGAACGATGATGTTCTGGATATGGTTGATCGGGTAGCTTACGCGGGTGTTCTCGGTCACGCTCTTGTCGGTGAAGTCAATCTTGCCTTCTGCGTCGACAGTCACGTTCTCGAGGAGTGCGTCGCGGGTGATGGCGTTGTAGATGTCAGGCTCGCTCTCCTTGTCGAGGTTGATGACCTTGGCATAGCAGCCGCCCTCGTAGTTGAAGACGCCGTTGTCGTCCCAGCCGTGCTCGTCGTCGCCGATTAGGAGGCGCTTCGGGTCGGTCGAGAGAGTGGTCTTGCCTGTGCCGGAGAGGCCGAAGAAGATAGCTGTGTTCTCGCCCTTCTTGTCGGTGTTGGCCGAGCAGTGCATCGAAGCGATACCGCGGAGGGGGTTGTAGTAGTTCATGATCGAGAACATGCCCTTCTTCATCTCGCCGCCATACCAGGTGTTGATGATGAGCTGCATACGCTCGGTGAGGTTGAAGGCAACGCAGGTCTCGGAGTTGATGCCGAGTTCCTTCCAGTTCTCAACCTTTGCCTTGGAGGCGTTGAGCACCACGAAGTCGGGCTTGAAGTTCTTGAGCTCGTCCTCGGTGGGGCGGATGAACATGTTGGTCACAAAGTGGGCCTGCCATGCCACTTCCATGACGAAGCGCACTGCGAGGCGGGTGTCGGGATTGGTGCCGCAGAAGGCATCAACGACGTAGAGGGTCTTATCGGAAAGCTCCTTGTCGGCGATAGCCTTGAGGGCCTTCCATGTCTCGGGGGTGATGGGTTTGTTGTCGTTTTTGTATTCGTCGCTGGTCCACCAGATAGAGTTGGCGCTGGTGTCGTCCTTTACAAAGAATTTGTCCTTGGGCGAGCGGCCTGTGTAGATGCCGGTCATCACGTTGACAGCGCCGAGTTCGGTCACCTGGCCCTTTTCATAGCCGGTGAGTTCGGGGTTGGTTTCGTCGATGAAGAGCTGGTCGTAGCTGGGGTTGTGGATCACCTTTGCGCCGGTGATGCCGTACTGGGATAAATCAATTGTACTCATTGTTGTGTAGAAGAGTGTTTATAAAATTGATAATTTGAATATTCCTAAAATCTTTTTAGACCTTTATAGATCCGGTTGGAGTCCGTTTCTTCTTATCCGACTGCAAAGGTACTGACTTTTTTCGGTATTAATGGTTCGGATTAAAGAAAATTTTCTCTATTAATAATTTTTAAATAAAAGAGTGAAATAGCGGGCCTGTGTCCATGCTTACTACTCCAAAACCTATAACAACCGGCATGGCCGTAGGTTTTGACTCTTTATCACGGGTCGAAGTCTTTTAAATATTTTTAATACTTCGGCGAGCGCTTTTTATACATTATTCTATTGAATCCGTCGAAAATCCTCCTTAACTTTGCGCTGCAAACCGACACCGTCGCTCCGGGTACGAGAAATCGGGCCGCATCCCGGAAGTCACGACGGCCACAATGTATAGTTCCCTCAGTCTGGAAACCGCCAAATACTTCAACCGTACTTATCCGCGGGGAACAAGGTAAAGAATCTGTTTATATGCTCGAAATACGGGCTGAACTCATCCTGCACTTGTTCCGTGGAGAAAGGCGCTTGGCGGTGCCACAGGCCGGGGACACGCATTGGTTTTTGGGTTCAGCCCTATTTTATCTACTTGAATCCCCTGTGCACAGGCCTTAAAAAGCTGTCCGAAGCCGTCTTCTTCCACCTTCGGGCTGGTCTTCCCTCCTTAACAGTATCTTTGTGCTGGACCCATCTACATTCTACAAACAGGTCCCTTCCGGGGTTCCTCCTAACATCTACACACATTTCTTTATTAATATGACGACTATTTTTATTGGTAAATTAATTAAGGACGAGCTGAAGACCCAGCAAAAGTCAGTGGTGTGGCTCTCGCAGGAGCTCGGGTGTAACCGCACCAATATCTACAAGATCTTCAACCGTCACAGCATCGACGCCGAACTCCTCCTGCGCATCTCGCGCGTGCTCGGCAAGAATTTCTTCGAGCCATACGTCACGCGCCTGCCCCACTCGGAGCGTGTTTAGAGAAAAAACTATTGTAAGACACGCCTTAGGAGCCAGCCTTGTCGCTCCCTTCCTTCGAAGCCTCCCCGCTCAGCATACCGCACGCCGCCTCTATATCCTCGCCGCGCGAGGCCCTGATTGTGGCCGTCACGCCCAGACCGTTGAGGCGGTCGCGGAAACGCTCGATGACCTCGTCGGAAGCCGTCGAGTGCTCGAAGCCGGGGATTGCATGAAACCTTATGAGATTCACACGGCAGTCCGTCCCCTTCAGCAGACGCGCCAGGGCATCGGCATGGCGCATGTCGTCGTTGATGCCCGACCACACGATATACTCCGCCGACAGCCGGCGCTGGTGGGCGAAATCATAATTCCTCAGGAAATCAAACACCTTTGCCACCGGGAAGGCCTTCTCGACCGGCATAAGGGCCTCCCTCTGCCCGGCAAAGGGAGTGTGGACGCTTATGGCCACATGCACCTTTGTCTCCTCGAGCAGGCGCTGCAGCGCGTCGAGCTTCCCGATGCTCGACACAGTGATGCGCTTCGGGCTCCAGGCCAGTCCCCACGGAGCGGTCAGGACCTCTATCGCCTTGAGCACCTCGTCGACATTGTCCATCGGCTCACCCATACCCATAAACACTATATTGGTCAGCTTGTCGCTCTCGCTGATTGAAAAAATCTGGTTGATGATAGCCGCGGCCGTCAGGTTGCCGTGGAAGCCCTGGCGCCCCGTCATGCAGAATCGGCACCCCATGCGGCAGCCCGCCTGCGACGACACGCAGAGCGTCGCCCTGTCGCGGTCGGGGATATAGACCGCCTCCACATCGCGCCCCCCGGTGCCCGAGGTCAGAAAGTCGAAGCCCTCTCCGCGGGTGGCGAAGAGATATTTGACCGTCCCGTCCTTCGAGCGTGACTCCTTCACGGGCCTCTGAAGCCCGACGCAGTAGTACTCCGAGAGCCACTCGCGGGCCCCCTTCGGCAGCTCGGTCATTTCCTCGATGCTGCGCGCGCGGTTCACATAGAGCCTGCGTGCCATCTGCTTCGCTGCAAACTTGCGCAGCCCTGCCTCCTCGGCTACGGTCTCAAGCTCTCCGAGAGTCATCCCCAGGAGTGGACGGAGTAATTCCTTCTTGCTTTCCATAACGATAGTGTGTATATATTATTCTAAGGTGGGATATGCCGGATTATGTATGCCGATATAATTAAGGTGAGGCATACATAATTCAGAATCTTGCGCAAAATTACTAAAAAAATCGCCCAAAGCCTTGCAAAAACCAAAAAACATCACTACCTTTGCACCGCAAACAACGGGGTATTAGCTCATCTGGCTAGAGCGCGACACTGGCAGTGTCGAGGTGAGCGG
>CAJUIX010000015.1 GCA_910586665.1 uncultured Duncaniella sp.
GGTTTGGGAGGTGGGAGGCGGTGATGTCCGGGGTGGCGGGGTTGAGGAGGTGGTTGACGGAGCGGGCGATGTCGTCCCAGGAGTTTTGGAGCTGGCCGAGGAATTCGATGCCCGTAGGGGTGATGGAGTAGTATTTCCTCGGGGGACCCTGGAGGGATTCTTCCCAGCGGTAGGATAGGAGTCCGTCGTTTTTGAGGCGGGTGAGGAGCGGGTAGAGTGTGCCCTCCATCACTATGAGGTGGGCGTCTTTGAGCCTTGCGATCATTTCGGATGCGTAGGCGTCGTCCTTCCTCAGGAGCAGGAGCACGCAGAATTCGAGCATGCCCTTGCGCATTTGTGATTTCAGATTGTCTATGTTCATGCTGTATAAGAACTATTGTTTTGGTTATTGCGGGAGAGTGCACTTCTCCCTGTCGACGTTGCAAAGGTATGCAGTCGTAAGGTACTATGCAATACAAGGTACTATAATATAACAATTTTTAACTTTTGTATGAAGTTTTGGATGATAAGGGAATAATTTGTATTTTTGCAAGGAATAAGGCGGTTTCGCTGTGAAATTGTCAAAACAATAGGTATAAAGACTGACATTTTAAAACCTCAATACAAAAAAACTTTTAGTTATGTCGACTGAGCATCTGCGCGGCATGGGGGTGGCGCTTACAACCCCTTTTCTTGAGAATGGTGAGATTGACTACCATACGCTTGACATGCACCTCGACTATTTGATCGACGGTAAGACGGACTATATCGTTGCGCTGGGCACGACTGCCGAGACGCCGACTCTGACTGCGGAGGAAAAACACAAGCTTGCGCTGCATATACTTGACTATGTGGACCACAGGTGTCCTGTGGTTATCGGCGTGGGGGGCAATTCGACTGTCGCGGTGGTCAAGGAGCTGAGGGAGACGGAGCGTCTGGATGAGTTTGACGCGATTCTTTCGGTGGTTCCTTATTATAATAAGCCTACGCAGGAGGGGATGTACCGCCATTTTGCGGAAATCGCGAAGGCGTCGCCGATTCCTGTGATTCTGTATAATATCCCGGGGCGCACGGGTGTGAATATGAATACTGACACTATCATCCGCCTGGCGAGGGAGTTTGCCGGGAAGATTGTCGGCATCAAGGAGGCGAGCGGCAATATGCAGCAGGCTCAGGAGGTGATCACGCGCCGCCCGGAGGGGTTCCTGGTGCTGTCGGGTGATGATTCGCTGGCCCACAGTATGATCCGCATCGGTGGCGACGGTGTCATCTCGGTGCTGGGCAATGCTTATCCCGAGCGCTTTGCGGAGATGATCCACCGCAGTATGGAGGATGAGGAGCCGGAGGATGCTGCGAAGCTCCACCAGCAGTTCTCGGCGCTGTATTCGCTGCTGTTCAAGGATGGGAATCCGGCGGGTATCAAGTGTCTGCTCCACATTCTGTTTCCGCGCTATAAGGAGGTGTTGCGCCTGCCTCTGGTGCCTGTGACTGATGAGACCCGGCGCGGGCTGGGAGATGAATTGGTTTAAGGGGGCGGGTTTAAGGTTTAGAGGATAGTATAGAGTTTAAAGTATAGAGTTTTTTAGGGCCTTTAATGGAAATTAAAAAATCCGCGCTCCCTGTGGGGAGGCGGATTTTTTAGTTTATGGTTTGAGGGGGGTTAGGCTTTTAGTAAGAGTTTAAAGTATAGGGTATGGGGTTTATTGAGGGGTTATTTTTTTTGTTGTGCGGCGGGTTGTTTTGCGTCTTTTGGAGGCGTAGGTTTTGGTTTTGCGCTTGGCGGGGGCGTATTTCTGCGATTTGCCGTAGGTGCGCTTGTCGAAGGCGAAGACGTCTTTGTGGGGGACGCCGTTTTCAAAGTCGATGATTGCGGCGGGGTTGATGGGGATGCCGAGGTAGCGTGTCTCGAAGTGGAGGTGTGCTCCTGTGCTGCGGCCGGTGTTTCCGCCGAGTGCTATCGGGTCGCCTGCCTTGACGTATTGGTTGGGCTTGACGAGGAAGCGGCTGAGGTGGCCGTAGATGGTTTCGAGTCCGTTTTCATGACGGAGGACGACGTAGTAGCCGTAGCCGCGGCGCTCGTATTTGGTGAGTCGGACTTTGCCGGTGAAGGCTGCGCGGACTGTGTCGCCTACCTGGAGCTTGAGGTCGATGCCGTAGTGCATGCGTCCGAAGCGTGAGCGGTAGCCGTAGTTTGAAGTGATGTGTCCGGGTGTGGGGGTGGTGTATTCTGAGACGTCGATGTCGTGGTGTTCGGGGATTGTGACGGCTGTCCCGTAGGGGTTGACGCGGTCGCTGTCCCAGAATGAGGCGAAGATTTCGTTGTTCATGGCGGCTTCGCGCTCTTTGATCTGGTTGATGAGGACGTTGTTGTTCTCAATCTTAAAGGGGTTGACCGACGGACGTTGGTTGGCTATGAGTGCGTTGTGCTGGTTTGTGTGGGATTCAGGCAGCTTTAGCTGTGCCTGGGCTGTCAGGGCGGCTGCCGAGATGAGGAGGGTGGCGAAGAGAGTATTGAGTCTGATGAAATTCATTATCGTTGGTTGTTTTTTTCCGGCAAGAAGAGGGAGTACAAGTTGGTTTAAGGTTTGGGGTTTTGGTTTAGGGTCATGTCGATTTCGTCGGCGCTGTAGGTGAACGGCGTCAGTACGGGGGTTCGGTCAAAAATCTCGTCGGGTGAGAAGAATCGCTTGATTTCGACTTCGGCATCCTCGGGCGAGGAGGATGCGTGGATGATGTTTTCCTGGCCGGAAACGGCGTAGTCTCCTCTGATGGTTCCCGGCTCAGCCTTGCGGCCGTTGGTGGCGCCTGTCATGGCGCGGACGACTGCGATTGCATCAAGACCTCTGAGCACCATCACGATGACGGGTGACGCGGTCATTGATTTCAGGATGAGGGGGAAGAATGGGCGGTCGACGAGGTGGGCGTAGTGCTGGCGCAGAAGCTCTTCGGAGAGTTGCATCATCTTCATGGCGGTAATCGTGAGTCCTTTGCGCTCGAAGCGTGAGAGGACGCTGCCGACTATGGCGCGCTCGATGGCCGAGGGTTTGAAAATGATCAGAGTCTGTTCCATTGGGTTACTTTTGCAATTTAACTAAAATTAGCATTTTATATTGCATACTGCTCAAATTTAGGCATTTTGAGTATATTGGAAAAATCATGTCAAGCCAAAAAATGTGAAATGGGCAAAAAAAGCAGGTGATTTTATGGTTAATAGGAAGATTATTAAAGGTTTAGGTGCTAATGTGAAAATACTATAAAATATTAAAACGTGTTTTTGCACTTGGTTTTTAGTGTGAATTGGTGTTAATTATTGTATTTATCGTGTCAGATTCTTTAACAGTCTGCCGAGGGTGTGGTGGGGAGTAGTAGGTATAAAATAAAAATTGATTGTCTCCCGACAACCAATCTTAGTTAACCTTAAATCTAATACCATGAAAAACACATTGCAAATGTACGGACTTTTGGGATTCCTGACAAATTATTTTGCAAC
The DNA here is from genome assembly GCA_910586665.1 of uncultured Duncaniella sp. GTDB lineage: Bacteria > Bacteroidota > Bacteroidia > Bacteroidales > Muribaculaceae > Duncaniella. Next base: position 3,470 of record CAJUIX010000015.1, read on the forward strand.
AAATTGCTTGGATTTAACATATTTTTTAGCATCGTGAGCAAATTTCCACTGAAATGAGTGGTTTTTAGAGGGAAATCGGGGACTTTTATGGCAAATTGCTATTTTGTGGAGTATAGAGTTTAAAGTATAGAGTATAGAGTTGGTTTGAGGTTTGGGTTTAAGGTTTAAGGGGTCTTTAGGGGCGTTAAGGTCTTTAGGGTCGTTAGGGAGGGGGGATTTGAACATTTTTTCGTATCTTTGCGATTAGAAATTTTTTTGTGCGCAATTGACTATGAGCGAGGATACCTTTACTACTGATGCCGTGGACGAGAACGACGGTCTCGGTGCCGTGACTGACGGCCCCGGAGCTGATGCCGTGGACGAGAACGACGGTGCCGGGGCTGAGAATGATGGCTTCGGGCCGGAGGATGGCTCTCCCGGACATTCTGACAAGTTTGACCCTAAGATAATTGTCGATACCAGCGACGATACGGTGCGCCACCAGTTGCGCGGGATGTACCAGAGCTGGTTTCTCGACTATGCGAGCTATGTGATTCTCGAGCGCGCCGTCCCCAATATCGAGGACGGTCTGAAGCCCGTGCAGCGACGCATACTCCATTCGATGAAGCTGCTTGACGACGGGCGTTTCAACAAGGTGGCGAATATCGTCGGCAACACGATGCAGTTTCACCCCCACGGCGACGCGTCGATCTATGAGGCGCTGGTGCAGCTCGGACAGAAGGAGCTGCTGGTGGAGACCCAGGGTAACTGGGGCAACACTCTGACGGGCGCCGGGGCTGCCGCGGGCCGATATATCGAGGCGAGACTGTCGCAGTTTGCCCTCGACGTGGTCTATAACCCGAAGGTGACGGAGTGGACGCTCAGCTACGACGGGCGCAAGAAGGAGCCGGTGACGCTGCCGGTGAAGTTCCCGCTGCTGCTGTCCAAGGGAGCGGAGGGTATCGCCGTCGGGCTCTCGTCGAAAATCCTGCCGCACAATTTCAACGAAATCATTGATGCCTCCGTGGCCTATCTGCGCGGGGAGGAGTTCACGCTCTACCCCGACTTCTTCACGGGGGGCTCAATCGACGTGTCGCGCTACAACGACGGCGAGCGCGGCGGCGTGGTGAAGATCCGCGCAAAAATCGAGAAGGTCGACAACAAGACCCTCGCCATTACCGAAATCCCATACGGCAAGACGACTGCCACGCTCATAGAGTCGATTGTCAAGGCGCAGGAGGCGGGTAAAATCAAGGTGCGCTCGGTGGTCGACAACACGGCCCAGACGGCCAACGTGATCGTCTATCTCATCCCCGGCACGTCGAGCGACAAGACTATCGACGCGCTCTATGCCTTCACGGACTGCGAGGTGTCGGTGTCGCCCAACTGCTGCGTCATCTCCGACAACAAGCCTCACTTCATCGGCGTCAGCGACGTGCTGCGCCACAACGTGGACCGCACGCGCGAGATCCTCGGCCGCGAGCTCCAGATACAGCTCGGGGAGGTGCGCGAGCAGCTCCACTTCGCCTCGCTCGAGCGCATCTTCATCGAGGAGCGCATCTATAAGGACAAGGACTATGAGGAGAGCGAGAACAGGGAGGCGGCTGTCAGGCACATCCGCGGGCGCTTGGAGAAGTTCAAGGACAAGTTTGTCCGCGAGGTTACCGACGAGGACATCATACGCCTCTTCGAAATCAAGATGGGGCGCATCCTGAAGTTCAATGCCGACAAGTGTGACGAGCAGATTGCCGCCTTCCATGAGAGGATAGCAGACCTGACGTCGAAATACGAGCACCTGACCGACTACACTATCAGCTGGTTCGAGAATCTGAAGAAAAAATACGGCGACGCGTTTCCGCGCATGACCGTCATCCGCAACTTCGACAGCATCCAGGCCGCGTCGGTGGCCGAGGCCAACGAGAAGCTCTATATCAACCGCGAGGAGGGCTTTATAGGGACGTCGCTGAAGAAGGACGAGTATCTCTGCAACTGCTCCTCTATCGACGACATCATCATCTTCTACAAGGACGGGCGCTACAAGGTGGTCAAGGTGCAGGAGAAGATGTTTGTCGGGAAGGGTATCATACATGTCGACGTGTTCAAGCGCAACGACAAGCGCACTGTCTACAATGTCATCTACCAGAACGGCAAGGGTGGCACATATTATATGAAGCGCTTCTTCGTCACGGGCATAACGCGCGACAAGGAGTATAATCTCACCCCCGGGGAGCCGGGAAGCAAGGTGTGCTGGTTCACGGTCAACCACAACGGCGAGGCCGAGGTGGTCAAGGTGACACTCAAGCCAAAGCTGAGGCTGAAGACCTTGCAGTTTGACGTGGACTTCTCCGAACTTGCCATCAAGGGGCGCGGGGCTATGGGCAACATCGTCACCCGCAACGAAGTCCACCGCTTCTCGCTCAAGAAGGAGGGGCGCTCGACGCTTGGGGGGCGCGACGTGTGGTATGATCCCGACGTCATGCGCCTGAACTACGACGGGCGCGGGGAGTATCTCGGCGAGTTCAACAGCGGCGACCTCGTGCTCGTGATCCGCAAGAACGGCGAGTACTACACCTCGACTTTCGAGGCCTCCAACCATTATCCCGACGACATCATGCGCATCGAGAAGTTCTCGCCCCATAAAATCTGGACGGCGATACTCGACGATGCCGACCAGAAATATCCCTATATCAAGCGCTTCACCTTCGAGCCGACGGCCAAGATGCAGCGCTATCTTGGGGAGAATGAGAAATCGCGCCTGCTTCTGCTCAGCGATGAGCCGGGCCTGAGAGTGGAGGTCACCTTCGGGGGCGCCGACGATTTCCGCCCCGCTATGGAGGTCGTGGCGCGTGACTTTATAGCCGTCAAGTCGTTCAAGGCCCGCGGCAAGCGCCTCACGACATACGAAATCGACCATATCACGGAGCTTGAGCCCGTGGCGGTCGACGACGAGGATGATGACGATGAGGGTGGCTCAGAGGGCGCCGAGAGTCCGGCTGTCGAAATCGAGGAGGAGCGCAGTGACGACGAGATCCGCGACGAACTGACCGGGCAGAACCGACTGTTTTAATTAGATTAAGTAGACAGATGACTATAAGAAGCTTGTTTGCAGCCACGCTTGCCCTTGTCTCTCTCGGGGCGAGGGGTGAAGAGGTTCTGGCTGACTCGACGGAGGTCGTGAGGCCGGTCTTTGCCGCCTATACGGCGGAATCCGGCTCGGCCCGGCTCGCCGACACATATCTCACGCCGCTGAAATATGACGGATGGCATGCCGCCTTCGATTATCAGCGCTATCAGGCCATGAGTTTTGCGCCGGATGACTGGACCATGCGCCTGCATCTCGGCCTCAGCCTCGACAAGACTGACAATCCGGCCCGCAACGCCACGATGTGGGGGCTGATGCTGTCGGCCGACTGGGGCATGATGAGGAAGTTCCGCCCCTTTGCGGCAGACCTGACGCTCGCTGTCGGCGCTTCGACCGGCATCGAGGCCGGCTGTCTCTACAATGCCCGCAACGGCAACAATCCCGCCTCGGCCAAGGGGGCATGGACGGTAAATCTGACAGGCTTTGCCTCGTATCGGGCCAAAATCGGGCGCTTGCCGGTCACTGTGACCTATCAGCCGACGCTCCCGGTGGCGGGGGTGTTCTTTGCGCCCGACTATGGGGAGCTATATTATGAAATCTATCTCGGAGACCATTCCGGGCTGGTCCACGGCGCGTGGTGGGGCAATTATTTCAAGCTCGACAACTCGCTTGCAGCCGACCTGCACTTCGGGGCCACGAATCTGCGCGTGGGCTACCACGGGGGGATATTCTCGTCGAAGGTCAACCATGTGGTCACACACATCTACACTCATGCCTTCTCTATAGGCGTCAGCGGCGAGTGGCTCTCGGTCAATCCGCGTAAGCGCCCGGCTCCGAAACGCCGTCTCGTCAACCCGCTCGACTGACTTTCTAACATATTAACCAGCTATGTCATTAAAAGCGATTAAATATATATTCGTCCGCGCCCTCCTGCCGCTATGCGCGCTGCTCCCATTGGCTGCGTGTCACGAAATCGAGGAGTATGCCGATGACCCGCGGGGCAATTTCGAGGCTCTGTGGAAGATTATTGACGAACACTACTGCTTCCTCGAGGAGAAGGGGCTTGACTGGGACGAGGTCCACGATAAGTATGCCCGCCGGGTCGGGGACGAGATGACGCGCGAGGAGCTTTTCATCGTCTGCGCCGACATGCTCGACGAGCTTCGCGACGGCCATGTCAACCTCTCGGCGCCGTTCAACACTTCGTATTACCGCAAGTGGTGGAGCGACTATCCGCAAAATTTCTCGCAGCGTCTGGTGGAGGAATCGTATTTCAACTTCAATTATCGCCAAAGCTCCGGGATGATGTTCGGCATACTTTCGGACAACATAGGCTATATCTACTATTCGTCATTCTCCTCGACCATAGGTGAGGGGAATCTCGACAATGTGCTATACTTTCTGAAGAATACCAACGGTCTGATTATCGATGTGCGCGACAATGGCGGGGGCAACCTCACGAATGTCGAGACGCTCGTGGCGCGCTTTATCAAGGAGCCTACTGTCGTGGGCTATATATCCCATAAGACCGGGCCGGGCCACGGCGACTTCTCCGAGCCGCGGGCCGTAGAGTATAAGCCGGCTGCGGAGGGACGCATCCGCTGGGGCAAGCCGGTGGTGGTGCTCGCGAACCGCTCGACTTTCTCGGCGGCCAATAATTTCGTGTCGGTGATGAAGCTTCTGCCGGGGGTGAGGGTGGCCGGAGCCACGACCGGGGGAGGGAGCGGCATGCCCTTCTCGTCGGAGTTGCCCTGCGGATGGTCGGTGAGATTTTCGGCCTGCTCCATGCTTGACGCCGAGGGCGTGAGCACCGAGAGCGGAGTCGAGCCGACCGAGGGTTGCGCAGTCGACATGGATCCCGCCGACGCCCTCGCCGGCAAGGACAGCATCATCGAATTCGCCATCCGCCTGCTGCAGGAGGGGGAGTAGTCTCATAAAAAATGCGTATCTTTGCATATAAGCTTAGTGAAATTATTATACATCTTTATTTTCAATGCGACAATTTGTTCATCTCCATGTCCATAGCCAGTATTCGCTGCTCGACGGACAGGCTTCGGTCACGGGGCTTGTCGACAAGGCTTTGGAACTGGGTATGCCTGGATTTGCCCTGACCGACCACGGCAATATGTTTGGCATCAAGGAATATTTTAACTATGTCAACAAGCTCAAGGGCAAATACAAGGGGAAGCTTGCCGACCTCAAGAAGAAGATTGACGAGGCTCCCGAGGGGGAGGCCGAGAAGCTCCGGGCGGAGCTTGCGCCGGAGATGGAGAAGATTGAGCACAAGCTCGCCTTCAAGCCGATATTCGGCTGCGAGATGTATGTGGCCAAAGGCTCGCTGACCGACCGCAGCGACAAGAAGGACAAGGGGCGCCACCTCGTGGTCATCGCCAAAAACCTCAAGGGCTATAAGAATCTTATCAAAATCGTGTCGCAGGCCCATACGGAGGGTTTCTATCACCACCCGCGTACCGACAAGGCCGCTCTTGCTGCCCACAGCGAGGGGCTGATTGTCTGCTCGGCCTGTCTCGGTGGTGAAATCCCGCGCCTGATAGCAGAGGGCAACATGGCCGAGGCTGAGAAGCAGGTGCTGTGGTTCAAGGAGACCTTCGGCGACGATTACTACATAGAGCTGCAGCGCCACAAGACGAGTGCCCCGGGTGCCAATCGGGAGACTTTCGTCGAGCAGGAGAGAGTCAACCCCGTGCTCATTGACCTGGCGCGCAAGCATGGCATAAAAATAGTGGCGACCAACGACTCCCACTTCATCAATGCCGAGGACGCCGAGGCGCATGACCGCCTGATCTGCATCTCAACCAACAACTATGTGTCGGACCCAGACCGCATGCGCTACACTAAGCAGGAATGGTTCAAGTCGCAGGCCGAGATGGAGGCTATATTCCCCGACCTTCCCGAGGCACTCGACAACACTCTCGAAATCCTGTCGAAAGTGGAGTCCTACTCGATTGACCATGCGCCAATCATGCCCTTCTTCGAGATTCCGGCCGATTTCGGCACCGAGGAAGAGTATCGCAGCCGCATCACGGAGAAGGAGCTCTTTGACGAGTTCACCCAGGATGAGAACGGCAACGTCGTGCTCTCGCCCGAGGCCGCGCAGAAGAAAATCGACAAGCTCGGAGGCTACGACAAGCTCTACCGTATAAAATTCGAGGCCGACTATCTGTCGAAACTCGCCTACGAGGGCGCCGAGCGGCGCTACGGCTCCCCGCTCACCCAGGAGCTGGAGGAGCGCATACGCTTCGAGCTTTATATAATGAAGACGATGGGCTTCCCCGGCTACTTCCTCATCGTGCAGGATTTCATCAATGTGGCGCGCCACAAGCTCGGGGTCAGCGTGGGGCCGGGTCGTGGCTCGGCTGCGGGCAGCGTCGTGGCTTACTGTCTCGGCATCACGCAGGTGGATCCTATAAAATATGACCTACTTTTCGAGCGATTCCTCAACCCAGACCGAATCTCGCTTCCCGATATCGACGTGGACTTTGACGACGACGGCCGAAGCGATGTGCTACACTATGTCACCGAGCGTTATGGTGAGGAGAAGGTGGCCCACATCATCACTTTCGGCACGATGGCTGCCAAGTCGGCCATAAAGGATGTGGCGCGGGTAGAGCAACTGCCTCTCCCGGAGAGCAACCGCATAGCCAACCTCGTCCCCAAGCGTATGCCCGACGGACCCGACGGGAAGACGCTCAAGACCAACCTTAAGAACTGCTACCAGTATGTGCCGGAATTCGCCACTGAGCTGAATTCGAGCAACTATCTGATTCGCGAGACTCTCGAATATGCTCGGCGCCTCGAGGGCAATGTCCGCAACACCGGCGTCCATGCCTGCGGCGTCATCATCTGCCGCGACCCGATTACCGACTGGGTGCCGGTGGCGACAGCCGTCGACAAGAGTGTCGACTCGAAGGAGAACGACAAGATGATTGTCACCCAGTACGAGGGTTCGATTATCGAGGACACCGGCCTCATCAAGATGGACTTCCTCGGACTGAAAACGCTCTCGATTATAAAGGAGGCAATCTCGAACATCAAGCAGACCTGCGGCATCGACGTCGACATTGACAATATAGACATCGCCGACCCGAAGACCTACGAGCTGTATTGCCAGGGCCACACCACGGGAACGTTTCAGTTCGAGTCGGCGGGCATGCAGAAATATCTCCGCGAGCTCCAGCCATCGACCTTCGAGGACCTCATAGCGATGAACGCGCTCTATCGTCCCGGCCCTATGGACTATATCCCGGACTTCATCGCGCGCAAACATGGCCGCAGCCCTATCACCTACGACATCCCGGTCATGGAGAAGTATCTCAAGGACACCTACGGCGTGACCGTCTACCAGGAGCAGGTCATGCTCCTGTCGCGCCTCCTTGCCAACTTCACCCGCGGCCAGAGCGACACCCTCCGCAAGGCTATGGGTAAGAAGCTTATCGACAAGATGAACGAGCTGAAGGGGCTCTTCCTGAAGGGTGGGCAGGCCAACGGCCACGAGCCAAAGGTGCTCGAGAAAATATGGGCCGACTGGGAGAAGTTTGCATCCTACGCCTTCAACAAGAGCCACGCCACATGCTATTCGTGGGTGGCCTTCCAGACGGCGTGGCTGAAGGCCAACTATCCGTCGGAGTACATGGCGGCCGTCCTCACCCGTAACCGCTCGGACATCAACAAGCTCACCGGCTTCATGGACGAGTGCAAGCGCATGAAGATTTCCGTCCTCGGCCCCGACATCAACGAAAGTTTCGTGGAATTCGGTGTCAACTCCCACGGCGACATCCGCTTCGGACTCGCTGCCATCAAGGGTGTGGGCGAGAACGTGGTCAGGACCATCATCAATGAGCGAAAGGAGAACGGCCCCTTCGAGTCAATCTATGACTTCGTGGAGAGGGTGCCCTCGTCGGCTGTCAACCGCCGAGTGTTTGAAAACCTCGTCTATGCCGGAGCCTTCGACAGCTTCGAGGGATTGAAGCGTGAGGACTTCTTCTATGAGAATCCCCGTGGCGAGGTGTTCACCGAGACCCTCGTCCGCTACGGACAGGCCTTCCAGAACGACAAGATGAGCTCGGCCATGTCGCTTTTCGGTGACGACGCAGAGATGTCGACCGCCGGACGTCCGCCGCTCGTCCCGCAGCAGGAGTGGCCCACGGCGGTGCGCCTCGAGCGCGAGCGCGAGCTTGTCGGGATGTATCTTTCGGCACATCCGCTCGACCCATACTACATGGAGCTGACCTACGGCACCTGTACCGTGAAAGGCTACAATGAATTCCAGCCCGTCGAAGGGGTGGATCTGACTTTCGGGGGGATGGTGGTCGAGTTTTCGAGCCGTCCTTCAAAGCGCGGCGGCCAGTTCGGCATCCTTAAAATCGAGGACTACACGGGTAGTGCCGAGTTTATGCTTTTCGATCAGAACTATATCAATTATCATAACTATGGTGTCCCTGGCACACCGATTCTCATCACCGGGCGCTACGAGCGTCGCTTCCAGAATTCCGATCTGCGCTTCAACATCCGCAATATCCGTCTGCTGAGCGACGTCAAGGGCTCGCTGGTCCACTCGATAACAATCGACCTGCCGTCGGAAAAGGTGACCCGTCACATCAAGGAGCTTATCGAGGAGGAAATCAAGCGTGAGCCGAACCCGCAGGGTGAGCTGACGTTCAGAATCTTCGACCCGGCAATCAACCGCTCGCTCCACCTGCGGTCGAACCGCCACATCCCGATTTCGAGAAAACTTGTCGATACTTTGACCGAAGAGGATATAAATTTCACTATTAATGATTAACTTTGCGGTGCGGTCGGCGGCAGCCGACATGCCCGCACAAGGCAGAAATTCTTAGTTTTATCTTAAAATACTTATTATCATGACATTTACAGATCAGAACGTACATGACATCATTGCTTCAGGCAAACCTGTAGTTATCGACTTTTGGGCAACATGGTGTGGCCCTTGTCAGCGCATGGCTCCCGTCGTTGAGGAACTTGCCGAGGAGTATAAGGATACAGTCGTAATCGGCAAGTATAACATCGAGGAGGAAAACGACCTCACCACCCAGTATCGCATCATGTCAATCCCGACAATCCTCTTCTTCAAGAACGGCGAGCAGATCCGCGACCTCCGTCTTGCCGGCGCACAGCCCAAGGAGAACCTCGAAAACCAGATCAAGAAGCTCATCGAGCTTTGATCCGTCAGGATTTATAGAATAAAAAATAACGATTCTGCTGCATGACATGCAATAGAATCGTTATTTTTTCAGAGGCTTTCGAGGAGGCCGGTGCGGGAGTCCATGATGTAGCCGCCGACGCGGACATCCCTGGCCATGAGGGGATGGTTGTGGATGAGGTCGACGGTCTCGGCTACGGCCTCGGAGGTGTCGGTGAATCCGTGGAGCCAGCTGTTGAGGTCGATTCCGCAGTGGCGCATGAGCGAGATGTGTTCCTCGTCGATGCCCCGTTGACGCATGAGGTGGAGCATCTCCTCGGCATCCATGCCTTGGACGCCGCAGCCGGTGTGGCCGATGACCATGATTTCGTTGACGCCCAGCTCGTAGACGGCCACGAGGAGCGAGCGCATGGTCGAGTCAAATGGGTTTGTGATGGTGCCACCGGCGTTTTTAATCATTTTCACGTCGCCGTTCTTGATGCCGAGGGCTGCCGGAAGCAGCTCGACGAGTCGGGTGTCCATACAGGTGACGATTGCAATGCGCTTGTCGGGGTACTTCGATGTCTCAAATCGGCGGTAGGCTTCGGAGGCCACGAATTCGCGGTTGTATTTAAGGATTTCGTCAATCATAGGGCTGTGACAATTTTTCGGATTATGCAAAAAATGGATAAATCAATGCAAAATTAATAAAATAGCCGTATCGGACGTAGTATTTTGTAAATTAATCATCTAAAATAGTGTGGTTGTTTGTTTTAATTGACAAGAATCTTTATCTTTGCATTAAAACATTGAGAATTATGACACAGCTTGTTTTAAATATTTCGGACCCGTCGGTGCTTCCCACCCTTCGCAAGGTGGTGAAGGCCTTCAACGGTGTGACTATCGCTGCGCCTGCCAAGGAAAAGGAAAAGAAGAAAGCCAAGTGCGGCCTCGACGAAGCCCTCGAGGATGTCAGAGAGGGGAGGGTATATAGAGCAGAAAGCACTGACGATTTGTTTATGAAAATCTTAGGTATATGAAATACCATATTGATTATACCAAGAGGTTTGATAAGGCTTTAAAGAAATGTTATAAACGTGGTTTGGATGTTGAAAAACTACGTTTGGTAATCTCTATGCTTGAAAATGAAGGCTCGCTTCCTGCCAAATACCGTCCCCATAAGCTCTCGGGGGACTATGAGGGTTGCTGGGAGTGCCACGTCGAATCAGACTGGTTGTTGATATGGGAGCAGGATGACACCAAGCTGACCCTGTTGATGCTTGACACAGGCTCGCATAGCGATTTGTATTAGACTTATTATATACAAAAAAAAGTCCGGCGGGATTCCGTCGGACTTTTTTATTGTGCCGGTGGGTCGGGCCACCATTTATTTTAACGGTTGATGAATTTTTTGCCGTTCTGGATGAGGATGCCCTTGTAGTCCTTGTTGACGCGCTGGCCATATACGTTGTAGATGGGAGCGTCGGCATCGATAGCCTCGTCAGCGATGATGTTGTCGATAGCGGAGCTGCCGGCAGCGGTGAATTCATAGCCGCCAAAGCCGAGCTGGGTGTTCTTGTTGAAGACATAGTAAGTCTCGTTGGCAGTGGCGTTGAAAGTCAGATAGCCCCAGAAAGCCTGGTTGCCCGGGCCGACAACGTAAGCGTCATTGCCTTCAGCACCCTTGGGAGTTATGTTGTCCTGAAATTTGGGATAGCCTTTGAGGGGGCTGTCGTCCTCTACATCATAGTTCTGACCGTTGATATGGCCTGATGCGATGACGTCAATGCCGAGGGCAAGAGCCTTTGCATCGCTTGCTTTTACGACATATATGTCACGGCTGCCTTTATTAATCCATATGGCAACTTTAAGTGTGCCGTCTACTTTGGTAGTAAGAGTTACATAGGTTCCGTTTTTGGGAAGTCCTGCCGAACCGTCAGGAGCATAATATGATTTTTCCCAGTTTGCACGGTATCTTCCTGTCGGAGTGCCGTCGGTGACAATTTCCTCGAAATCAACTTTGTCAATATTTACAGGATTGCCCTTGCCGCTTACATAGTAGAATACAGGTACAGAACCATCTTTGCTAAGATCTTTTTTGTTTAAGTTCCCCCAGCCGTTGTCAACTTTGGGAGTGAGAGGAAGTGATTCTCCATCCTCATAGCCTGCTACCGGGCCGGAGGTGTGGGTGCCGCTCACATTGGTGGTAGAGAAGGATACGACAGACATTGCGCTTGCGTCAGCGTTGGGTACATAGTCGGCTTTGAGTGTGCCGTCCTCGTTGGCTACTGACCATGCCTCGGTTGTCTGAGCATTAACGGACCATGCCATAGATGCTATGGCTGCAAGAGTAAAGATTTTCTTCATAAAATAAAAATTTAAGGTTGGACTTACTGTATTTGCGAAGATGTTGAAAGTGAGAGTAAGTAATTAGAATTGAATTTGGTTGCACTCGGGAGCACGAGGCGTTAGCGTTGATTACTTTTCCCGGCTGCAAATTTACGAAATAGTTTTTATATAACAAGAAAACTTACTTATTTAAAGATATGCATGCTCTGATGATTAGTATTTTCGATGCATGGCTGGATATATGCATCTTACCACACCCCAGGCGTCGCTGGGGCCTGCGGCCTTCGCTTACCCCGGGGCTTCTCCTGCATAGGCTCTTCGAGGCATATCACGCGTTGCGTCTCGGCGGACGTTGCACGCAACGTCCCTACAGTGCAATCCTATGTGGCTATATATATTATTGCTATATTATATATTATTAATGTGGTGCCGGGTCAGACGAGGAACATCGTGACGGTCATGTAGAGCCCGTGGGCTATGACGGCTGCGAAGATTCCGCCTATGGTGTGGGCGAGGATGGCCTTGGGGGTAAGTTCGCGGTAGCCGAGTGAGTCGAGCATGGCTGTGTGGGTGCTGAGGTAGCCGCTCCAGCACATGCCTATGGCTGTGAAGACTGCGATTGCATTGCCGTCAATCCAGCCCTGGCTGATGAAGTTGGGGACGAGGCTCAGGGCGGCGCCGACAGCTCCGAGGGCGGTGATGGGGAAGGCCACGAGGTGGGGATCGGTGAAGCCGAAGAGCCACTCGAATACGATGTTGATTTTCTGGGCGAGCCAGGGAAGGAGTTCGACACCCTCGTAGGCCGCGCCGGTGTATTCGCCAGAGGCCGAGGCGCCGAAGGTGAGCACCATGACGAGTGTCGAGATGATGAGCACGCCGGGGATGATGGCTATACCGACGTCGACGCCTGTGCGGCCGCCGTCGAGGAGGGCGTTGAGTATGCGGATGGGGAGCGACTTGGTTTCGGCTGTCTCTCCGGGCTTGTCGGCGTCGCTGCCGTCGGCGTCGTCTGTGGCGTTTTCATGGGCGAAGTGGGGGTAGGCTTTGATGACGAAGTGCTGCATGAGGCGCGTGGAGACTATGCAGCCGCAGGTGGCGCCGATGAGGCCGATGAATGGGGCGAGATAGAAGCCCTGGCCGACCATGAAGACCATGACGAGGAGTCCCATGCCGAAGGCTGTGCCGAAATTGGTGAGCGAGATGTATTGGAACTTCTTGAAGTAGCGGCTGAAGCGCTTGTCCTGCGAGAGTGAGATGATAGCGGGGTTGTCGCTGAGGAAGGTCATGACCGCGCCGAGCGATGCGACACCCGGGAGGCGGAAGAGCGGGCCCATGAGGGGGCGCAGCAGGCGCTCGAGCAGGCTGACCACTCCGAATTCGACGAAGAGGCGCCCGACAGCTCCGGTGACCACGCAGATGCCCATGAGGTAGAATACAGTGTTGATCAGTAGGTCGTGGGCGGTGTGCATTATGGTGTTGAGCATGTTGGGGAGGCCCATGACGGAGCCGAGGTAATAGAAGAGACCGATGACGATGAGGAGGCAGGGGATGCCTGTCGGGATGTAGGAACTCAGAGAGCGTGGTTTAGCCGGGACACGCAGCTCTTTTTCGTTGGCCTGTGATTCCATGACTGTGAAGTTGAAAAATGATTTGTGGACTTAAGGTTATGGTTTTGCAACAGCGCATTATTTTCTTCTGAGGGCAAAGAGGTTCATGTCCCACTTGACACCGATGTCGAAGAGGAGTGATTTGTTGCGCATGACGTCGGCCTCGTTGCTGTTCCGGCCCCAGGAGTAGAAGCAGTTGGCGTGGATGCGGAGGTTGTGGCGCGATGTGGCGAGGGGGTAGAATTCGAGTCCGCCGCCTGCCATAGTCAGCTCTGTCCCGGGGAGGACGCAGAGGTCGGCATGGGAGCGGGAATGGTTGACGTCGTAGGTCATCTTGGCGAAGACGTTCCATTTGGCCGTCGGGCGATATGACAGCTCTCCCATGACCGAGAAGTCGTCGAAGAAGAATGTCTGGCGCGAGGAGGCGCGGTTCATGAGGTCGAGCTCGAGGGCCATCTTGCCGGCTGAGAAGCGGTTGCCGAGGGCGAGGTAGGTGATGTAGCGCCCGGAGGCATACTCGATGAGGTTGGCCGACCAGAGGGCGCTGAAAGGGCCGTGGCTGCCGCTCCAGAGGAAGTTGCAGGCATAGAGGTTGCGGTCCTCGGGGGTGAAGAAGGGGCTCTGGCAGAACTGGAGGGTCAGGCGGTCGGACGCCGAGGCGCGGAGGGTGGCGGAGGCGCCGAGCTGGTAGCAGGGGATGTTGTTCCAGAACACCGAGCAGCCGTAGAGGTCAATCGGTGCGCGGTCATACTCCCAGCCGCCTATGGCCACGACCTGCTTTCCGCCGGCTATGCTCCAGCGGTTGTCGATGTCGTAGTTGAGCCATACCCAGTCGGTGGCGTCGAAGAAGGAGCCGTCGTTGTGGTTCTTGTTGAGCCGCTGCCTCCATGAGTATGAGAGGCGGTCGGTGATGTTGCCATCGAGACGGATTACGAGGTATTTGCCCTCGAAGCCGGTGTTGGAGTCCACGGTAGAGCCGTCGAGGCGGTTGAGCTGCCAGTCGAGTCGGGCTTCGACGTCGAGTCGGGCGATTTCTCTCGTGTCAATCTCGGGCATGTCGGCCTGGGGGTATGACGCAAGGGCGCAGAGGCCTGCGAGGGCCGTGCAGAGGATGTGCTTCATGGTTGTGTCGTGGTGGTATCAGGGTTACAAATGAGGGAGCGGTGGAGTGCGGGTGCGCGTGTCAGAAGGCGGCGGGTTTCATCGACAGGCCCGTGGTCTCCTGGAGTCCGAAGAGGAGGTTCATCGTGTGGACGGCGTTGCCGGCACCACCTTTGAGGAGGTTGTCGATGACGGCGGTGATGAGGAGCTTGCCGTCAATCTTGTCAAGGTGGATGATACACTTGTTGGTGTTGACGACGTCCTTCAGGTCGGGAATCTTGGAAGTGATGAATGTGAAGTTGTGGTCAGCGAAGTAGTCGCTGTAGAGCTTGATGATTTCGGGAAGGTCAAGGGTGCAGTCGAGGTAGCTGACGGCCATGATGCCGCGCGAGAAGCATCCGCGCATTGGGAGCATGTGGATTTTTGCGTCGAAGCTCTGCTGCATGGCCTTGAGGGCCTGGTAGATTTCGGGGAGCTGGGTGTGGGCGAAGGGGCGATAGACGACAATGTTGTCGTTGCGCCACGCATAGTGGGTGGTCGGGCGGTGTTCGGCCCCCTCGCTGGTGGCGCCGGTGATTACGGTCGTGTGGATGTCGGAGTTGAGCAGGAGGTTCTTGGCCAGGGGCATTAACGACAGCTCTACGGCCATAGCGACGCAGCCGGGGTTGGCCACATGGAGGGCACCGCGCACCATAGGCTTGCGGTTGAGCTCCGAGAGGCCGTAGACGAAGTCGTGGGTGCCGTCCTCGATGCGGTGGTCGCGGGCGAGGTCGATGATTTTCAGTCCTTCGGGTATGGTGTGGGTCTCGATGAACTCGCGTGTCTTCCCTGCGGGGCGGCAGCAGAAGAGGACGTCGATGTTCTTGAGGTCGAAGTTGCTGGAGAAGTTCATGTCGGTCTCTCCGTGGAGGCCCTGGTGCACGTCGACGATTCTCTGCCCCCCGACGGTGCGTGAGTGTACCCACTTCAGCTCCACGTCGGGGTGGTTCATGAGGATTCTGATAAGCTCGCCGGCGGCGTAGCCTGAGCCGCCTATAATGCCTACTTTTATCATGTTTTCAAGGATAGAGTTTAAAGTATAGAGTATAGAGTTTAAAGTATAGAGTATAGGGATTGCAGGGAATGTGTCTATGCCCTGCAATCCGTTTCTGTTTCTTTGTGGTCAGGCTTCGGGGGCATGGATTTCCTCGATGCCCTTGCTGATGCGGCGGATGGTCTCCTCGCGTCCGAGCAGCTCGGTGATGTCGAAGATGTGGGGTCCCTTGCACTCGCCGACGAGGGTGAGGCGGAAGGCGTTCATGACGTTGCCGAGGTGGTAGCCCTTGGCGGCGACCCAGTCGAGCACCACGGGTTCGGCTGCCTTGGAGCCGAAGTCGGGGAGTGAGCGGAGCACTTCGATGAGTTCGGTGAGGATGGCGGGGGTGTCCTCTTTCCAACGCTTCTTGATGTCCTTCTCGGCATAAGTGGTCGGGGCGGTGAAGAAGAACTTGGCCTGGTCCCAGAGGTCGGCCACGAAGTTGATGCGGCCCTTGACGAGGGAGACGACGCGGGCTATGTAGTCATCGCTGAAGTCGGCGTCGTTGACTCCGTGGGCCGCGAGGACGGGGCGGAAGAGGGCGGCAAGTTCTGTGTCGGGCGCCATCTGGAGGTATTCGTGGTTGAACCAGCGCCCCTTGTCGAAGGCAAACTTGGCGCCTGAGCGGGAGCAGTGGTCAAAGGAGAACTTGGAAATCAACTCGTCCATCGACATGATTTCGGTGTCGTCGCCGGGGTTCCAGCCGAGGAGGGCGAGGAAGTTGATGACGGCCTCGGGGAGGTAGCCCGACTCGCGGTAGCCTGACGACACGGCCCCTGTCTTGGGGTCGGTCCACTCGAGGGGGAACACCGGGAAGCCGAGGCGGTCGCCGTCGCGCTTCGAGAGCTTGCCCTTGCCGTCGGGCTTGAGCAGGAGGGGGAGGTGGACAAACTCGGGACGGGTGTCGGCCCAGCCGAAGGCCTCGTAGAGGAGGACGTGGAGGGGTGCCGAGGGGAGCCACTCCTCGCCGCGGATGACGTGTGACACCTCCATGAGGTGGTCGTCGACAATGTTGGCGAGGTGGTAGGTTGGGAGGTCGTCGGCGCTCTTGTAGAGCACCTTGTCGTCGAGAATCGAGGAATTGATAGTCACTTTCCCGCGCAGGAGGTCGTTGACCTCGACGTCGCGTCCCGGCTCGATGAGGAAGCGGACGACGTAGGGCGTGCCTGCGTCAATCAGAGCCTTCACCTCCTCGGCGGGGAGGGTGAGGGAGTTGCGCATACGGCCGCGGGTCGAGGCGTCATACTGGAAGTTTGGTGTCGCTGTGCGCGCTGCCTCCAGCTCCTCGGGGGTATCGAAGGCAATGTAGGCACGTCCGGCGTCAAGGAGCTGCTTGACGTGGGCACGGTATATGTCGCGGCGCTCGCTCTGCTTGTAGGGCCCGTAGGCACCACCTTCGCGCACCCCCTCGTCAATTTTTATGCCGAGCCATGTGAGGGCCTCGTTGATGTAGTCCTCGGCTCCGGGGACGAAGCGGTTGGAGTCGGTGTCCTCGATGCGGAGAATCATGTCGCCGCCGTTGCGACGGGCGAAGAGGTAGTTGTAGAGGGCGGTGCGGACGCCGCCGATATGTAGGGGACCTGTGGGAGAGGGAGCAAAACGAACTCTGACTTTACGTTCCATTTGGTTTCTTAGAAAGCGGGTTAAAGTTATATCAGCCCGGGCTTGCGGCGGGGCGCTCTGCGGGTGGCACCGCCCGAAGCCAAGGCCTCATATTTATTTAAGGGCAAAATTAGCAATAATTTCCGAAATATAATGAAGCGGTTGACGGCAACATTGTATAACTTTTATTTTCTAAACCTATAAGTTGCAAAAAATGATTATTATTGCTAACTTTGCCCTATCTCAAAATGTTTTATATATGAAATTTGTAAGGATTATCGACGGTTATGACCACCTATGGGCTGTCAAATCTCCAGATAAGGAGGATGACGAGCTTACCGAGCTTTTCGATAAGTGGAACAACGTCGGTTATCTGCTAAATTTCTTTACTGAGAACTTTGAGGACCTGAAAGGTTTCTTTCATATTGAAAGGCTATCGGAGGCTGTCTCGGATACTCTTGATGATGCGCATGATTTAGAAGAACTGATTCTTGATTTCCCGTATACTGAGAATCTTGATGAGTTGTTCAAGCCTTTGGATGTAACTGATGTCCGTGCGTCGGAGCTGAGTCGCGAGAAGGCGCGCAACTGGGAGCGTGAACGCCATGCAAGCTGGCTGAGGGTATATGCCATTCGCCTGGAACCGAATATTTATGTGGTCACCGGCGGAGCAATCAAGCTTACAAGGACGATGCAGGAAAGAGAACATACGCGGATTGAACTTGGCAAGCTTAATAGTTGCAAGGGATATCTGAAATCAAACGGGGTCTTCGACAAAGATAGTTTCGTAGAATTTACAAATGAAGATTTATCATGAATGGCAAGGCATTAAGTTTTTTTGAGTCTCACAAGGCTGATAAGCCTTCGCGCTTCTGTGAGAACGCGCAGTGGCGTAAGGACAATGAGTCATGGCTTAAATGGTCACGGCAGGTAGCACTCGCTTTGATTGACTATATGCAGGAGAATGGTCTGAAACGTTCCGAACTTGCCGAGCGTCTTGGTGTAAGCCCCCAATATGTGAGCAAGCTCCTGTCCGGGACAGAGAATCTATCGTTTAAAAGTGTCGCCAATATTGATGACAAGCTTGGCATAAATTGCCTTGCTGCGGCTATAGCTTGATTTGAGCCGTGGCTTAGGCGTGTAGATTTTTTGATAATAGTGGGAAATGTTGTAATTTTGCCTGCAAAACAAGAGATAGCCCTACCTCGTGGAAAACATTGCGACAACATATGTTCCTGAGCCGGCCATAAGCCGCCTGCCGTGGTATCTTGCCTGCGTCTCGCGTCTGAGAGCGCAGGGGGTGGAGTATGTGTCGTCGACAGCCATTTCCAACCAGCTGAATGTCGATGCCTCGCAGATTGCGAAGGACCTGTCGTATCTCAATATCAAGGGTAAGACCCGTATCGGCTACGAGGTGAAGGAGCTTGAACAGGGGCTTCTCGACTTCCTCGGCTTCCATCGCGAACACAATGCTGTGATGATGGGTGTCGGCAGCCTCGGCGCGGCCCTCATGGCTGACTCCGGCCTCTCGCGCTACGGTCTGCACATCGTGGCCGGCTTTGATGTCAAGCCCGAACTCGTCGGGACGGCTCCCGGCGGCAAGCCTATCTATCATATTTCCGAGCTGCCGCAGCGCCTGCGCGAGCTTGATGCGGAGATTGCGGTCATAGCCGTGCCCTTCGAGAGCGCAGCCGAGGTGGCTGAACTGTGTGTGCAATCAGGGGTGAAGGCCCTTTGGAACTTCTCGCCCTTCCACATCAAGGCCTCTCCGGGCGTCACGATACAGAATACGTCGATCTACGCCCATTTGGCGGTGATGTATAACCGTATGTTGAAATGAAACGACGCTCCAAATGAAAATCATCCGTCTGAAATCGCTTGAACCCGCTCTTGATATAGATATTCATCCCGACTCGGCAATGATATTGCCGGGGCGCCCCCTATTCATGCCTGAATTCGGCGAGGGGTGGCGCGGCGACATGTATATGGCTCTGAGGATAGGGCGTCTGGGCAAGAACATAGCCCGTAAATTTGCCCGGCGCTACTACGATGCGTTGAGCGTTGCATTGGTGGTGACGCTCCCGGGGTCGGAGCTGTCGGAGGGGGTGATGTCGGCAATGGATTCGACCGTGGTCCACGGTGAGTGGTTCTGCGCCGACCGCCTTGCGGAACCTGTGAGAATCTGCTGCGGCAGGGACGAGGCGGTGGTGACCGACGGCGTGGCGATGGCCGACGAGGCCGTGAGCCGCGTGAGCGAGTATATGACCCTGAAGATGGGCGACATTATCCTCCTGCCGCTCCCCTCGATGTCAATCCCCCTCAAGGAGCGCAGCTATGTCACCATTGACCTTGACGGTGAGCAGGCTATGGATTTGAAGGTTGTGTGACTTCTTTTTTCCTTATTAATGTATGATTGTCTTATATGTCCTGCCGGAGATGCGCACTATGTAGAGTCCGGGGGGAAGAGGGATGTAGCGTGACGTGCTGGAATAGACCATAAGTCCTGTCGGGGTATAGACCTCGGCCCCGGCCTCAGTTCCCTCGATTATTATTGCCTCGCCACCTTTAACAGTGATGTCCCCGTCGGTCGATATGTCGGTGATGTCCGAGCCTTGCTGCTCTCCGGCCTTGAAGCGGATGAGTCCGCCGTCGTGGTGTATGGCTGTCAGCGGGAGTCCGGGGTCATAGCCGAAGCGCGAGAGGAAAGCGGGGTTTGTCGAGGAGGTGAATTCCGTAATCTCGCCCGCGCCCGGGAAGGGATCGTTGGCAGATGCGGCCGCAGTGAGTCTGGGGACGGCCTTGACAAGCTCCACGCCGGGGTAGGAGGTGTTGTTGTTGACAGCGTTGTTCAGCCAGTTGGTTTTGTTGTAGTCGATGTGCCAGACGAGGAGTCCCTCGCCTGCGAGGTAGCTGTCCCAGTCCTCGCGGGAGCGGTTTTCGAGGAGGAAGAATTCATTGTCATAGTTGGTTGCGACGATGTAGGCCTTGTTTGACGTGCCGAGGGGCTGGAGGCTGTAGTCGCCCGGCTTTGTCAGCGCTTCGGGTGAGAGCCAGCCCATAGTCATGCGCTCGAAGGCGGAATAGTGGGGCGGCGTGCGGGAGTCGTTGAGATAGCAGCCCGCGTCGAGGACGCTCCATGTGTCGAGAGTCACCGGGGCACGTCCGTGGCCCGTATAGTATAGGTCGGGTAGTCCTATCACATGTGAGAATTCGTGGCAGAATGTGCCGATGCCGTCAAGCTTGGTGTCGGTGATAAGTTCGTTGGAGCAGGCGTAGTGGCTGAGGAGCTTGCCGTTGTAGAGATTGTCGCCCCCGCCGGCCTCCTGTATGGTCCACGAGTGGGGCCAGACGGTGTCCTTGTCCTTAATTAGGCCGCTCGACTCGCCGCGGCCGGCATAGAACACATATACATTGTCAATCGTTCCGTCGCCGTCGCAGTCATAGTCGGCAAAGTTCACTCCCCGGGACGCGAGGATGGTGCAGGCATGAATGGCCATTTCGTGAGCGCGCATGTCGGTGCCGTAGATGTCGTTCTCGCCATAGTATTTTTGTGTGTTGGGGAGGGTGACAGGGCCGTATACGTCAAAGACCGGGGTGAAGAGTCCCGAAGAGGTGGCCTTGAAGTAGTCGCGGGCCGAGCCGGTGGCATTGTCCATGCTGAAGCCTTCGAGGTTGAGCATGTCGTTGTAGTAGGCGTGGGGATTGGGGCGTGAGAACTTAACGTCGCTATATTCGACGAGGATTACGCATGTGTGGGGCGAGCCAGTGGCCGGGAAGTCCTCGAGGCGCATTGACTCGGGGGCGCGCGATGCGGTCGGGCGCAGTGCTGTCCGGCGTCTCGGGCTTTCAGCCGCACGCTCTATGACCGCGGGGGCGTCGAGAGTCGAGAGATAGGCGCGCACTTCGGGGGTGCGCTGCGCGGGGTCGGCGGCGGGGATGCCGCTGCTGACGAGGCGCCCCCCGGCATCGTTGTGTGCGAAGAAGGCTCCGTCCGCTTCGAGGACTATAGGGTAGCCGTCGTCGGTGGTGAAATAGTGGAACGATTCGTCACCGACCATTCGGTAGGTGAGCGTGGAGCCGTCCGGCATGGTGAGTTTGTGGGCCCCCGGACGCGCCGGCGCCGCCGCGGCATACGATGCCATAGCGAGCATCACTATATTAATCAGATTCTTGCAAAGCGTTTTCATAATGTAAAGTTAAGAAAAAATCTCAATTTCTGCAAATAATCGGGTGCCGTAGCGCGGAAGAGGCTGGGGTATTTATTGAATTAGTTTGAATCTGAAGAGTCATTGAAAACGAAACCCCGGCCTTGTGAGCCGGGGAAGAATACTTTAAACTTTTTGAGCGACTTATGCCCTCTTACGAGGCCATCTTCGACAGTGCTATCTTACAAACTCCAACCGGCCGAGCCGGAAGCGGTAGTAAGAACGAACCTGCACGGGTTTGTCGCAACAACACCGAACCGTTTTTCTGTTTTGAGGCAGAGCCTGCATCAGACGGTTCTACTGATGAGGATGCCTATTTCTTATGTCAAACATAAAATTTAACCATGAGTTATACAAGAATGTAACGTACATTCAAGGACCGACTCAACGGCCTTCATGGATTTAGATTTTTATTTTGAAAAAAATTTCCTTACTCTTAACAATGTATATTCCACGAGGTAAAGATTCAAGGGCATCAATGTTAATATTTCTGTTTATAAGTACTCCACTAAGATCATATACATTGAATAATTCATCGGGACCACATATAATATCAACGATTGAACTCTGCGCAGATTCTTTAATTTCCCAAAAATTTTTCCATATTTCAGCTGTACTGTACTTCTCTTTCGAGGATATTGGAATATTTAAAATGACATTCATAAACTGCTTGTCTGTAAATCCTGGATTGCCTTCAAAAGTCGGGGGATTGGGGTTTTTAATAAGAATTTCATTTAGATTATTTGTTCCATAAAAAGCGCTTGCGTATATTTTTATAATACTTTCAGATAACTCTACAGTGTGTAAACTACTGCATTTATCAAAAAGGCAATTATTAACTTCTGTGCATCCTATATCTAAAACTGCTTTTTCTACATTCGGAAAAATAGAATTAAAAATCCAGAATTCAGAATAATCAATATTCCGCTCCAAATGCAAATTGATAATGTTTTTATAATCATCAAACCATCCATCGCTATTATCATGTCCATACTCAATCTCCTTTTTGAAAATAAGTTTTTCATTACCAGGTAATACTGTGAGTTTGGTCAAATTAGGACAAGCTTTATACTCCCAGTCATAGCCGCTGGTAGTATTCGTCCTGACACTATAGTAGCTGACGAATGTTTGTGCTGGTAAAGATGACACATTACTGCCAATTACTATTTCTTCAAGTGTTTCAATGCCAAAAAACGGAGACTTGTTAGACTTGTAATAAGACGTTCTTAAATTGTAATTACGACCTAAGTACAATTTTTTCAATGGCATGTTTGAAAAAGCACCCACACTCACATGAAATTTTTTGTCAGCATATCCTAAATTTATATCGGATGCTTGTAATTCGATTACATTCTCGGAGTCCTCAATAGTACATTCCTCTATTCCTGAATCTGCAAATACATTTTCTCTAATTAATTTGATATTTGCTGGGATCGTGATTTCTTTCATAGAAGAACAGCCTGCAAATAAATTATTTCCGAGAATCTCAATTTGCGATGGTATATTTATAGCTTCCAAATTTGTGCAGTTTTGAAAGACTGCGTTGCCCAGATCTTGTAATGCGTTGGGTAAATGAATATTTTTAAGTGCGGTACAACTGAAGAAAGCTTTATCTCCGATAGATATTATTGCATCAGGTATAACAATATTTTTAAGTTCCTCACATTCTGCAAAAGCTTCTTTCCCTATTTTTACAACAGAAAAGTGTCGATTCTTATATACAAATTTTAATGGAATCGAGATTTCTCCTTTATAGTTATAATCACCTTTTACTATTGTAGCTGTAAAATCATCAAGATTAACATTATAGTAGAAGCCATCCACTTCCACATCATAGGCAGACATTGAAATAGAAACCCACAATACGGAAATAAGTAACCAAAGTCTTTTAATAAACTGCGTCATAATATCAGAATTTTATGTTGGTTATTACGTCATACGGTACACCTATTTCACGAAGCCATGAAATACCGATCCTTCTCGCCTCTTCCTCGCTTATACCCAGGCGGAGGGTTAGAGGGTATTCTTTTGTGGATTCACAGTATCCACGAAAATAGCCAGAATATGTATCTCCTGTGGATACCGATACGAAGCATCTTTGTCCGAATTTTCCGGCTGTTTCTGAAAGCAAATGTATGCTGTCCATATTTTTTACTATTGCCGCGGTCATCCCCTCGTTGGCGTGATTGGTTTATAAAAGAAAAAGCGCAGGAATCTGTATCTGTTGCCGTCCTACGTTTCGAGGCTTCTCGCATTGCCTTGTCTATGTCGGATGGCAACACGCAGAAGCCCACGCTTATATATGTAAATGATAATTACAGCCATGTCCCCTCACGGGAATATGGTCATAATCATAATATTACATATCCACGGGCATCTACCGTTGCTCAATCCTTGACATAGACATGAAATTTTGCGAGAATTCCGAAACGTCAAGAATTAGCGCGGATAAACGCTTTCTTATGTATTTTCAACACATCCCGCCGCGCTTAACCCCGGACCGGGGCTTCTGCGAGGCGGTCTGCGACAACAAAGTTAATGATATTTTTTGGAATTCAGTTCCAATATGCTTAAAAACATATTTGAATTATTTATAGCAGACTTCCAATATCTTCTCCCTCTAAACTGATGCCGTTGCGTCTATTATAGAATTAAATTCTATGTAATTAAATATGTTTTGTTCTGTTTTTGCGCGTAAAAACCGAACATTTTTTATTGCATTTGCAATAGGTTTTATCAGACTATGGTTATAGCAAAAGAAATAGAACATAGGGTAATGTCTTTTACTGAAGGGAAAACGTTTACTATCAGTGAATTGCAATTCCCGGCGGAATGGTGGGAGAATGTTCGTGTAAAACTAAACCGTATGGTGGCCGATGGGGTCCTTAAAAAGATTGGCAAGGGACGCTTTTATAGGCCCCGTCATTCTATTTTTGGAGAAACTCCTCCTAAAGAGATGGAAATAGTAAAGGACTTGCTTGAAAAAGACGGTGTACGAATCGGCTATATTACAGGATATTCGATTTGGAATCAGATGGCTTTGACCACACAGATTTCAGGAATCATCCAGATAGGCACAAATAACGTTAAGAAAAATTTGAGGCGAGGTCTTTATAAGGTCAGATTTATCAAACAGCCAAATCAGATAACAGAAGATAATATTAAGTATCTTATAGTGCTTGATGCAATAAGCCATATCAAAAAGATTCCCGATGCAACCATTTCTGATTCAGTTGAGAGACTGATGATGATAATTAAAAAATTTAAAAAGGAGGAGATTAAAAAAATGGTTATTCTTGCAAAAGCCTATCCCGCTCGGCTTCGTGCTTTATTTGGGGTAATGCTTGAAAATATAGGGTATGATGAGGAAGCCGAAAAGCTTTTCCAATCATTGAATCCACTCTCAACCTATAGTTATCCGGGACTTTCAAAATCAATGTCTGACACTCATAAATGGCATATAAAATGAGACTGCATGAAAATATCGAACAACTTGAGGATGCAATCCACAATACTTACGAACTTTTGAAAATAGATCCTAAATTTGTTGAAAAGGACTATTGGATATGCCAGATACGAAGGATTATTGAAACTCGCGGAGTGCAGGATAAGGGATTCATCATTGACAAAAGATATGTAGATTTTGAGATATTCTCTGGCCGGGTGGGTGTTTTCTTGGAAAATATTTCTTATTTTTGGAGAGATAAAAACGGCCTTTGCCGGTGCGGTGCTGCGCCGGGATGCGTTGTTTAACCTGTAAATACTTGTAGATATGAAAAATACGGTGCTCTTTGCCAGCTTGCTGGCTGCATGTGCTATGGTTTTAGGCTCTTGCTCTGAAGAGGATGAGGCCCGCTTTGCGGTTTTCTCGGATTTCAACTACCGCGTCGTGATGCCCGACGGTGCAGAGGTGGCCTCCCCGGATTGGGCGCCGCTGCTGCCGGGCTGCTATCCCGACCCCTCGATTGTCAGGGTCGGAGGCGACTACTATCTTGTTAATTCCTCCTTTGCCTTCTTCCCCGGGGTGCCAATCTGGCACAGCAACGACCTGCGCGAATGGGAACGTCTGGGCTATGTGCTCAACCGTCGCGAGCAGCTCGACCTCCCCGACAGCCTCCGTATATCCGGCGGCATTTATGCCCCGGACATCTCCTATAATCCAGCCAACGAGACTTTTTATGTCATCACGACGCTTGTCGACAACGGGGGTACATTCTATGTGACCAGCAAGGACCCGAAAAGCGGTCGTTGGAGCGACCCCGTGTGGCTGCCGGAAGTCGGCGGCATTGACCCCTCGATACTTTTTGACACAGACGGCAAGGCTTATATAGTCAACAATGACCGCGCGCCGGGCGAGCCGCTCTACGAGGGGCATTGCTCGATACGCCTGCACGATTTTGACTGGCGGACAGGAAAGGTGGTGGGTGAGGAGACGGTGCTCGTCGACGGTGGTGTCGACATTTCCAAAAAGCCTGGATGGATTGAGGGCCCGCATCTCTACCATGTGGGCGATAAGTACTACCTGATGTGTGCCGAGGGTGGCACGGAGTTTAACCACAGCGAGGTCCTCTTCGAGTCGACCGACCCGAAAGGTCCCTACAAGCCCTGCCGCATCAACCCGATACTGACCCAGCGCTCTCTCGACCCCTCGCGCCCTGACCCGGTGAGCTGTACCGGCCACGCCGACCTTGTCGAGGATCAGGAGGGCAATTGGTGGGCGGTCTTCCTCGGCGTCCGCCCCTATGACAGCGCGGGCAATGACATCATGGGGCGCGAGACGTTTATCCACCCAGTCTCATGGCGCGGAGGGCAGCCTGTGATTACCGATGCCGACGAGGTGCTCGTCGGGCGCGCCCAGCGCGAGTTTGAGTCCTCGCTCTGGGCTGACGGAAAGCTATCACCATACGCCTTCTTCATCCGCAATCCGCAGGGTGATTTCTACGGTGTCAACGAGGACGGCACTCTCAATCTTAAAGCCTCGGAGATAGCGCTGCGCGACCGCAAGTCGCCCTCGGCAATCGGAATATGGGCCACGGAGAATAGCTTCGACCTCGGCGTTACGCTCGATGATTTCACCCCCGAGAGCACAAGCGACATCGCCGGCCTGCTGCTCTATCAGGACGACGAGTGCAACGTCGTCTTTGGCAAGACTCTTAATTCCTACGGCGATGCGGTGGCCCGCGTGGTGGCCCGCAGCAAGAACGGATACCATGTTGAATTCGAGGAAAAGCTCAGTGACTCCTCGGCTCCGCTGCGCCTGCAAATCCGTGCCGACGGAGAAGGGCACTATTCTTTCCGCTTCGCCGAGGGTGATGGCGAGTACCGCGACATGCCGCAGACCGTTGATGCCTCTATCCTGAGCAAGCTCACGGCCTGCAACTTCACCGGCACCATGATCGGCCTCTATGCCAGCTCCGCAGAAATCTGAGAAAGACCAAATTTAATGTGTTAAAATATATATTGAAATGTTAATATTTGGATTTTTGCGGGAAATTTGTGTGTTATTTTGGAAATTATCAGTAAATTAGCACACTAAAATCTATTTACCTATTCCCTCTCTCTCGCGTGAGGCTGCTGCGGCTGCCCGTGAAAGCGCAGAGAGCAATTATCACCTTAAATAACTGTTATGGAACCGCGTGACATTTCCATGCCCTCAGACGCATTGGATAAGACTCTGAACGAAGGCACCCCCGGACAGGGCGCCAATCCTACTAACATTTCCCAGGTATCTTCCGAGACGCCTTCTGAGGCTGTGCCCTCGGTGGTCGAAGAGACAGTGGCTGTCGAAACCCGGGCCGAAGCTCCTGCTGAGGCTGCCGAGGTGGCCGAGACTGCTGTAGAGACTGTCGCCGAGCCACCTTGCGAGGCTGCGACCAAAGAGAGTGTGCTTGAGGCGCTTAAGCTCCTCGCCGAGAAGGATGGAGCCGACATTACCAACGAGGAAGTGTCACGTCTGAAACAGCAGTTCTACGCCATCCGCAACGAGGAGCAGCGCAAGGAGCGCGAGGCCTTTGCCGAGGCCGGCAACGACCCGGCTGCCTATCAGGCTGCCGCCGACGAGACCGAGGAGTCGTTCAAGACCCTCCTCGCAGCCGTCAAGGAGAAGAAGGCCGAGCAGCGTGCGGCTATCGAGGCCGGGCAGCAGGCCAACTGCGATCGCAAGAAGGCCATCATCGAGAAGATTCTCGAGATGAGCGGCGACGTCGACAATGCCAACCGCTTTTTCCAGCAGGTGCGCGACCTACAGAACGAGTTTAAGGAAATCGGGGAGGTGCCCGCTCCAGTGGCTGCAGAAATCTGGAAGAGCTATCAGGACGCCGTCGAGAAATTCTATGACCAGCTGAAAATCAACAAGGAGCTGCGTGACTACGACTTCAAGAAAAACCTTTCTGAGAAGGAGCTTCTCGTCGCCGAGGCAGAGAAGCTGCGCGGCGAGGAGGATGTCATAGCCGCTTTCCGCCGTCTCCAGGAGCTCCACGACCAGTGGCGCTCCATCGGTCCTGTACCCAAGGATGTCCGCGAGGAAATCTGGGGCCGCTTCAAGGATATTTCCGCCGAAATCAACAAGCGCTACCAGGCCTATTTCGAGGCCCGCAAAGCCCGTGAGCGTGAAAACGAGTCAGCCAAGGAGGCTATATGCGAGCGCGTCGAGGCTTATGACTTTGAGAAGCTGTCGACCTACGCCGCCTGGGACGATATGACCAAGCTCATCATCGCCGCCCAGGAGGACTGGAAGAAGATTGGCTACGCGTCGCGCAAGTCCAACAACGCCCTCTTCGCCCGCTTCCGTGCCACCTGCGACAAATTCTTTGCCGCCAAGGCAGAGTTCTTCCGCAACATGAAGGACACCCTTTCGCGCAACCTTGAGCGGAAAATAGCCCTCTGCGAGCGTGCCGAGGCCCTGAAGGACAGCACCGAGTGGCGCAAGACTGCCGACGAGCTCGCCGCCTTGCAGAAGGAGTGGAAGACAATTGGCGCCGTGGCCAAGAAGCACTCCGACCAGGTATGGCACCGCTTCCTCGCCGCCTGTGACTACTTTTTCGAGCAGAAGAAGAAAAACAATTCCGGCACCCGTCGCACCGAGCGCGCCAACCTCGAGCAGAAGAATGAGATTATCGACAAGCTCAAGGCCCTCGACCTCGAAGCCCTCGGCCGCGAGGACGCTATCAAGGCCGTCAAGGATCTCCAGGCCGAATGGCAGAGCGTGGGCCATGTCCCCTTCAGCGAGAAGGACAATGTCTACGAGGCATATCGCGCCGTGGTCAACGACCTCTATCAGAAACTCGACATATCACAGCGCGGCTCGCGCATGGCTTCCTTCGAGAACACTATCAACGAAATCGGCAACGACGAGAACCGCCTCTATCGCGAGCGTGAGCGCCTCATGCGAGCCTACGAGCAGCGCCGCGGCGAGCTTCAGACATACGAGAACAACATGGGCTTCCTATCGGCCAAGTCGAAGAACGCCGACTCGATGCTCCGCGACATGGAGCGCCGTGTGCAGCACCTCAAGGACGACCTCGCCGACCTCGAAAAGAAAATCGCAGTCATCGACAGCAAGCTTTGATTACTCCTTGGCGGGACCAAAGCTGTCAGTAAGGACTGATTTATGACATGAAAAACTGCCGGATGCACCACCCCGGTTGTCAACGGGGTGGTCATCCGGTAGTTTTTGTGCGCTTTTTTAATCCCTCTTCACAATATTTAAGGCTTCTCAGCCGATTATATAGTATAGACCAGTTCATTTCACTCTATGGGCAGAACCACCAGACACGGACGCTATTTTCACAAAATTCTGACCTTGGTTGACTTTCTGATACTCAACGGGGTGTTTTTTGTCGTGACCTTGCTCAATCCCGGGGTCATGGAGATTCACGGGCGCCTCGTTTGGCTGTTGCTCAACGTCGCCTACATCCCCATTGCCCGCCATCTCGGCCGTATCCACAAGGTCAGGGCCATGCAGATGGACCGCCTGAGCCTCTCGGCTCTCCGCGCCGTCTGTTTCCACGCCCTGGGATTCATATTCCTGCTCTACTTCGTGGGGCTTGACGACATCCCCTGGGAGGTCTTTGCCGAATTCTATGTGGGGAGCACAGTGCTGCTCGTCCTTTGGTGGACCGGCGCCCACTATCTGCTCAAAAAATACCGCCGCGGTGGCAGGAGCTACACCCGCGTCGTCATAGTCGGCTGCAGCCCGACAGCCGAGCGTCTCCTGGCAGAAATGGAGTCAGACTCAGGCTTCGGCTACCGCTGCCAGGGCTTCTTTGACATATACTGTCCCCCCTCCTTCACACATAGGAAGCTCTACGCCGGCAACCTTGCCGACCTCGAGGCCTTTGTGGTCGACAATCAGACCGACGAGATATTCTACACCATATCCGGCGAAAACCGCGAGGCGGTGCAGCTCGTGCTCGGAATCTGCGAAAAGCACATGGTCAAATTTCACTTTGTGCCCCAGATTTCTCCCTACCTGACGCGCAAGTTCCGCCTCGACTCAATCGGGGAGATGCCCGTGCTCGAGGTGCGCAACAACCCTCTCGAGCGCAATGCCAACAAATTTCTCAAACGGGCCTTCGACATAGCCTTCTCCGGCACCTTCCTCATTTTCTCCCCCCTCGTCTTCATCCCCGTGGCTATAGCTATCAAGCTCAGCTCCCCCGGCCCGGTCTTCTTCAAGCAGGTGCGCACCGGCTATATGGGGCGCGACTTCCTCTGCTGGAAGTTCCGCACGATGAAGGTCAACGCCCAGGCCGACACCCTCCAGGCCACCAAGGATGACCCGCGCAAGACCCGCGTCGGCGACTTCCTGCGCCGCACGAGCATCGACGAGCTGCCGCAGTTTATCAATGTCCTCATGGGCGACATGTCGGTCGTCGGTCCCCGTCCCCACATGCTCAAGCACACCGAGGACTATCGCCGGCTCATCGGGCAGTACATGGTGCGCCACCTTATCAAACCCGGCATCACCGGCTGGGCCCAGGTGCGCGGCTACCGCGGGCAGACCGAGGAGCTGTGGCAGATGGAGCGCCGCGTAGAGCACGATATATGGTACATAGAGCACTGGAGCTTCCTGCTTGACCTGAAGATAGTCGTGCGCACCGTCATAAATGCTTTCAGCAGTGAGGAAAAGGCTTATTAAATGGACACCAACCCTATGCTTGACATAAAGGAAAGGGCCGTGGCCCTTCTGCGCCGCTTCTACGGCTACACCAGCTTCCGCCCCTTGCAGCTCGACATCATCACGAGCGCAGCCGAGAGGCGCGACAGCGTCGTGCTCATGCCCACGGGGGGCGGCAAGTCGATATGCTACCAGATTCCTGCGCTCCTCGCCGAGGGGGGCGTCACCCTGGTCGTGTCGCCACTCATCGCCCTCATGAAGGACCAGGTGACGGCACTTGCCGCCAACGGTATCCCGGCAGCCGCCGTCAACTCCATGCAGACCGAGGAGGAGAACCGCCACATCCTCAACCAGCTCTTCACAGGGCGCATAAAGATACTCTACATATCACCTGAGCGGCTGCTGACCGAGATTGAGCACTGGTCGCGCGACCTCCCGCTGAGCCTCATAGCTATCGATGAGGCCCACTGCATCTCGCAGTGGGGACATGACTTCCGTCCGAGCTACACGCAGCTTGCCCGCCTGAAGGAAATCTATCCTTCGGTCCCCATAATGGCGCTCACGGCCACCGCCGACCGCCTGACGCGCGACGACATAGCCGCGCAGCTGCGCCTATCCGACCCCGCGCTCTTCATCGGCTCCTTCGACCGTCCCAACATCTCGCTCCGCGTCATCAACGACCCCGGCCGGCAGCGGCGCCTGGGCTATATCGCCGAGCTGATTGACCGCTACAGGCATGACTCCGGCATCGTCTACTGCATCAGTCGCAAGGCTGCCGAGTCAATCAACGAGGCCCTCTGCGGCATGGGCTACAGGTCGGTCGTCTACCACGCGGGGCTCTCTGTCGCCGAGCGCAATCTCGCGCAGGACAAGTTTATCAACGGCGACGTGCAGGTGGTCTGCGCCACCGTCGCCTTCGGTATGGGTATCGACAAGAGCAATATCCGCTGGGTGGTCCACAACAATATGCCGCGCAACATCGAGAGCTATTATCAGGAGATAGGCCGTGCCGGGCGCGACGGCGTCAAGGCGGAGGCGACGATGTTTTACTCCTACGGCGACATAATAACACTCCAGGGCTTCGTCGACGAGAGCGGCCAGCAGGCCATCAACGCCGAGAAACTGAAGAGGATGCAGGAGTATGCCGAGGCCTCCCTCTGCCGTCGGCGTATACTTCTGAGCTACTTCAACGAGACTATGGACCATGACTGCGGCAACTGCGACGTCTGTCTCAACCCCCCGCAGCACATCGACGGCAGCATCATTGCCCTCAAGGCTCTCAGTGCCATAGTCCGCGTCAGCGGCAATGTCGGTTTCTCGATGCTCATCGACATCCTCCGCGGCGCCTCGAGGCAGGATCTGATTGACAAGGGCTACCACCTTATCAAGACCTATGGCGCCGGGCGTGACCTGAGCTACCGCGAGTGGAACAGCTATCTCTCGCAGCTCATACAGCTCGGCCTTATCGACATAGCCTACAACGAGGGTAACCACCTGAAGATAACTCCCTACGGCGCCAGGGTGCTCCGCGAGCGTCTGCCGGTGACCCTGGCCATGTATAAGGAGCCTGAGCGCCGCAAGAGCTCACGCGGCAAGAAGGTTGTCGAGAAAGAGGCAGAGCTCAAGCCGGCCGAGCGCCTGCTCAACGAGCTGAAGGAGGTGCGCGTCAAGCTTGCGCGCAAGGAGCAGGTGCCACCCTACATTGTCTTCTCCGACAAGGTGCTACTCGAGCTTGTGCGCACGGAGCCTACTGATATGGAAGCCTTCGCGCGTGTCGAGGGTGTCGGCGAGAAGAAGACCGTCAAGTACTGGAAGCCCTTCGTCACCGCCATACGGAAGTTCAAGGGCATAGCCGAGCCGCTCGGCACCGGCCTTTCGCACGATGAGACACTGCTGCTGCTCAACGCCGGCTACGACGTCAAGGGGATAGCCGCCACCAAGGGTATAAAGGAGTCGACCGTCTATCAGCACATCGTCTCCCTCATCCGCCAGGACAAGCTGACCGACTTCTCCTCGATTATCACCAAGGAGCAGTATGTGCGCGTGATGACCCTCGCCCGCGAGGACCCGGAGGGGATGTGGGAGAAGCTTAACAAGGAGATGCCCTACGGTTTGCCGCAGGTGGCGCTCGCCGTCAGTGACTTCCTCCTGCGCAGCAAACAGAAGTGAGACCAACAAAAGTACACATATATATATAAATATGAAAGAAGAAAAAGACGACGAGATGAAATGGGAGGTGCTCGACCGCGAGTATCTTCATCGCGAACCGTGGCTGACAGTGCGCCGCGACAAGGTGCGTCTGCCCAACGGCACGGTTTTTCCCGACTACTATGTGCTTGAATATCCGACCTGGATCAATGTCATAGCTCTCACCACAGATGGGAAGTTTGTCATGGTCCGTCAGTACCGCCACGGCCTCGGCATCGTGGCCACGGAACTTTGCGCTGGTGTCGCCGAACCGGGCGAGGAGCCTATCGAGGCCGCGAAGCGCGAGCTTCTCGAGGAGACCGGCTTCGGCGGTGGCGAGTGGGAGCTCAACATGGTGCTCTCGGCCAATCCCGGAAGCCAGAATAATCTCAGCTATAGCTTCATAGCGCGCGGAGTGGAGAAGATGGACACCCAGCACCTCGACGCCACCGAGGACATCAAGGTCGAAATCCTCACGGAGGAGGAGGTCCGGGAGATGCTCGTCGCTGACAATATGAAGCAGGCCCTCATGGCCGCCCCGCTGTGGAAGTACTTTGCCATGAAGAAGCAGGTCTGAGCCGAACATTCCCGCCGGCTGAGCCGTTGAAATATGGATAAACACACATATATATGGACAGCACGGACAGTCAGAATGGAAACGGGACGAGACACTACTGGTTTTTGGTGACATTTCTCGTGTTGATGAGCGCCTTAGGGTCGTTTGTCAACGATATGTTCACGCCATCGCTCCCCGCGATGACGCGGTTTTTCCACACAACGATTCCCACGGCGCAGCTCGGACTGACCACGGGTATGATAGGCCTGGCCCTGGGGCAGTTCGTGCTCGGGCCGGTCAGCGACCACTATGGCCGCAAGCCGGTGCTTGTCGGCTCGGTGGTGCTGTTCATCATTGCCGCTGTAGTGAGTGTGTTCTCTCCGACAATCTATTTCTTCATCGTCTGCCGCCTTTTCCAGGGCATGGGGGCGTCGGGAGGCTATTTCCTGGCACGCACCATGCCGGCCGACCTTTATTCGGGTCGCCAGCTGGCAAGGCTTATGGCCTTGGTAGGAGCCATCAACGGTGTGGCTCCCGCCTCGTCGCCGGTGATAGGCGGTATCACGGCTGATGCTTTCGGCTGGAAGGGTGTCTTTGTCCTGCTCGCTATCTTTGCGGCTGTAATCCTGCTGGTTTCGCCGCTTGTCAGGGAGTCGCTGCCCAAGGGACGGCGCACGACCGTCCCGGTCCTGAAGTCGTTCAAGGGTTATGTGGCGCTGCTGCGCAACTATAAGTTCATGGTGCATGTGAGCTTCAAGGGGGTGTCGCTCGGACTTCTGTTTGCCTACATCTCTGCCGCGCCCTTTATCCTTGAAGACCACTACGGGCTCTCGCAGACCTCCTACGGACTTGTGATAGGCTTCAATGCGTTGTTTATAGTCGCCGGCTCGATGACCGCCCTTAAATTCAAGCCGCTTAAGAAGGCCGCCGTTATTGGTGCGCTGGTGCTTTCGGTGGGAGTCGTGGCCCAGGCTTTCGCCCTGTGGCTCGTCCACAGCATCTGGATTTATGAGGCCTGCATGGCGGTGATACTGTACGGACTGGGGCTTATCTTCACCACCACCAACACGCTGTCGATGAACGAGGGGCGCGGACAGGCAGGGGAGGCATCGGCCATACTCGGAATCGCCGGCTACATTGTCGGTGCCGTAGTCTCGCCGCTTGTCGGTCTCGGTGACGTGCTCCATTCGACGGCCATAGTGTTTGTCTGCCTCATGGTGGCTATCCTTGTATGTGCGTGGGCCACACGGCGTATTGCCCCCGACCTCGACAGTTGATTCCGCCGTGGAGGGGTGCAGGAGCAAGAAAATATATTATCGTGTGACGACTTTGTATTCCGTGGCGCCGCCGGAGACTATCGAGTATCTCTGTAGGGCGTAGCCTCGCTCCTGGGCCGGCCCAGAGAGCGGGTTGCCGTGGTTGATATAGATGTCGTAGGTGCTGCCGCACTTGGGACAGCGGGCGAATGTCTCCCCCTCGGGGACGGATATTCTCACGTCGGGGAGTGCCTCGTAGGGGCAGGCAAGGTCGTAGGCGAGGAGGTCGCCGAGGACGTCGGCCACCAGGAGCAGTCCCCCGTAGCCGGTGCGGTCGAGGGTGGAATAGGGGAAGTCGGAGGGCACGCGCATCTTCGGGGTGAAGATATAGCTGCGATGCGAGGCCGCATCTCCCTGCACGCCATAGATGTTCCAATCGCCGACCGTGTGGAAGGTCAGGTGGACTTCGGCGTAGGGGAGGCGCTTGTCGTCGACAGAGTCACAGCCGCCGGCCATGAGAGCGGCCGCGGCGAGCGATAAGGCTGTTACCGCTTTTTTCAGGAGAGTCAGGGGCATGTGCGGGCCTTATTTGAAGAGTGAGGTGAAGACCTCGCCGAACTTGTCGGCCGCCTCCTGGATTTTGTTGCCGATGAAGGGGCGGAGCATCGGGGGAATCTCGATTTTGATAGCCGGCGTCAGAGTGGTCGACTCGGGAGCCGCCTCCTTCAGGTCGAGGCTGAGCGAGAGGGGCACTGGGCACCCTTCGGCCGAGAAGCAGACGCGGCTGGTCGGGACGCGCTCGCTGATCTTGAACACGAGCTGGCCGATGGCGGGGGCATCCATGCGGATACATTCGCCCTCGAAGGCGACGCCGCTGAGCTTCTCGCGCTGCTCCTCGGGGAGCTGCTCGACCATTTCGCGA
The DNA here is from genome assembly GCA_910586665.1 of uncultured Duncaniella sp. GTDB lineage: Bacteria > Bacteroidota > Bacteroidia > Bacteroidales > Muribaculaceae > Duncaniella. The sequence goes on from CAJUIX010000015.1 coordinate 38,669, forward strand.
TACTGGCTGAGGTCAGCCACTTTTTCGTAGATCTGCCCGATGGGGCGGGGTAGGGTGACAGGTTTTCCTGTGTATGTTGCCATAAAAAATATTCCGGGTTTTGTTTACTCGTCCTCGCCGGAAGCGGCAGGGGTCCAGAGCGAGGGATCCTTGCGCCATTCCTTGAGGGTGGCCACGTCGCTTTCGCGGATGAAGCCGGTGCCGAGGGCGGCGGTGATGAGTGCTGAGTAGTTGGAGAGGGTGAGCAGGCGCACATTGGCTTCCTTGAAGCGCTTGACGGCCACGGGGAATTCGTAGCTGAAGATTGCAACCATGCCGATGACTTCGCAGCCGGCATTGCGGATTGCCTCGACTGCCTTGAGGCTGCTGCCGCCGGTCGACACGAGATCCTCGATGACTACGACCTTCTGCCCCGGGCGGAGGTCACCCTCGATGAGATTTTCGAGTCCGTGGTCCTTCGGGGTGGAGCGTACATAGACGTAGGGGAGGCCTATTGTGTCCGACACGAGCGCGCCCTGGGCGATAGCGCCTGTGGCAACGCCTGCGATAGCGTCGACCTCGCCGAAGTTCTCGACGATGATGCGTGTCAGCTCGACCTTGATGAAGTTGCGGACGTCGGGGTAGGAGAGTGTCTTGCGATTATCCGTATAAATTGGCGAGTTCCAGCCTGATGCCCAGGTGAAGGGGTTGTCGGGCTGAAGTTTGATAGCGCTTATCTTAAGGAGCTTTTCTGCAAGGATAATGTCAAGAGTTTTCATTGGGTTACGGTAGTGGAAATGATATGAAATGAATTGGTGATTATTTCGGCTGCAAAATTAGAATTTCTATCGCCGAAATGCAACTTTTTTTAGTTTACGTTTCTTAAAAAGAGACGCGGGAGGGATTATGATGTACAGGGCGCCGTGATTTACGCGGTCTGGCTGCCATTCACGACTATATAAATAAAAAAGAAGATGTCTCACGACATCTTCTTTCCTTTTTAAACCTTTATCTTAATCTAATACTATGAAAAACACACATGCAAATGTAAGCATTAAATTTGGAATGGTAAATAAAACCAAAGCGTATTTAACGATTTTTAGCCAAAACTTAGTGATGATATGGTTAAACATGCAAATTTATGGTCAAAATGCGATAAATTTCTTGCGTTTTGTTCTATTGTTCCTTCCGAAATGCCAATTTTGGCCAAATGGTCGATAAAAATGCCCGGATCGACCATAAAATATATCGGGTTTTGTCCTGTGATGGCGCGGATAGCCTTGACAAGAGGGGGTTCGGAGAACTTTGACAAGGAATGGCGTGGAGAGCTATTACAAAATATGATTCAGAAGGTCTTGACAAAAGATGGCTCGGAGAGCCTTGACAAGAGAAACCCCAGGGTAAGCGAAGGCCATAGGCCGTAGCGATGCCTGGGGTATTAGGATGTATGGACATAGTCATGCATCGAAGATGCTAATCATCAGAATGACCAGGCTCTCCGAGCCATGAGCCATGTTGGTTTCTGTCTATCCCCAGGCATCGCTACGGCCTATGGCCTTCGCTTACCCTGGGGTTTCTCTTGCCTAAGGTCTTCGACCTATTCGTGTTTTAGAAGATTTAGTCCGACTCCTATTCTATACTTTTTAGAAGTTTTGGCTTGACTCCTATTTCATGCGTTTTAGAAGTTTTGGCTCGACTCCTATTCCATGCGTTTGAGGGGGTGACATGATTCCGTGGATCTGGCTTTCATGCGGCATACGCCGCACGCGGCGTCCCTACGACCGCTGGCACGCTACTTGACGCGGACAAATTTAATCTCCGCTTTGTAGGCGGGGTAGAAGGACATCGAGAGCCGGGCTACGGTGCTGCACTTCTTGCCTCCGCGCGTGGAGGGAGTCCACCCGCGGAGCATCTTGGACAAACGCAGAACCTCCTCGTCGACCTTGAAGAAGCAGCGGCGGACGTAATCGTGGCCCGTCACTTCCCCGGTCGGGGTGATTGTGAACTCGACTGTCGCCGTGCCGTTCAGTGCCGAGGGTATGGCCGCGGTCGGCTTGCGCGCGTTCTTGCGCAGGAAGCTGTAGAGGGCCTCGTAGCCTCCCGGATAGACCGGGGCAGTGACCTTGTTGGCTTCCTCATAGATTTCGTCGTAGCATTTTATAGCCGGCTCATAACCATCCTTTTTTAATTCTGTGACGAGTTCCAAAGCCTTGTCGAGATCTTTGGACACCCCTTGTCCGTCATAATATAGGGCTGCGAGCATGAATTTCGCATCGTTGGTCATCGCGCGCCGGCGCCGGGCTTCGTTGAGTATGTCGAAAGCATTGCTATAGTCTTTCATATTATAGTAACAGAAGGCTATCCGATAATGAGCCGTGGACTCGCCGTTTTCCTCGGCATGTTTGAAATATTTCAGGGCTTTCTCCAGATCGGAGTTGACATACGCTTCTCCAAGAGCCATGCTCGCGTCAGCCGATCCGTAGTTAGACGCTTTCTCCAATAGTTCGATGCCTTTGCTTTCATCTCCGGCTTTATAATAATAGAGGCCGAGATGATACATGGCCGGGGCATAGTTCTTGAGTATGGCCTTGTTATACATGTTCATCATGATAGTCTTGTCGGCCTTGACACCCCAGCCGTTCTGATACATCTGGCCGAGTGCGTCGAGAGCCGGCAGGCTCCCTGCCTTGGCCGCGCGTTGGAGCGGCGCGAGGGCATGTTCGTAGGCTTTCTCCCTGAACCACATCATGCCCGTGTTCTCGTCCGGGTTGTATGCTCCCGCGAAGAGGGCGGTGAGCGTTATTATCAATAATGTAGTGAGCTGTTTCATAAGAAGTGGGTATTATTATTTTGCGGTTACTACGAATGGCATCTCCTTGCTCCCGTCGTCGGAAACCCAGGTGCCGGAAATCTCCTGCGGGCTATAGCTGCCCACAAACCGGCCGGTGGTTTTCCCATTCACACTCTCCTCGAGGCGGATTTTATCATCATAATTTATGCTGCCCTCGAGGGTGATAGGAGATTTCTTTGATGTATAGTAATACGAGCCGCTGACGGACCTTTCGTTGACATATAGCGTCATCACGATTCCGTATTTATTGTCAATCTTGCCTTCGTAGACAATCTTGTCGCCGGCCGATGTCTCCTCGGCAATTGCCGGGGTGGCAGTCTCATTGCCGGATGAACCGTTCCCTTTGCCTCCGGGTGTCATGAGGATGTCGACTCCATCGATCATCTCCAGGAGTACGACCTCGTTGTTGCCATAGCGCCCCTCGTAGTCTTTCAGCCCCATCCTCTTGGCGAGGGCATCTCTGATTTCCTTCACCTTCCCGACGGAGCGTCCGCGGGTCGAGAGGATGTAGTGGATGCTTGTCGGGGTGGCGCTTCCGACAATCACCTGGGTTGTGCCCCACCAGCCGTCGGAGACGGAGCGGAAGAAGTTGCCGTCGACGCCTATTTCCCCGACAAGGTCCCTGCCGAGGGAATAGTTTGCCAGTCTGACAATGCCGGCATAGCGGTATAGGTCGTTCTCGCTCTTGTCATATTTCTTCAGGATTTTCGACAGCGGGGTTCGGAAGGTAATTCCGTCAATCCCCTTGTCGCTGATGTCCTTCATGACGAGGTCTATAGCCCCCTCGAGGTTGAAGTAGTCGCTTGTGACAGAGTGGTTCATAGCGATAATACATTGTGGCGAGGCCGTCATGCTAACGACTAAATATGCATCGGAGATGTCATCAAACTGCGGATTGACTGTATACTTTCCCTCCTTGTCTATAAATCCGAATTTCCCCCCAGTCTTGACTATGGCTACCTTATTTCCTATGAATGAATATGCCAGCTCGAACTGGGGATTTATCACAATATTTCCTTCTCGATCGACATAGCCCCAGCTTTCACCTATCCTAACGGGTGCGAGGTCAGCGGTGCCGAAGGGAAATGCTGCGGAAAATTGCGGATTAATTACATATTTGCCTGTTTCATTGCACCATCCGATGCTGTTGTTGTTTCCGCTTGCCTCGACAGCATAGAGATCCCTATCTGGAATCATGTCCTTAAATTGAGGGTTGATTATAAATTTTCCTTTTTTGTCGATAGTGCCCAAATCACGATTTGTATTCTTGACGATAGCGTAACCGTTATAAAACGGGAGCTTACTTTCTATAAGACTGTCGCTGATAACGGTTTTGCCTGATTTGTCGATGAAGAGGGTCATATTGCCGTCAGTGACAGCTGCAAGTCCCTCAGAGAAAGGTTCGGCTGAATCATAGATTGCCGGAATTACCACCTCTCCTTTCAGATTGACAAAGCCGTATTTACTCTTCGTGTCCGAGACGGCACGCCCGAATTTTGCCAGTCCTTCCGAAAAAGCCCATACATTTTCAGCGTCTTTCAGAACTACCAAAGTTTCGCCGTCTTCGTCAATGAGTGTCGGCGCGCCACCTTTTTCGACTGTCCATGCGACGTGGTTTGTGAAGGTGGTTGCGTCGGTGTATTTCGGAGGGATGACGTAGCTTCCTTTTTCGTCAATATAGCCGAACAGATCTCCTTTCTTCACCAATGCGAGGCCGTCCGTGAAAGGATACGCCAAGTCAAACTGCGGGTTGATGACGTATTTTCCCTCGAGGTCGATGTAGCCGTAGACATCACCGCTCTGCACGGGGATAAGCCCCGTGTCGACATTGCCGCCACCGCTTCCGCAGGCACACAGGGCGCATAGCAGCCCTGCGGCCAGTAGGCGGAGCATGATTTTGATTGTATTCATAATGTGTGATTTGGTTTATTGATTAATATGCGACTTTGATAACCTTGTTGGCCGCGCGGACAATGTAGATGCCGCGTGCGGGAAGATTGATTTCGCGCCCGGTGCCGCTGTAGACGGTCGCACCGTTGATGTTGTAGACGCTCACGCTTGTGCCCTCCGGGGCGTCGACATATATGATGCCGTTCTCCACCCGGATGCTGACACCGTCGGCGGTCACTGACTCAATGGCTGACTGGGAGGCAGACTTGATGTTGGCGAAGTTTTTCCAGCCGGGGGCTGCGGCGTAGGCCTCGGCCATGCCGTCGGGGACGACGAGTGTCGCCTTGCTGTAGACATTCTCGGTGAAGCAGTCGTCGGTCATGGCGGGCACCTTGTCGGCAAGCACTTCGACAGTTTCCAGTCCCTCCACGGCAAAGGCGCCGTTGCTCAGGCCGGTAACCGTGGCGGGAATCACAACCTTGCGGCATACCGGGGCGGTATTATCATAGAAGTGTGTGAAGATATTTCCGTCGACGCCGTCGATGGTATACTCATTATTTTCAAATATCTGTGCCGACGGGATGGTCAGGACACCGTCATTGTTCTTTATATCATAGTATATACCTGAAGGATTCTCCTTGGTGCCGCTATAAATGGCGGAGGGGAAGTTGAGCATGAAGGGAGACAACTTGCCAACCAACGTATTATAGTCGGCAACTGCGCAGTTGTATGAGTCAAATGCTTCCTGCAGTAAATCGTGGCTGACCTTAATGGCATAGTATCCTTGTTCGATAGGGTTTTCCGGTTCTTCCTTGACTATTTTGGTGATTGTCTCCACCTGCTCCTGCGCAGTCTTGCCCATGTCTAAAAGCTCATCGGCAGTCAGCGTGTCGACATTCGCATTGAAGAAGTTTACCATTTTGTTATAATTGTCTATCAGAATGTTCAGGTTTGAATAGTAAAGGTCGATTATGGCTATGGCATCGAGGCCGCAGTCTTTGCAGGTATTGGCCGCGTTCTCTGTCGCTTTATAAGCTTGTTGGAGATTATCAGCCGTAGATTCAACCATGTAGGTTGTTAACCAATAGTCACTCATGAAGCTGTCGATGCCGAAGCCGAATGAGGTGCCCCTGTTTTTACGGCGCGGCGATTTGCCGGCTTGGTTGTAGGCTTTTTCAAGGGCATCGGCGAAGTCGTTGTAATTTTTGAGGAGTTCTTCAAACTTGTTGTTGATAGTAGTCATCTCCAGCTTATAGCCTTCAAGCATTTTGTCGCTGTTGTCATATAGGTCGCCTTGTTGTAACATGAGATAGCCGATATTGTCAAGACATAGCTTTAAGTTGTCGCTCATCTTGTCGGATGTGGTGGCAAGAGGCTTCAAGAATTCATCATGAAAAACAGCCAGTGATTTCAAGGTCATGTTCTTGTCGTTGTATTCTCCTATGAGGCCCTTCTCATAGTTGATAAGATAATGCTTGTCGGAGAATCCTTTGAATGTCTCGCCTTGGCTGACAATGAAATTAAGATCGGGAACAGGACTTGGGTCGGGAGTCGTGCCGGCATCCGATTTGATATTGGCAAAGTTCTTCCAGCCGGGGGCTGCGGCGTAGGCCTCGGCCATGCCGTCGGGGACGACGAGTGTCGCCTTGCTGTAGACATTCTCGGTGAAGCAGTCATCGGTCATGGCGGGCACCTTGCCGGCACGGACCTCTACCGTCTCTAATCCCTCCACGGCAAAGGCGCCGTTGCTCAGGCCGGTAACCGTGGCGGGAATCACCACCTTGCGGCATTGCGGGTTGGCAGCCTCGTAGAAACGGGTGAAAATGTTGCCCTCGATGCCGGTGACGGGATAGTCAAACGCGTCGTAATATGTCTGTGAGGAGGGAATGGTCAGCACACCCTCGTTGTCCTTTATATAGTAGTAGAGGCCGAAAGGGTTGCCCTCGACTCCGACATAAAGCACTTCGGAGAACTTGGCGAGCGGGGGCACGGTTTTGTATAGTTCGTTGAGATAGTTCTGGACGTCGTTGAAAGATGTGACAGAACTATTATAGAGAGTAGTAGCGGCATTGAGTACATAGTCAAGTTCTTCGGTCGGATTTTTAGGCTCCTCCAAGATGAGCTTGGTTATATAATCTACCTCTGCTTGGAGCTTTTGCCCGAATTCAAGTATCATATTGGCACTCATGTAGTTTCCGTTCTTATTCCAGTAGTTGGCATAGTAGTTATACATGTCGATACGGACATCGACCTGCCTGGCGTATTCATCCACCAACTTGACCAGTCCGTTGCCTGTTTTTAGGAAAGAAGCTTCGTAGTCTTCCCCTGCCTTCTTTAATTCTTGGAGATAGGCCAGATAGATGTCAAAGCACCCTTTTGCCAGGATATAATTGTTCATTATATCGGATATATTAAAGTTGTAAGCAGCTTCCCTTATCCGGCGAGGACTTCTCTGTAGTTGGTTATATCTGTCTTCAAGCGCTGTCGCGAACTTGGCGTATTGTGTTAGGAGATTTTCAAAGTTAGTGTTGATTATATCCATATCCTTGATAAGTCCGTCGACCAGTAAGTCTCTTCTATCATAGAGTTTCACCATCTCTTCCCGAAGTTTCTCCATTTGTGGGACTATCGCATCGACTTTGGCACCCAGGTCTTTTGTATAATCGGCCAATGCGACCACCTCGGTGTTGAAAAATGCATCTGAAGAGATGAGTGTGAGTTTCTGGTCGTTGAGTTTGCCGACGAATCCGTCACTGTAATTGATGTAGTACTGCGTCGGGCTGAGTCCCCAAAACAAGTCATACTGCTGCGCCGACGTGCCCAGCCCGCATAGGATTACCATCAAAGGTATTAGACATTTGCGTAAAGTAGTTACCATAAAAATTTAGATTGGTTTGGCTGTGTGTCCCCCTCAGAGCCGTTGACATAATTAAAGCGTGAGGACATTGTGCTGTCTATCTTATTAGAGGCATCGCCAAACGCCCAAGCAGAAATAAACAGTCCACCCCCACGCCATGCCGATATATCGGTCCCCCTTGCCGGGGTGGATACTGGCAAGCATGAGCGCTTTTTTTGACTGCTCGATCCTTCTGCTTAAAAAATTTGGCGAATTTCTAATAAAGGATGAAGCAAAAAACGCTTACAGTTAATGAAATATGTAATGATACGGCTCTCCAGCCATACCGTATGTCGCAAAGTTAAATATCTTTAACCAAACTTGCAAATTAAATGAACTAATATTATAACGGAAAATTGTAATTTTGTCAGATATGCTATTTGAAAAAAGAGACTTATAATGACCGACAATCTATATGTGAGCGACCTGGACGGGACTCTTCTTGGGGCTGACAGCCGGGTGAGCGCGGAGAGCGCGCGGATTATTTCGGAACTGTCGGGGCGCGGGGCGGCTATAACAGTGGCCACGGCGCGCACCCCCGCCACTGTCGAGGGACTGCTGGCCGATACCGTAACCAACGTCCCGGCCATCGTCATGACCGGCGCGGCTTTGTGGGACCGCGAGCGGTGCCGCTATCTCAACCCGGTGCTGATTGAGACCGATGCGGCCCGCAGCGTGCTCCGGGCCTTTGACGAGTGCGGTGTCAATCCCTTTGTCTATGTGTTGGGCGACGCCGGGCAGCTCGACGTCTACCACCGCGTCGGGATGAACACCCATGAGGAGCGTTTCTATGAGGAGCGTCTCGGCTTGCGGCGCAAGCGCTTCATCCTCGGCGACAGCCGCGAGCTGTCGGAGCCGCCGGCGGGGGCTATCCTGATGTTCGGCATGGGGGAGGCGCGCCGTGTCGAGGCGGTCGCAGAACTGCTGCGCGGCTTGGAGGGGGTGTCGCTGTCATGCTATCGCGATATTTTTAATAAGGAGGTTGCCAACATCGAGGTGCTCGGCGCAGGCGTGAGCAAGGCGAAGGCCATCCGCTGGCTTGCCGACAGGATCGGGGCGCGGCGGGTGACCGTCTATGGCGACAATCTCAACGACCTGCCCATGTTTGAGGCTGCCGACGAGGCTGTGGCCGTGGCCAACGCCGTTCCGGCCGTTCTCGAGCGTGCCGACCGAGTCATAGGCCGCAACACCGAGTCCTCCGTCGCCCGAGACATCCTCCGCCTGGAAGGTGAGCTATAATAGGCTATAATATTAATATGGTAAGCCCCATGAGGGCCATGCCGATGATGACGCCGATGAGCGAGATGTGGTGGTGGCCGAAGCTCTCGGCTCCGGGGAGCAGCTCGTCAAAGGCGATATAGACCATGATGCCGGCAACGATTGCGAGGCATACGGCATTGACCACCGGCGACCAGAATGGGAGCAGGAAGGCCATGCCGATGATGGCGCCGGCAGGCTCCGCAAGCCCTGAGAGGAGTGAGTAACGCATCGCCTTGCGGCGGTCGCCCGTCGAGTGATAGATAGGGACAGAGACGGCTATCCCTTCGGGAATATTGTGGATGGCGATAGCTACGACGATGGGGAGTGCCACCTCCATGCCATCGAGGCAGGAAATGAATGTGGCCATACCCTCGGGAAAATTATGTATGCCTATCGCGACGGCGAGCATCGTCCCCGTGCGTTTGAGGTGGTGGTGCTTGTTGCCCTCCTTCAGCTCGGAGAAAGAGTGGGGCTCATGCGGGTTCTCGTCCTCGGGGACGAAATAGTCAATCAGCGCTATCAGGCCTATGCCTCCGAAGAAGGCCACGAGCATAAGCCCCTCGGCCACCAGCGGCGAACTGGTGGCCGCAAGCCCTCTGACTGCCTCCGGAAGCAGCTCCATGAACGAGATGTAGACCATGACGCCGGCCGACAGTCCGAGCGCTCCGGCGAGCAGGCGCGTGTCGGTGCTCTTGGTGAAAAAAGATACCAGCGCCCCGATGCCGGTCGACAGTCCGGCTACGACGGTGAGCACCAATGCAATAACTATAGTTGAAAAGTCGGGCATAGACAGAGGTGAGGGAGAAAATTTAATATTTGGCGAAAAAAGTTCGTGAAAAATTTGGCGGAGTGAAAACAAAAGCGTAATTTTGCACTCACAAAACGGCTCCTTAGCTCAACTGAATAGAGCATCTGACTACGGATCAGAAGGTTACAGGTTTGAATCCTGTAGGAGTCACTAAGGTTAAGGAAAAAGCCATTCCGAATGAGTCATTCTTCGGGATGGCTTTTAAATTTCTTAGCTCATCGCTCCGTTATTTCTTACGTCGTTCAAGTAGGTTGACTGACTTATGGAGCTTTTCGACCTCGTTGAGAGTGATGATTACGGACGCGAGGGTTGCGAGCTGGAGTGTCGTGTGGAGGATGCAGTGGAGTATGCGGTGGCGCCTTGAAGGAGCCTCGGCCTGGTGGCGTGAGAAGAATTCCATGACTAAAATTTTTTATTAGGGTTGTGTTAAAACGGTTTTTCAGGCTTCGTCGACCGCCAGGAGGCGTCAACGCGGGCCTTCGTTATTGAAAACGCGCCGTCGACTTTGGCGGTTCGGGCTTTAACGTTTATTATAAAAAAAACAGGAGGCTGTCATCCCGACAGCCTCAATGTCTTTTTAACCTTAAATCTAATACCATGAAAACACAGTGCAAATATAGTAACTTGACTATATAACCAACCGTGCCCGGAAAAAGTTCACGGCCCGTGAGAAATTTTTCAAAAAAAATTACGAACCGCCATAAAAGACCAACAGGCTGTCATCCCGACAGCCTGTTGAGCTTTAACCTTAAATCTAATACCATGAAAACACAGTGCAAATATAGTAACTTGTCTTTATAACCACCGTCGCCTGGAAATGGTTCACGAAAAGTTGAATTTTTTTCAAAAAAATTTTCCGGCGCGTGGTTTTTATCCCTGCGGCTGTGTAAACCGTCATGGAAACCTTTGATTTTCGGGGGATTTTCTATAATTTTGCACTCTGAAAATTAGTATGACTAACAATTGAAAAAATAATTCCAACAATTTCTATAACATCATGGCAAAGAAAGCATTGTTAATGATTCTCGACGGTTGGGGAATCGGCAACCACTCTGAGAGCGACGCCATTTTCTCCACCCCCACACCCTATTGGGACTATCTCGTGAACACCTATCCCCACAGCGAGCTTCAGGCTTCGGGCGAAAACGTCGGTCTCCCCGACGGCCAAATGGGCAACTCGGAAGTGGGTCACCTCAATATCGGCGCAGGACGTGTGCTCTACCAGGACCTCGTCAAGATCAACAAGGCATGTGCCGACGGCTCGATTCTCTCGAATCCCGAGATTGTCGACGCCTTCACTTACGCCCGCGACAACGGCAAGGCTATCCACTTCATGGGTCTGACCAGCGACGGCGGTGTCCACTCTTCGCTCGACCACCTTTTCGCCCTCTGCGACATAGCCGCACACTACGGCCTCGAGAAGGTCTACATCCACTGCTTCATGGACGGCCGCGACACCGACCCCCGCAGCGGCAAGGGCTTCATCGAGCAGGTGGAGGCCCACTGCGCCAAGTCGGCCGGCAAGATTGCCTCTATCATCGGACGCTACTACGCAATGGACCGCGACAAGCGCTGGGAGCGCGTAAAGGTTGCCTACGACCTCCTCGTGAATGGGGAGGGCAAGCAGGCAGCCGACATGGTTGCCGCCGTCCAGGAGAGCTACGACGAGGAAGTCACCGACGAGTTCATCAAGCCTATCAACAATTCTACAGTCGACGGCACTATCAAGGAGGGTGACGCAGTCATCTTCTTCAACTACCGCAACGACCGCGCCAAGGAGCTGACCATCGCCCTCACGCAGCACGACATCCCTGAGGCAGGCATGACCGTCGTCCCCGGTCTCCAGTACTACTGCATGACCCCCTACGACGCATCGTTCACCGGCGTCCACATCCTCTTCCCGAAGGAGAATGTCGAGAACACTCTCGGCGAGTATCTCTCGAGCCTCGACAAGAAGCAGCTCCACATCGCCGAGACAGAGAAGTATGCCCACGTCACCTTCTTCTTCAACGGCGGCCGCGAGGAGCCTTACGAAGGTGAGGAGCGCATCCTCGTTGCCTCTCCCAAGGTGGCCACCTACGACCTTAAGCCCGAAATGAGCGCCTACGAGGTCAAGGACAAGCTCGTCGAGGCTATCCGCGAGGAGAAATATGACTTCATCGTGGTCAACTATGCCAACGGCGACATGGTGGGCCACACCGGGGTCTACGAGGTAATCTGCAAGGCTGTGAAGGCTGTCGACGAGTGTGTCAAGGACACCGTGGAGGCTGCCAAGAAGGCCGGCTACGAGGTCATCATCATCGCTGACCACGGTAATGCCGACAACGCTGTCAACCCCGACGGCACCCCCAACACCGCCCACTCACTCAACCCCGTCCCCTGCATCTACGTCACCGAGCGCGCTGACGCCAAAGTCGAGAACGGTAAGCTTGCCGACGTGGCTCCGACCATGCTCAAGATCATGGGTCTCCCGCAGCCCAAGGAGATGACAGGACATGCCCTCATCAACTGATGGAATCAATCAAACAACTCTATAAGATTGGCCACGGCCCCTCCAGTTCCCACACTATGGGGCCCCTGAAGGCCGCTCAGGAATTTGGCGCCGCCCACCGTGACGCCGCATCGTTCAACGTGACCCTTTTCGGTGCCCTCGCCGGCACCGGCAAGGGTCACATGACTGATGTGGCTATCCTCGGCGAACTCGAACCTATCGCCCCGACCACGATTATATGGGAGCCGGAAATCTTCCTCCCCTTCCACCCCAACGGCATGACCTTCGCCGCCCTCGACAGCGAGGGGCGTGAGACAGCGCGCCAGACCGTCTATTCAATCGGCGGCGGCGACATTGTCCACGAGGGCGACAGCCGTCCCGTGGTCAGGGATGTCTACCCGATGAACACCATAGCCGAGATTCTCGACTGGACCGAGAAGACCGGCAAGAGCTTCTGGGAGTATGTCGACGAGTATGAGGACAAGGATGTGTGGGACTATCTCGCCGAGGTGTGGCGGGTGATGAAGGAGGCCGTCGAGCGCGGCATCGATGCCGAGGGTGTCCTCCCCGGCGGCCTCGGTGTGCGCCGCAAGGCTGTCAGCTACTATCTCCACGCCTCCGGCCACAACGACAGCCTACGCAGCCGCGGCCTCGTCTATGCCTACGCCCTCGCCGTCAGCGAGGAGAACGCCTCGGGCGGCAAGATTGTGACCGCCCCCACCTGCGGCTCCTGCGGCGTGCTCCCCGCCGTGCTCTACCACCTCTCGACCTCCAAGGGCTTCTCCGACAAGCGTATCCTGCGTGCCCTCGCGACAGCCGGCCTCTTCGGCAGCGTCGTCAAGCACAACGCCTCCGTCTCCGGCGCCGAGGTCGGTTGCCAGGGTGAGGTAGGGGTGGCCTGCGCTATGGCGGCAGCGGCTGCCAGCCAGCTCTTCGGCGGCACTCCCGCGCAGATTGAGTACTCTGCCGAGATGGGACTCGAACACCACCTCGGGCTGACCTGCGACCCCGTGTGCGGCCTCGTGCAGATTCCCTGCATCGAGCGCAATGCCTATGCCGCCGCCCGCGCCCTCGACAGCAACCTCTACGCATCCTTCTCCGACGGCCGCCACTCCGTGAGCTTCGACCGGATTGTGGAAGTGATGAAGCAGACCGGACACGACCTACCCTCAATCTACAAGGAAACCGCCCAGGGAGGCCTCGCAATCATAAAGTAGGGACGCTTTTAAAAGCGTCCGCATCACACTGCATCATCCAGAGGGAAAATTCCGGGGATGAAAGATTCATTCCCTGGGAAAATTTCTGATACAGGTTAATTTTCCCCGTCTGTTCCCGGCTCGGCCTGTTTCCCGGCCTGTTCTCGGACGCTTTAAAAAACGTCCCTACGCAATACCGTATAATGTATTTTCATAATAAACCAAGTTAACAGCTTCTTACATTTCGATAAGGCATGACAAGAAAGTATGACTATCTCGTAATAGGCTCCGGCATCGCAGGCATGAGTTTCGCGCTGAAAGTCGCCTCCAAAGGGCGAGTGGCGCTTATCTGCAAGACCACACTTGACGAAGCTAACACGGCTCTCGCCCAGGGGGGCGTGGCATCCGTGACGAATCTCGAGGTCGACGACTTCGAGAAACATATCAACGACACCATGATTGCCGGCGACTGGCTCAGCGACCCCGAGGCCGTCCGCAAGGTGGTCACCGAGGCTCCCGGCCAGATCCGCGAGCTGATAGGCTGGGGTGTCGATTTCGACAAGAAGGATGACGGCTCCTTTGACCTCCACCGTGAGGGGGGACACTCCGAGTTCCGCATACTCCACCATGCCGACAACACCGGCTTCGAAATCCAGCAGTCGCTCATCAAGGCCGTCAGGGAGAACCCCGACATAGACATATTCGAGCACCACTTCGCCATCGAGATTATCACCCAGCACCACCTGGGCAAAATCGTGACCCGCCGCACCCCCGACATCACATGCTACGGCGCCTATGTCCTCGACACCGATACGGGGCGCGTCGACACCTTCCTCTCGCGCATCACGCTCATAGCCACCGGCGGCGTCGGCGCCGTCTACCAGACAACGACCAATCCCCTCGTGGCCACCGGCGATGGCATCGCTATGGTCTACCGCGCCAAGGGCACCGTCAAGGACATGGAGTTCATCCAGTTTCACCCGACGGCCCTCTATCACCCGGGTGACCGCCCCAGCTTCCTCATCACAGAGGCCATGCGCGGCTATGGCGCCGTGCTCCGCAACCTCAAGGGGGAGGAGTTCATGCACAAGTATGACCCCCGCCTCTCGCTCGCCCCGCGCGACATCGTGGCCCGCGCCATCGACTCCGAGATGAAGCTCAGCGGCGACGACCACGTCTACCTCGACGTCACCCACAAGGACCCCGAGGAGACCAAGAAACACTTCCCCAACATCTATGCCAAGTGCCTCTCATTGGGCATAGACATCACCAAGGACTATATCCCCGTGGCCCCGGCGGCCCACTATCTCTGCGGCGGCATCAAGGTGGACTCCAACGCCGAATCGTCCATCAGGCGCCTCTATGCCGTAGGCGAGTGCTCCTGCACGGGGCTTCACGGCGGCAACCGCCTCGCCTCCAACTCGCTCATCGAGGCCGTGGTCTATGCCGACGCTGCCGCCCGCCACGCCGTTGACCAAGCCCCGCACTACGACTTCCGCACCGACGTTCCCGAATGGAACGACGAGGGGACGCGTCACCCCGAGGAGATGGTGCTCATCACCCAGAGCATCAAGGAGGTCAACCAGATTATGGGAACCTACGTCGGCATCGTCAGGTCGGACCTCCGCCTCGACCGCGCCTGGAACCGCCTCGACATCCTCTATGAGGAGACAGAGAAGCTCTTCAAACGCTCGAAGGCGTCGCGCGAGATCTGCGAGCTGCGCAATATCATCAACGTCGGCTACCTCATCATGCGCCAGGCAAAGGAACGCAAGGAATCGCGCGGCCTGCACTACACGGTCGACTATCCTCCCGTGCCCCACGGCCCCGCCGCCGACTGAAATCCATCTCCCGGAGAGGCCGTGCAATATTTTGGCCTCTCCGGGTGTTATAATAATGTATGATACGACACTTTAGATTCCTCATATCCATTCTGACGCTCCTGGCGGTGCTTTGCGCCGGTAGCCCTCTCTCCGCGGCAGTCGCCGAGCCTGACCCGGCGGAGGTCGAGGAGCCTGTCAAGGTCGGTTCGGGCCGTGTCAAACCCCTCCAGGGCTACTATTTTTTTGACTATGAAGGCGAAAACACCCTTATGCTCGTCCTCGCCGACGTCACTGTGTTTCCCCCGATGAAGTTCAAAAACAAGAAGGAGGAGGAATTCTACTGGAAGACCGTCCGCGACGTCAAGAAGACCCTCCCTTACGCCAAACTCATCTGCGAGACCCTCATCGAGACCTACGAGTATATCGAGACATTCCCCACTCAGAAGGAGCGCGAGGAGCATCTCAAGAAAATGGAGGGTGAGGTGTTCAAGCAATACAAGCCCGCTCTGAAAAAATTCACCAAGTCGCAGGCGCAGATGCTCGTCAAGCTCATCAACCGCGAGACCAACCAGTCGAGCTACAATATCCTCAAAGCCTTCCTCGGCTCCTTCCGAGCCGGCTTCTGGCAGACCTTCGGGCGCCTCTTCGGAGTCAATCTCAAGACCTCCTACCGCCCCGACAAGGACCGCAAGGACGCCATAGTCGAGCGGGTCGCGACAATGGTCGAACTCGGCCAGCTCTGAGGGGGGGTAAAAAACGATTTTGCTCCCTCTGAGCATAAAAACAAAGCAAAATTACAGCTATGAAACAGACCATAAGCCGAGCCGTCTCGCTGATAACCTACATACTGGCTATTCTTCTCGGCACATACCAGCTGATAGCGTATGAAGGAGGCCACAAACGCTTCATCGGCTGGCTATTCATAATATACGGCACCGCCTCCCTCATATTCTTCATCATGGACAGACGCAGCGAGGCGCAATGACTACAAGGTGTTGCAACTGACATATGCCGCGTCCCTACAGCCGCCATAGTTTGCCGCATCCACACACGGGTCGTAGCTCTGTAGTGATATAAACATGAAAAAGGCCCGGCTGGACGTTGGTTCCACTGCCGGGCCGGGTGATTTTATCTGTCGGGATGCGGGCTTTAGAGGCCGCTTCCCCAAGGTTTCTACGGTTTAGAAACCTTAAAATCGGGGCAGAGCGAGTCGAATCGGGATTCTGACCCTGCTCTTCGTTTTATAGCCTAAGGACTCGTTGCGGAAGGCTACCATGACGAAGCACGTTTTCTGTCATGCTTCGATATTATAACGCCCCTGCGTCCCGATGGTTGGCACGGGGAGTGGTAAATAAACTGAAGAGGTGTTAAAGGCCCTCTTAATTTGAGCCGTGGCCGACGGTTTTGGGCCTCCGGGTGCCCAACTTTCATCGAAAAGCCGTAACTTTGCAGCATATTTCACCCAAGCAAGCGCAGATACCCATGAAAAGAACTCACGACAAAGCGGGACGCGGTGGCGACGTGCGCCCCAAGAAGGCTCTCGGACAGCACTTCCTGACCGACGAGAGCATAGCGGCCCGTATAGCGGCCACGCTCGATGACTACAAGGGGCTCCCCGTCATGGAGGTAGGCCCCGGCATGGGGGTGCTGACGAAATATCTAATCGCCGGGGGCCACGACGTCAAGGTGGCCGAGATCGACGGCGAGAGCATCGACTATCTGCGCTATAACTATCCCGACCTGGCCGGGCGCATACTCGACGCCGACTTCCTGCAGCTCGACCTGGCCAAGATCTACCCTGACGGGCGCAAATTCTGCGTCATAGGCAACTATCCCTACAATATTTCCTCGCAGATATTCTTCCACGTCCTTGACTATCGCGACCAGGTCGTCTGCTGCTCGGGCATGCTCCAGCGCGAGGTGGCCGAGCGCTTCGCCGCCGCCCCGGGGACGAAGGCCCGCGGGATATTGAGCGTGCTGCTCCAGGCGTGGTATGATGTCGACTATCTCTTCACGGTCGACGAAAATGTGTTCAATCCCCCGCCCAAGGTCAAGAGCGGAGTCATAAGGATGACCCGCAACTCCGTGACCGACCTCGGTTGCGACGCGGGGCTTTTCAAGACTGTCGTCAAGACCGCCTTCGGGCAGCGTCGCAAGACGCTGCGCAACTCCGTGCGCGGATTGTTTCCGGCGGGAGTGCCGTTGCCCGACTCTCCTCTCTTCGCCCTGCGCCCCGAACAGCTGTCGGTGGAGCAGTTTGTCGAGCTGACCCGCATGGTCGCCTCGGCGAGAGAGTCAGAGTAGAGCCACACACTAACCACCACCCACCCCTCAGCCCCTCACGCCAACGACGATGAAAGAATTTACACCCGAATATCTCGCACACCTGCGCAAAATAATCCATGACCGCGCCGACGCCGCGGCTGCCGAAGAACTCTCCGACCTCCACCCGGCCGACATTGCCGAGCTTTATCAGGACCTCGACCTCGACGAGGCAGAGTATCTCTTCAAGCTCCTCGACGAGGAGATGCAGGCCGACGTCCTCATGGAGCTCGACGAGGATGATCGCGCCAAGCTCCTCTCCAAGATGGACGTCGCCGACATTGCCAAGCAGATTGAGCACCTCGACACCGACGACGCCGTCGACGTCATCCAGGAGCTCGACGAGGATGACCGCGAGAAGATTCTCAGCCACATCGATGACGTCGAGCAGGCCGGCGACATCATCGACCTCCTGAAATATGACGAGGACACCGCCGGCGGCCTCATGGGCACGGAGATGATCGTCGTCAACGAGAACTGGAGTATGCCCGAGTGCATCAAGCAGATGCGTATGCAGGCGGAGGATATGGACGAGGTGTACTATGTCTACGTTGTCGACAACGAGGATCGTCTGCGCGGCACCCTCCCACTCAAAAAGCTCATCACCCACCCCTCGGTGTCGAAAATCCGTCACGTCATGGAGACTGACCCCGTGGCGGTCAAGGCCGACACGCCGATTGACGAGGTGGCCCTCGATTTCGAGAAGTATGACCTTGTGGCGATGCCCGTCATCGACTCCATCGGCCGCCTGTTGGGGCGCATCACCGTCGACGACGTCATGGACAAGGTGCGCGACTCGAGCGAGCGTGACTACCAGTTGGCATCAGGTCTCTCCGGCGACGTCGAGAGCGACGACAAGCTCTTTGCCCAGACCAAGGCACGCCTCCCCTGGCTGCTCATCGGCATGATTGGCGGACTGTGCAACTCGGTGATTCTCGGCCGCTTCGAGGGGGGCTTCGTGGTCGACCCGGCCCTGGCGCTCTTCATCCCACTTATAGGCGGTACGGGAGGAAATGTCGGCACACAGTCGTCGGCTATCGTCGTGCAGGGCCTCGCCAACGGCTCCCTCGACATCAAGAAGTCCACCCGACAGCTCCTCAAGGAACTCGGTGTCGGCCTGCTCAACGGCAGCATCATCGCCCTCCTCGTCTTTGCCTATAATTTCTTCACCCTCGGCACCGGCCACGAGGTCACGACCATCGCCGTCTCGGCCTCGATATTCTGTGTGGTGATGTTTGCCTCCGTCTTCGGTACATTCGTCCCCCTCACGCTCGAAAAACTCAAAATTGACCCTGCCATAGCCACCGGCCCCTTTATCTCCATCACCAACGACATCATCGGCATGCTCATCTACATGTCCATCTCCTCCTGGCTCATCATCGCCTTCCATTAAGCCCCGCGGCACAGGGATTTTGCAGGTGGTGTTGCAAGTATGGCGGATGTAGGGACGCTTTTAAAAGCGTCCGGGAACAGGTTAAAACCCGGCCTCTGATATCAATTAGTCCCCGTCCTGTATCTTCCCTGCTTCAAATAGATAGGCATTTTTCCTTACATATCCCCATAAGTCCCGACAATACTGGACGATTCCTGTCAATAACGAAATCCCGGACGCTTTTAAAAGCGTCCCTACGGAGCATTATTTTTTGTCAATGAGCCATTATTTATAATATAGCGCAAACGGATTTAATAGTTTCGAGGGGCTGTATAAATAGAAAATCGAATCAGGCCATCGGCCTGATTCGATTTTCTATTGTGGGCGCTGAGGGATTCGAACCCCCGACCCTCTGCTTGTAAGGCAGACGCTCTGAACCAGCTGAGCTAAGCGCCCGGGAAATGCTTTTCGGGATTTCTTTAAATCTTGCTCCCGGATTGGTTTTGCTTATCTGAAGCGAGAAAGTTGTTTTTTTTGTTGTGGGCGCTGAGGGATTCGAACCCCCGACCCTCTGCTTGTAAGGCAGACGCTCTGAACCAGCTGAGCTAAGCGCCCTTTCTCGCCTAAAGCGTTGCAAAGGTAGGAACAATTTTCAAACCCACCAAATATTTCCACCACTTTTTTCAGAATCTATGCAATTTTTTGCTGAAAAAACCTTTTTTGTTTGATTTTGGCTCGTTGTTGGCAGTTATGGAACTCTGAATTCAACGTAGGCGGTGTCCTGGTGGTGGGTGTCGGAGATTGTGAAGGTCTTGGAGATGCGGTATTTCCCTTTGGTAAGGGTTTTGTTGTATTCTTTTGTATTGATGGTGAAGTCGCGCTGCGATTTGGGCTCGAGGATATAGCCGATAGCGGGTATGATTCGAACTAATGTGCCGTCTGCATAGTATTCGGGATTGAATCTGAGCGGTTGCCAGGCACCGTCAGTGTCGCTTTCGATAGTATAGTCCTCTCCAAACAGAGCTTCGGTGTCGGTCGAGTTGGTAAAACGCATGGCTATCGAGTCGACCGGCATACGGAGACTGTCTGGATTCAGGATTGTAAGGGAGATGCCTTTGCGGGTTGAGTGGCTTTGCGGGGCATCGGGGATTTTGATTCGCTCGCCGAGGAAGTGGGGCTGCTTTTTCAGCCATATGTCGAGCATCATCTTGTCGCGGGCGAGCCATTCGCGGAGGGCAAGGCGCGTGCGCACACATCTGCCTGCGCGGAGTGGAGCGGCGAGGGCGACAGCCTTGATTCCGGCATGGCCGGCGAGATATAGCGCGCGGGCGCAGTGGTCGGCCTGCGAGACAATAGTGAGAGAATCGCAGCCAAATACCTCCTTGGCGCGGACCACAGAGTCGAGCGTGCGGAATCCGGCATAGTCGGGTATGATTCTGTCCTCAGGTACACCCCGGGCCATCAGAGAGTCGCGCATGGCGGTCGGCTCGTCGTAGAGGTGCGTGTGGTTGTCGCCGCTTGCGATGATGAAGTCTGCTTTGCCGGCGTGATAAAGTTCGGCAGCGGTGTTGATGCGGTTTGTGAAGTAGCTGTTTGGACGCCCGTATCTGTTAAGCGGGTTGGTGCCGAGGAGGAGTGCGACGCGGTTGCGGGGTATGCTGTCTATTGCGGAATAGATTCGCCCTTCTGCCGATTTTTCGACCGTGAGGTTTACGGCAACGGTGAAAAGCAGCACCGCTGCGAAGAATCCTGCGAGGCCGCAGAGGATGAGCCTTGCTGTCTTCCTCCTGTTTGGTCTATTCTTCATCGAGCTTCTCCTTGTTGAATATAAAGGTGGCGGAGTGGGGCCGGCGGCGTCGGAAATTGATGATGTCCGTCGGGTCGATGGGCACGGCCATGTAGCGCGTCTCGAAATGCAGGTGTGGACCGGTGGAGTTGCCGCTCATGCCCCCGATGGCTATCGGCATGCCGGCGTCGACCGTCGTCGTGGGGACCACGAGGAAGCTGTCGAGGTGGGCGTAGAGCGTCTGGAGGCCGTTGGGGTGGGTGAGGATGACGTAGTAGCCGTAGCCGCGCTTGTCGTAGCCCGTCATGGCCACCGAGCCGGGGAAGGCGGCGCGGATAGTGTCGCCCTTGTGGATGCCGAGGTCTATGCCGCGGTGGACGCGCTTGTATTTCTTGCGCGGGCCGAAGTGGGAGGTGATAGGCCCGATAGCCGGCATGTGGAATTCACTGACGTTGATAGGGACGTCACCCTTCGGAATCTTCCCTTTCTTAAACATGCTGGCGGTGCCGTTGATAATCTGTGTGTGGCCGTAGCCCGCCATGAACAGCTCGGCCATATAGTCGAGTGTGGAGCCGACAGCCTCCGTCTTCTCCGTGCCATTCTGCTCGGTCATCGACATGATGATCATGTCGAGGCTTGTGCCGGAGATGTTGACACTGTCGGTGACCACGGTGTCGTTGCCGAAGACCACAACATCAGCGCTCGCGACCTCCACGGTCGCGAGCGCCAATATTGCGAGTATGTTTCTCAGTCCCATTTCTTGTGTCAGTGGCTTATACCTCGCTGATTTTCTGCTTCATCGCGGTGAAGGTGTCAGCGAAGAGAATCTTGGCGGCGGCAGCCACGCAGCCGAGGAACATGAAGCCTACGAGTATCATCACCTTCGAGGGTTTCGAGGCCTTGATAGGCACGGTGGCCGGCTCGACGGTGGCGTAGACGGGTGTCGTCTCCTGCACCTTCGCCTTGGCGAGCTGCAACTGTTGCGAGGTCTGGTTGAAGAGGCTGAACGCGAGCTGTGCCTCGTTGGTCAGACGGTCGCGGGTCACCTGCGCCGAGTGGAGGCTCAGGCCCTGGTTGCGGTCGAGGTAGTCGGCGAGGCGCTGCTGGGCGGCGTAGTAGGCCTCGCGTGCCTCATTGTTGAGCTGCTCGGCATATTTGAGGTCCTGGCGCGACTTGGATGTGCGGTAGTCGGTGACGTATGCCTGGAGATGCGCGGCCACGGTGTCGGCGAGCATGGCAGACACGAGGGGGTTCTGCATTGTCACCGATATGGTGTTGACGCCGGTCTTCTGGTCGTAGCTGCAATTGATGCGCTGGGTGAGGGCGAGCTTTATAGCCTCCTCCTCCTTGGAGAGCATGAAGGGGTTGGTCTTGGCATTTGGGTCACCCTCCTCTTCGTCGCGGAAGAATGATATGACTCCTCCGATTGCTTTTCCGGGCAGTGACATGATGAATGACCACCAGGGGGCCGACGTATGGTCCTCGATATATGACCTGACGGTGTAGGTCGAGTCGGTCTTGCTCTCGGTCACGGGGACGTCGAAGAGCCCGACTATGAAGGGAACCGACGAAAGCACGTCGGGGTACAGCTCCGGCATCACTGCGTCGGCGCCTCCGCTTGACCCGACATTGATGCCGGCCATAGCGGCGAGTGAGCCGAGGCTGCCTTTGCCGGCCGAGGCTCCGTTGAGCTCCGGCGCGAGCTTGATGGTGGTCGTGTACTCCTTGGGGATACTGAAGGCCACCACTAAGCCTATGACTGCGGCCACGCCCGCATAGATGAATATCGTGCGGCGCGACTTCCATAGTTTCGCGGCAAGTTCGAGCAGGTCAATCTCTTGTTCTTCGTCCTTGTCGGGACGGACGATTATCTCTTTTTCGTCGCTCATATCTGTTTGTGCTGTGTGATGTCTGGTTTACTAACGGGATTATTTAAACATGGTGGCGAGTGCCGCGGTCATGGTTCCGAGCGAGCCGAGGCTGGTGGCTATGGTCATGGCCTTGGCCCAGTCGAATCCCTTCTTGTCGGGTTTCGAGGGCACGATGATCTGGCAGCCCGGTTCCACTGGGGTGTTCTTCTTGGCGCGGGCCACCATGCCGTTCATGTATACGATAAAGGCTCTCTTCTTGTTGGCTCTGTCGCCGTAACCGCCGGCAAGCTCGACGTAGTCCTTGACTTTAAGGCCCTCCTGGTAGGTGACGGTGTTAGGGACCATCACGTCGCCCGAGATTTTAACCGTGCTGACATGCTCGGGGATGAAGAGACGGTCGTCGGCACGGAGCACGATGTCGTAGGAGCTGCCGGGATTGGCAAGGGCCTTTTCAAGGTCGATGCCCACGGAGTAGTAGTCCGATACTTGGAGCTTGTTGATAGATATAGAGTCGTTGCCGGAGTTGCCCATAGCGAGGCGCAGGGTCTCGTCGCGGGCGGCCTTCTCGTCCTCGGTCATCTTGCGCATGAGATGGGCTCCGCGGATATATGCCTCGGGGGTGAGTCCGCCGGCACGCTGCACGAAGCTCGAGATTCGCTCGTTGCGGCGCTCGAGCACATAGCCGCCTGCGAAGGGGACTTCGCCGGCTATCGTCACGAACTTCTGTGCCATATAGTTGGGGCTGCGGCGCACCTCCACGATGTCGTAGGGCTTGAGGATGAAGTCATTGTCGTTGCCCATGAGGAGGCCGTCCTTGAGCGAGAAGGTGTAGGTGCGGGCAATCTGTGCCTCCGACTTGACCGCCATCGGGTCGACGATTCGGCGCGACACGTCGACTTTGGCGTAGGATGCGCCTTCGAGCAGGCCGCCGGCAGTCAGGATGAGGTCTTCGATAGAGGTATTCTCGGCATAGGGGTAGGTGCCGGGGCGGGCCACGCTTCCCTGGATGGTGAAACCGCCGCGGTCAAATATATCCCTTACGCTGGAGATGACCAGGACATCGTTGCGTTTGAGCGTGATGTCGGGGGCAGTGCCGTTGAGGATTGCTCCGAGGTCGATAGCCTCGGCCACGAGTGTGAGGTCCTCCCCCTCGCGATAGAGCATCGCGCGGTCCTTGTAGGCATCCTCGGCGAGGCCGTCGGCGTTGCGGATGAGGTCACGGATAGTGCTGATTCCCGAACCGAGCGAGAACATGCCGGGACGCATGGCGGCACCGCGGAGTTCGACGCGGTTGCTGTAGCGGTCGAGGGTGGTGCCTATGGTGATGATGTCGCCGTCCTGGAGACGGTAGGAGCCGAATTCATTCTGTGCGACGTTGAACAGCTCCTTCTCGCGCCCTGTCAGGCGGGCTATTCTGACCATGTCGGTGTAGGCGTCGCCTGAGAAGCCTCCGGCATATTCGATTGCCTGGGCGAGGGTCTCGTCGGGCTTAAGCTCGTAGAACATCGGGCGCTTCACGTTGCCTGTGATGTTGACAAGCTGCGAGTAGGGGGGCACCATGATGATGTCGCCTTCCTGGAGACGGATGTTGCCCTTCTGGTTGCCGTTGAAGAGGAAGTCATAGATGTCTATCTCGGCGACCTTGCGGCCGTTGCGGCGCACCTCGACGTTACGCATCGAACCGATATCGTTGATGCCGCCCGCATTGTAGAGCGCGTGGAAGACGCTCGAGAAGGGTGAGAGGCGGTAGGTGCCGGGGACGGATACCTCGCCCATGACGTCGACCTGGATTGTGCGCATCTGGCCGAGGGTCACGGCGATGTCGGTAGCCTCATTGTCAACGCCGGAGTATTTCGACGCGAAAGCCGACTTGATATGGTTGTTGGCCTGGTTGATTGTCATGCCGTTGAGGTAGAGCGGGCCGAGCTGCGCGATCATGATGCTCCCTTCAGGGGATATGGTTCGGCGCAGGTGGTCCTCGCTGACACCCCAGATGTCAATCACAACCTCGTCGCCGGGGCCGAGGCGGTAATCCTGGGGGGTTGCGGCGTTCTCGTTGGGTTCGAATGTCAGCTGGCGGGAGTTGAACACCTTGTGGCCGAACACCTCGTTGGCTTTCGACTCGGTGACGGCTGCCTGTGCCTCGGGGTTCTGCACGATGTCTTCAAAAACTACGCTTGTCTCTGCTTTTGTCGCGGGGCGGCTGCGCCCTTCGAGCGCGGTCACGGGCTGGTCGGCTGTCGCTGATGCCCCGGCATCATGCTTGGCCTTTATGCGCTTGACCTGTTCGGGGGTCACGCCCTTGGCCACGAGCTCGCGCCCGATCTGCTGTTCGGACTTGCCGAGGGCGGTCTGCTCTTTGATGTACTGGACAACTTGGTCGTCGGTCAGAGCCGCAGAGGCTGCCACGGCGCCGGCAAACATTAGCAACGTAAAAAGAAAAGGCTTGATTTTCATAGGGTTGGTCATGATGAAATTGGCCACCCGGCAGCCCTTCGCGCCGCCGGTGGGGATAAATCGCTGCAAAGGTAGTAATTTTCAATCTCTTATGCAATAGCCGGATGGCAATCCGCCTGCCTCGTGCCCTCACTTTTTCGATATGGCTGCCGGGAGGGCGCGGCTGTCCCCCGGCGGTCGACATCGCGGAGGCGTGTGCCGGTTGAGGAAAATTTTGTTAAATAATGTTTCGCCTAATTAAAAATGCTATGTCATATAAAGGTGGTTCGGGAATAAATACTTACTTTTGTGAGGTAATTTGGAAAAAGCATGGCCGCCGATCTTCAGCAACGCATTGAAAACATAAAGTCCAAAGCGTCCTTGATGGTGGAGCGCTACGAGCTTCTGGTCAAGGCAAAGAAGGCCGCGCAGCTCCGGGTGACGGAGCTTGAGGCGGAGGTGGAGCATCTCCGGCGCGAGATAGCGGAGCGCGACAGGCAGATTGAATATCTCAAGGTCGCATCCATCCTCTCGCCCGACCACAGGGACGTTGAAGCGACGCGGGCTGTGATTTCCGAATTAGTGCGCGAAATCGACAAGTGCATCAACCAGCTTAGCCTTTGATGAGTGAGAAAAATCTTAATATATCAATCCGCATAGCCGACCTGCCACGGCGCATACTCATGCAGATTCCTCCCAGCCAGGAAGAATTTGTCCGCCGGGCCGAAGAGAAAATCAATGATCTCTGGCGAAAATGGTCGAAAATGGATGATTTCAAAGACAAGACCTCCGCTGAAATCCTCGCGATGGTGACAATCCGCTTTGCCCATCTCTACTTTTCGGCCGAGGAGGCGTCGAGGAGGGTCGACAAGACCCTCGAAGATCTAGAGAAGGGCCTCGACAGGGTGCTCTTCGACATAGAGGCCGCGGGCGGCTCGCCGACAGGAGAGTCATGAGGCGCCGGGCCGTAAAAACGATAAGGTCTACAATTAAGAAGGTCTACAATTAAGAATCAGAGACACAGTCACGAGTTCACGCACGCTCAATCATCCCTATGAGCCGCCCCTGCGGGATGCCGCAGACCGGCGGTGGCGACCGGGAGGTTGACCCGTGCATTTTTTATATATTTATCATATACAATTTCCGTATTCCTAACCTTATGGATATATTATTCTACATTTGTGCGGCGCTCGTCGGAGCGGCCATCGGAATTGCGATAATGGTTGCGGTTCAGAGAGCCACGGCCCGTTCTCGCGCCAAGACAATAATCGACGATGCCAACCGCGAGGCCGAAGTGATCATGAAAGACAAGCTCCTCGAAGCGCGCGAGCAGGAACTGAAAATCAAGACCGAGGCCGAGAAGCAGGCCAACCAGCGCCTCTCGCGCATACAGAGCGAGGAGGCAAAGCTCAAGCAGCGCCAGCAGCAGCTCAACCAGCAGCAGAGCGACAACGCCCGCGCACGCAACGAGAACGAGCAGACCCGTCAGAACCTCGAGGCCCAGAACGCCGTCATCGAGCAGCGCAAGGAGGAGCTTGACCGCCTCCGCCGCACCGCCCAGGACACCCTCGAGCACATCTCGGGCCTCTCGAGCGAGGAAGCCAAGGAGAAGCTAATCGAATCCCTCAAGGACGAGGCCAAGACTGCCGCGAGCGCATATATCAACGATATCATGGACGAGGCCAAGATGACTGCCAACAAGGAGGCCAAGCGCATCGTCGTCCAGTCAATCCAGCGCCTCGCCACCGAGACTGCCATCGAGAACTCCGTCACCGTCTTCCACATCGACAGCGATGAAATCAAGGGTCGCATCATCGGCCGCGAGGGCCGCAACATCCGTGCCCTCGAAGCCGCCACAGGCATTGAAATCATCGTCGACGACACCCCCGAGGCCATCGTCCTCTCGGGCTTCGACCCCGTGCGCCGCGAGATAGCACGTCTGGCGCTCCACCAGCTCGTGGCCGACGGCCGCATCCACCCCGCCCGCATCGAGGAAGTGGTGGCCAAGGTGCGCAAGCAGATTGAGGAGGAGATTGTCGAGACAGGCAAGCGCACAGCTATCGACCTCGGTATCCACGGACTCCACCCCGACCTCATCCGCATGGTCGGCAAGATGAAATATCGCTCCAGCTACGGTCAGAACCTCCTGCAGCACTCGCGCGAGACAGCCAACCTCTGTGCTATCATGGCCTCCGAGCTTGGTCTCAACCCCAAGAAGGCGCGCCGCGCCGGCCTGCTCCACGACATAGGCAAGGTGCCCGACGAGGAGCCCGAGCTGCCCCACGCACTCCTCGGCATGAAGCTCGCCGAAAAGTATAAGGAGAAGCCCGAAATCTGCAACGCTATCGGCGCCCACCACGACGAAATCGAGCAGACCTCGCTCCTGGCCCCCATCGTCCAGGTCTGCGACGCCATATCAGGCGCCCGTCCGGGTGCCCGCCGCGAAATCGTCGAGGCCTACATCAAGCGCCTCAACGACCTCGAGCAGCTCGCCCTCTCGTATCCCGGCGTCATAAAGACCTACGCCATCCAGGCCGGCCGCGAGCTTCGCGTCATCGTCGGTGCCGACAAGATTGACGACGTCGAGACCGAGAAGCTCTCGAGCGAGATTGCACGCCGCATCCAGGACGAGATGACCTACCCCGGACAGGTTAAGATCACTGTCATCCGCGAGACTCGCTCCGTCAGCTTCGCCAAGTAAGGGAGGGACTGCGCGATGGAAGATAAAGACAGACGTTGCCCCAGGGGTAAACTCCACTGCTACAACTGGCTGGAGGACATCCCGGGCGGCATGACCGACTTTGACATTGTCGAAGTCCAGTTCAAGAACACCCGCAAGGGTTTCTACCGCAACTCGACCAACCTCGACCTCGCCCCGGGCGACCTCGTGGCTGTCGAGGCCTCTCCGGGCCACGACATAGGCACCGTCACCCTCACCGGGCGCCTCGTGGCGCTCCAGATGCGCCGCGCCAACGTCAAACCCGACGCCGAAATCCGCCGGGTGTTCCGCAAGGCAAAGCCCGCGGACATCGACAAGTATGAGGAGGCCAAGGCGCGCGAGAACGACACCATGATTCGTGCCCGCAAGATAGCCGACTCGCTCCACCTTAATATGAAGATTGGCGATGTCGAGTACCAGGGCGACGGCAACAAGGCCATATTCTACTATATCGCTGACGAGCGCGTCGACTTCCGACAGCTCATCAAGGTGCTCGCCGAGACCTTCAAGGTGCGCATCGAGATGAAGCAGATTGGAGCGCGCCAGGAAGCAGGCCGCATCGGCGGCATCGGTTCCTGCGGACGCCCCCTCTGCTGCGCGAGCTGGATGACCAACTTCGTCTCGGTCGGTACCAGCGCCGCCCGCTACCAGGACATCTCGCTCAACCCACAGAAGCTCGCCGGACAGTGTGCCAAGCTCAAATGCTGCCTCAACTTCGAGGTCGACACCTACGTCGAGAGCGCCCGCAGGATGCCCCCGCGCGAGGCACGCCTCGAGACCCTCGACAATACCTACTACCACTTCAAGACTGACATTTTCAAGAAGGAAATCACCTATTCGACCGACAAGCAGCTTGCGGCCAACCTCGTCACCATCGACGCCGCCCGCGCCTTCGAGGTGATAGAGATGAACCGCCAGGGTGAGAAGCCCGAGTCGCTCCGTCGCGAGGGTGAGGCCAAGTCGGGAGCAAAGGCCCGTCCGATAGACCTCGCGTCGCAGGACGACCTCACCCGCTTCGACAAGACCAAAAAGAAGAAGCGCAAAAAGGTCAAGCAGGCTCCCGCCCAGTCCGAGGCTCCGCAGCCTCAGAAGCAGCCTAAGGAGAAGGAGGCCCCGGCCCAGCCAAAGGAGCAGGGTGAGCGCAAGCCCCGTCCGAAGAACAAGAACAACAACAAGAAGGGCCCCGGCCAGCAGCCTCAGCAGTCTCCCCGCCCCGAGGCGCAGCAACAGCAACCGCAGGGCCAGGGGCGCATCCCCAAGGCCTTTATAGACAACCAGGAATGATGCGCTGGCTTCTCTACATATCACTCATAACCACCCTCGCCCTCGGCAGCTGTGCCGGGGGTGGGCGTGATTATAGCTCATGGTCGCAGATTCCCTCCGAGGGATGGCTCTACACCGACACCATGTCGCTCCTCCCGGTCGACACCTCGCTCACCGACAATGATTCTATCGTCGGCGGGGCGGCCATCAAGGTGGCGCTGCGCCACAGCAACGACTATCCATTCTCCAACCTGTGGCTCGAGCTGACTTATCATAGCGACAATGGCCGGATGATGCGCGACACTTTCGACATGCGCCTGGCCGATGTCTACGGCCGCTGGCTCGGGAGCGGATTCGGCGCGTCCTACCAGCAGGAGCTGACCGTCAGCCCCTCGGCCGTGGTCGACGTGACCCGCCCCCTCCTCCTGCGCCACATCATGCGCGTCGACACCCTCCGCGGCATCGAGCAAGTCGGCATCGAAGTCGTCAGGTAGACATTTATTTCTCATGTCATTTTGCCTTATCGCACCTTTTCCGGGGGAAGGGGTGCGTATTTTTGTGCAGTGATTTCTAATATTGACTTGTAAACTTCGATTAACTACATGACCATGAGAACTATCAATGAAATTATCGTGCACTGCACCGCGACTCCTGCCGGACGCGACGTCACCGTGGCTGAGATTGACGCCTGGCACCGCGCCCGCGGTTTCCGCTGCATCGGCTACCACTATGTTGTCAACCTCGCCGGCGATGTGCTCGCTGGAAGACCTGTCGGGGAGGTCGGCGCCCACTGTCTCGGCCACAATGCCCGGAGCATAGGGGTGGTCTATGTCGGCGGCCTCTCCTCTGACGCCAAGACCCCTGCCGATACCCGCACTCACGCACAGAAAGCCGCCCTCAGAAGCCTAATCGGTGACCTGCGCAGTCGCTATCCGCAGGCCTCTGTCCGCTCACACCGCGACTTTGCCCCCAAGGCATGCCCCTGTTTCGACGCCACCGCCGAATATGCCCCATTATAATATTATAATGCTGCTCTGATTGGTGAACCCACATAAGACTCTGCGCGTTACTCTATATGTACCAACACACTCAACTATGAAAAAACTCAAAACCATTGCTGCGGCATTGGCTCTCACTGCTTTTGCCGCCTCCCACACTACCGCAGAGGGATGCTCGCGCGTGCTCTATGTCGGTGACGACAGCCTGCGGATAGTCGGACGCTCGCTTGACTGGAAAACCCCGATTCCAACCAATATTTATGTCTATCCGCGTGGAATGAAAAAGCTTGGAAATAATCTTCCAAACTCCGTTACATGGACCTCTAAATACGGTGCGGTCTATGCTGTCGGTTATGACGGCGGTGTCACAGAGGGCATGAATGAGAAAGGTCTCGTCATCAACAGTCTTTTCTGCAAAGGTACCGTTTACGTCAATGACTCCACGATGAACCGTCCGCCGATGTCGCTTGCCATGTTTCCGGCATGGCTCCTCGACCTATGTGCTACCACGGATGAGGTTCTGGATATTCTCCGCAAGCATGACTTCAATATAAGTGGCGCCACATTTGACGGGGGGACAGTCTCTGCCCTACACTGGGGCATAACCGATGCCACCGGCAAGAGTGCCGTATTTGAATTCGACCACGGCAACATACGCATCTATGAGGGGCAGGATATACCTGTGCTCACCAATGATCCCACCTTCCCGCAGATTAACGCCATCAATGACTACTGGGTGAAGAAGGGGGGCACGCATACCCTGCCGGGCACTGTCTCCAGCCCCGACCGCTTCGTCAGGGCCTCTTTCTTTGACAAGAATGTCGAGAAAACTGCCGACGCCGACCTCGGATTCTCAATCACAAAGACAATTCTCTATAACGTATCTGTCCCTTATACCTACACAGTCGAGGGAGAGGGCAACATCAGTTCCACCCAGTGGCGCTCCTTCGCCAATCTCCGTGACCGACTCTATTACTTTGACCTCGTCACCAACCCGGGAGTTTTCTACATAGATCTCAAGAAATGCGACCTCCGTCCGGGTGCCCCGGTGATGAAGATCGACACCTCCAAGAGCAGTACCTTCATCGGCGATGCCACCGGCCACCTCTTCAAGACCAAACCATTCACCCCGATGTATTGATTAACCCCAAACCATAACCCCATAAACCTCACATAGATTAGGATTGGAGAGAGGCACAAGCCTTCTTTCCAATCCTAATCTATTATCTAAACCCGCCCCCCCGCCCCCTTAAACCTATAAATTTTATCTTTTGGTTGTATTTCGGAGAATTTTTAGTACTTTTGCAAAAGAACTTTCCAAAAACCAAAGGTACACACTATGCGTCGAATCCTGCTCACAGCGGTCATCGTCCTCACAGCGCTGCTCTCATCGGGAGCATCCCCGCGCTGGGAGAGTGTCGACGCGCCGGGACGCATATTTACCGAACAGCACAGTGACTCATCCGAATGGACCGATGTAGCCGTCAAGGACAGCTGCATCTACATTGCCTCGCAACGCACAGTCAGTGTCAAGGTCTTCACCATCCTCGGCCAGCTCATCTCGCAGGAGACACTCCAGCCGGGTGTCCACCGCCTCCCCATGAAGGCCAAGGGCATCTACATCCTGAAGATAGGCACCACGACGCGTCGCGTAACAATTTGATGCCCGTTTACAGAATGAAAGCACGTCTAATAATCAACCCCATATCAGGTACCCGCAACAAACTCGGCCTTGACCGCATGGTCATCGACTCGTTATCCCCGCTCGGGTGGGAGGTGGAGGTCGTATACACCAAGGGACGCGGCGACGCCACCCGGCTCGCCCTCGAAGCCGTCGATAAAGGTTGCTCCACAGTTTTGGCCGCCGGCGGCGACGGCACAATCAACGAGACTGCGGCCGCACTCTGCGGCACAGGCGTCGTCCTCGGCATACTCCCCTGCGGATCCGGCAACGGCCTCGCGCGCCACCTGGGCATCCCCGTCGACCTCCGCGAAGGCCTCAGAGTCATTCTCGAAGACCACCCCGAGGACATCGACTACGCCTCCGTCAACGACAAGAAATTCTTCTGCACCTGCGGCGTGGGCTTCGACGCAGCCGTCAGCGAGGCCTTTGCCAAGAAAAAGACCCGCGGCAAATTCACCTACCTGCAGAGCACCTTCGAGACCTACGCCAACTACAGTCCCGAATACTACACCATCAGTGCCAACGGGCGCAAGCTCACCGAGAAAGCCTTCCTCGTCGCCGTCTGCAACGCCTCCCAGTATGGCAACAACGCCTACATCGCCCCCAGCGCTGCCATCAACGACGGCCTTCTCGACGTCACCATCATCCATGCCGGCAACACCCTCTCGACCGCCCTTGTCGGAGTCGACATGCTCACCGGCATGATTGAGCGCAACATGCTCATCCACACCTTCCGCACCGACAACATCGTCATCGAGCGCGAGCATCGCGGTCCTTCCCACGTCGACGGCGAGCCCCTCGAGCTTGACCGGCGGCTCGACATACGCTGCCACCACAACGGCCTGCGCGTCTACACCCCCTCCGTCGTCCACCCCTTCAAGCCCATCCTCACCCCCGTCGCCTCAATGTTCAACGACCTCCGCATCGCCATCACCAACCTCTTCCAGTCTAAACCCTAAACCCTCAACCTTAAACCTTCCCCCTTCTCCCTTCCCCCTTAAACCCAAAAAAGTCGTTAAGGCCCCTAAAGACCCTAACGACCTTAAATACTTTATTAAAGCTTGTTAAAGCAAAATCCCGGCCGCAACCTCATCAGCCTTATCCTGCCCCTTCAGAGCCTCGATAATTGAGAGCGCGAAAGGAAACACCGACGAAGGCCCGTTGGCAGTGATGGCATTGCGGTCCACGACCACGCGCTGATTCTTATGGAAAGCACCGCCGGCCACGAGAGCCTCCTCGAAGCCCGGATAGCAGGTCGCGTCATGCCCGTCGAGTATGCCTAAAGGCGCGAGGACCACTCCCGGGGCAGCACAGATAGCCGCCACATGGCCACCTTTCGCTGCCTGCTGGCTGAACAACTCGCAGACGCGCGCATTGGCCGCAAGGTTCGACGCACCCGGCATACCGCCCGGTGCAATGAAGATTCTTGCCTCCGCCGGGCAGTCCTTAAGCATGATGTCGGCAGCCACCTCCATATTGTGTGCACCCTTCACGGCGAGGGTCTCGTTGATTGACACGGTCTCGACCTCGATTCCTGCGCGGCGCAGCAGGTCGACAGTACCTAAGGCCTCGATTTCCTCAAAGCCGTCGGCAAGAAACAGATAGGATTTTTCCATAATAGTAATAGTATATATTATATATGTGTACGATAATCGTTCTTCAGGGCAGATGTCTCCATACATAAACACTTGCCGAAGGCAAATTTATCGAAATAATTCGGATTCTTTTAGTAATTTTGGGCAAAATTACGCATCCCTATGAAAATCTCCGGCCGAAACATAATATTCCACGCCCCATTCTGCCTCCTCATCGCCATGCTTGCCTCCTGCGGGGAGCGCCCGTCGTACCGCAGCATCCGCGGCGGCGTTTGGAACACCACCTATTCCATAACCTACAATTCCCCCCTCGACCTCAGCGACTCCGTCATAGCCGTTATGCGTCAGGTGGAGATGTCGCTCTCACCCTTCAACGACAGCTCCCTCATCTCGCGCGTCAACCGCGGCGAAAACCCCGTGGCCGACACTCTGCTGTGCCGTGTCTTCAAAGTCTCGCAGGAGGTATGCCGTCGCAGCGGCGGTGTTTTCGACCCATCGGTGGCCCCCCTCGTCAACCTTTGGGGCTTCGGCTACCGCAAGAGCGGCGTCGAGCCTGTGCAGGCCATGATTGACAGCGTCATGCCCTCGGTCGGCATCACTGACTGCCGCATCGACAGCGCCGGCCACATCGTCCGCAAGACCCCCTCGACCGAACTTAACTTCTCGGCCATCACCAAGGGCTATGGCTGCGACCTCGTCGGAGAGATGCTACGCCGTAACGGCTGCAAGGACTACATGGTCGAAATCGGGGGCGAGATTTCGCTCTCAGGCCGCAATCCCCGTGGCTCCGACTGGCGCATCATGATTGAGGCCCCGGTCGACAACGACAGCGCCGTGGTCCGTGAGCGCATGGCCGTCATCGAGCGCGGGGGTGGGGGAGTGGCCACCTCGGGCAACTATCGCAACTTCAAGCAGACCTCCTCCGGGCGCGTCTGGCACACAATCAGTACACGCACCGGCCGTCCCGCCCATACCGATCTCCTCTCGGCGACAGTCGTCGCCCCCGACGCAATGCTTGCCGACGCCTACGCCACCGCCTGCATGGCCATGAGCAGCGACAGCGCACGCGCCATGCTCTCGCGCGTCGACGGCGTCGAGGCCCTCTTCGTGACCCTCGATCCGGCGGATTCTACCTATGTCGTCAGCACCACTCCGGGCTTCCCGGAGCTGAAAAAGTGATTTTAACACTTTGTTTTAACATTGTTAAAAGCCCCGAAATACACCCGTTTCGCGCGCTTTTTATGTTAAATAACATATTTTTGTAACAGAATTTCAACAGAAAGCTCTAACTTTGCACCGTAATTGATTGTTTTAATATTGAAACGCACCTGAAGCGGGGGTGCTCGACCGTCAGAGTACAAATGATGCCGCCGCGCTTCAGTAAACAACAAAAGGATTAAAGAAAAGATTGTTTTATTTAGGTTTAATTTAAAAATTCTGCAACTATGACCAACATGTTCAAGGTTCTCAGAGCAGATGTCCAGAGCATCCTTCACACCCTCGGCGAGCGCGACTGCTACCGTCTTACGGGCGACTGCAGCCCCCGCATCAAGGAGGAGACGAAGTAAGGCTCAAAAAATGAAAGGGGCGTCACCCTCACGGCGCCTGTCAGTGAATTCAATTAATCCCATGTATGTCTAACTTTTAAAATGAACGCATTATGAAAGTAACAAAAATGGTAAAAAAAGCTATCGAGTGGTATTGCGAATCTGCAGCCCTCATGTATCGCGTCGACAACTCCGAAAACTACCACGAACTCTAACGAGTTCGCCGGATCCGCGGACCGATACAATCCTCTCCACGGGACATTGAACGCCCGGGCCTGTTAAGAAAAGCGGCAATAGTGCCGTCCGGGACCAAACCGACGTTCATACTCGTCCCTTAACTTTAGTCAACACGACAACAACCACATACACATACTCTCCGGCCGAAGCCTCCGCCTCGGCCGGTTTTTTTATTTTGTTGTCTCACACATCCTACGTCATTATACTGATATTTGTTAAGATATTGCTAAAATTAGTAATAATTACAAATATTATTGTAGCATAAAATTTCCGTGTCTACATTTGCAATGTAAAACAACAATTTTATTGACAAATCTAATATTATAAAAAACACATCGCTAAGATGACGTCTAAGAAAGCCATTTTGATATTGATATTACTATGTGCAACATTGCCTTCGTGTGTTGTAAACAGAATTCTTATTGATAAAATATCACGGGGAGAATTGGAAGTGGTTTGTTTCATGTCAAATGGCTTTATGAGTGATAGAAATAATAATCTTGTAGCCTTGTATGATAGCTCTTTTGAATCTGACGGACATGAAAATGATTTATGCTACATATATAACCTTGATAAAAAGCCGATTGGCTGTATTTGGAACGATGGGATCTATACTGCTGACGGATCTTTTCATAGTTTCGTAGGTTATAGTATCGCATATCGCAGATTAGATTCAAAAGACGAGAAATGCTCGTTAGTGCCTAAAGACTCTGATATAGAGAAAGACATAATTTCAAAAATGCGTAATTGTCAATTAGGTGTTTTTAACGGAGAACGGCATATTGAGTCTATAGATGATTTATAGGTAACATTAAATAGCTTTAAATAATAGGTAGTAATAATTATTCCTTTTATAAAGGATAAATATTACTACCCTTTTCTTATGTTATGGCTTGGGCTAATTTTAGTATGGAAT
Organism: uncultured Duncaniella sp.; assembly: GCA_910586665.1. Classification (GTDB taxonomy): domain Bacteria; phylum Bacteroidota; class Bacteroidia; order Bacteroidales; family Muribaculaceae; genus Duncaniella. The sequence continues at coordinate 74,609 of CAJUIX010000015.1, forward strand.
TTTTAATATTTATTGTTAAGTAGATGACAAAAATTTGAAAACATCGAATTTTGGGGTATAAGTCGGAC
>CAJUIX010000016.1 GCA_910586665.1 uncultured Duncaniella sp.
TGGTAGTTAAGTAATATCCGCTATTCCGCGCCTCCACAGCATCCCGATATGTGGATGAACCGTATAAATCCCGTATAAAACGCGGGGATATTTCGTATGATAATATAAAAGATAGAGCGGATATACGGCTCTATATGTGCCGTATATCCGCTCTGAGTCTTATCTATCCTGGCGCATTGTTATGGCGCCGTCGCATGTGTGCGTGAATCAGAGGCGTGCTTTGATTGCCTCGGTTTCCTTTTCGTAGCCGGGCTTGGCGAGGAGGGCGAACATGTTGCGCTTGTAGGCCTCGACTCCGGGCTGGTTGAAGGGGTTGACGCCGAGGATGTAGCCGCTGATGCCGCAGGCTTTTTCGAAGAAGTAGATGAGCTGGCCGAGATACTTCTCTTCAAGGGCGGGAATGGTAACGAGAATATTTGGGACACCGCCGTCGACGTGGGCGATACGGGTTCCCAACTCAGCCATTTTGTTGACTTCGTCGATGTGCTTGCCGGCGATGTAGTTGAGGCCGTCAAGATTAGCTTCGTCAGAGGGGATAAGCTTCTCATGGGCGCTCTCGGCGACAGAGATTACTGTCTCGAAGATTGTGCGCTCGCCTTCCTGAATCCACTGGCCCATCGAGTGAAGGTCGGTAGAGTTGTCGACAGCGGCGGGGAAGATACCTCGGTTGTCCTTACCCTCGCTCTCGCCGTAGAGCTGCTTCCACCATTCGCCGAAGAAGTGGAGTTTGGGGTTGTAGTTCACAAGAATCTCAGTCTTTTTCCCGGCTCTGTAGAGTGCGTTACGGGTTTCCGCATAGAGGAAGGAAGGGTTGGCTGCATCGGCTGTGTTGGTCATCTTTTCCATTTCTGCTGCACCGTCGATTAGGGCGCGGATGTCAAATCCTGCTACGGCGATGGGGAGAAGTCCGACCGGGGTGAGCACCGAGAAGCGTCCGCCTACGTTGTCAGCTATGACGAATGTCTTGTAGCCTTCCTCGGTGGCAAGACGACGGAGGGCACCGCGCTGTGCGTCGGTGATAGCCACGATGCGTTTGCGGGCCTCGTCGAGTCCGAGCTGGCGCTCGAGCTGCTCTTTGAGGAGACGGAAGGCGATAGCCGGCTCGGTGGTTGTGCCGCTCTTGGAGATAACGATGATGCCGAATTTCTTATCCTTGAGATAATCCTGGAGCTCATACATGTAGTCCTCGCCGATGTTCTGGCCTGCGAATAGGACTTTGGGGCTGCCTTCCTTGGCAGGACGATAAGCTGCAAAGCTGTCGCTGAGGGCTTCGATTACGGCCTTGGCACCGAGATAAGAGCCGCCGATGCCGATTGCCACAACTGTGTCGCAGTTCTGACGAAGGCTTTCAGCGGTTGCCACTATGTCGTCCAGGAGGGCTTCGGTTGTCTCTGTGGGAAGGTTGACCCAGCCGAGGAAGTCACTGCCGGCGCCAGTGCCAGTGAGCACTTTGTCAATTGATGCGCAGGCTTCTGTGTCGAGTTTATTTATGTCTTCGCGGCTGATTGTGCCGAAAACGTCTTTAATGTCAACAGATAAAGTTTTCATGCTATTTTATGATTATTAATTTGAATTTATCTTTTGGGTTATTTGATCGATTTTAAGTTATATGAACCATTTACCGAGTGCACGGATGGCGCGCTCGGCGTTGGCATGACGGTAGAGGATGTCATAGACGGCGTCGAGAATCGGCATCTCCACCCCGAATTTTTTATTGATTTCCTTGATACACTTGGTGCCGTAGTATCCTTCGGCTGTCTGCTCCATTTCCATTCTTGCAGTCGATACCGAGTAGCCTTTGCCAATTATGGAGCCGAAGTTATGGTTGCGCGAGAAGCGGGAGTAGGCGGTGACGAGGAGGTCGCCGAGATAGACGGAGTCGCAGATACAGCGGGGTCGGGGACATACCTCGTCGATGAAGCGTTCCATCTCGCGTATGGCATTGCTGACGAGCATTGCCAGGAGGTTGTCGCCACCCTTCATGCCGTGGACTATGCCGGCGGCTATGGAGTAGACGTTTTTAAGGACGGCTGCATATTCGATTCCCTCGACGTCGCTCGAGGGGATGGTACGGGTGTTGGGCGAGGCGAGTTTTTTGCCGAACTCTATAGCGCTCTCGACGTTGTGGCAGCCTACTGTGAGGAAGCTGGGGCGGTCGAGGGCCACCTCTTCGGCGTGGCATGGACCTGCAACGACGAGCACCTTGTCGGACTGGGCTCCGAAGTGGCGGGCCACGAAGTCGGAGATGATTTCATTGTCGCCGGGGACGATGCCCTTGACGGCCGAGACGATGTATTTATCGGAAATATCAACCCTGATTTTGTTGATGTGGGTCTTGAAGTAGGGGGAGGGCATGACCATCAGCAATGTGTCGGCCTGGGAGCAGACATAGTTGATGTCACTTGAAAATTCTATCCTCGACACATCAAACTGGACGTCGGTCAGGTAGGCGGGGTTATGTCCGAGCCTCTTGAAATCCTCTATGCGGTCGTCGCGGCGCATGTACCAGAGAATCGAGTCGCAGTTGCGCAGGAGAAGTCGGGCGAGAGCTGTCGCCCAGCTTCCTCCTCCCATGACTGCTATTTTATTGAATGACATGATATTGCGCGGACTGATGTTTGATGACTATCTTTTATTATTCCTGCTCTGCGACTTCGGGGGAAGCGGCGGTAATCCATTTTTCGACTTCCTCAATCACAGGGGCCTTGAAGCCGAGCTTGAATTTCTTGTTGATTCCGCAGAGTTCCTGGTGGAGCTTGCCGGCGGTCTGTGTGGCGAGCTGCTCGAGAGTGTTGACCCCGGCCTTGTAGAGGGGGGCAACCCAGTCGGCGGGGACACCTATGGCTGTGAAGGCCTCCTCCTTGTCGCGACGCTGTGTCTTCTCGGGACGCATCTGCGGGAAGAAAAGCACCTCCTGGATGGTTGTCTGACCGGTCATGAGCATCACGAGGCGGTCCATGCCGATACCCATGCCTGATGTGGGTGGCATGCCGTATTCGAGGGCACGGATGAAGTCACGGTCGATAATCATAGCCTCGTCATCGCCCTTTTCAGAGAGGCGCATCTGCTCTACGAAGCGCTCATACTGGTCAATCGGGTCATTAAGCTCGGAGTAGGCGTTGGCAAGCTCCTTGCCGTTGACCATAAGCTCGAAGCGCTCTGTGAGCTCGGGATTCTTGCGATGACGCTTGGTGAGGGGCGACATTTCGATAGGGTAGTCGATGATGAAGGTCGGCTGGATGTATGTGCCCTCGCACTTTTCACCAAAGATTTCGTCGATAAGCTTGCCCTTGCCCATAGTCTCGTCGACCTCGATGCCGAGCGAGCGGGCGGCGTCGCGGAGCTGCTCCTCGGTCATGCCTGTGATGTCGATGCCGGTATGCTCCTTGATGGCGTCGGTCATGGTTACGCGGCGATAGGGGGCCTTGAAGTCAATGACGTTGTCGCCGACCTTGACCTGGGTGGTGCCGTTGACGTCGAGGCATATCTTTTCGAGCATCTTTTCGGTGTAGTCCATCATCCAGTTGTAGTCCTTATAGGCCACATATATTTCCATGCAGGTGAACTCGGGGTTGTGCGTGCGGTCCATGCCCTCGTTGCGGAAATTTTTAGAGAATTCGTAGACACCCTCGAAGCCGCCGACAATGAGGCGTTTGAGATAAAGCTCGTCTGCTATACGGAGGTAGAGCGGGATGTCGAGCGCGTTATGGTGGGTTATGAATGGGCGTGCAGCCGCGCCTCCGGGGATTGACTGTAGGATGGGGGTCTCCACTTCCATGTAGCCCGAGGCGTTGAAGTAGTCGCGCATCGAGGTGTAGACTTTGTTGCGCTTGATGAATATGACCTTGACGCCGTCGTTGACCACGAGGTCGACGTAGCGGCGTCGGTAGCGGAGTTCGGGGTCGTCAAAGGCATCGTAGGTGACGCCGTCCTTCACCTTCACAATGGGGAGCGGACGGAGCGACTTGCCGAGGACGAGAAGTTCCTGAGCGTGAACCGAAATCTCGCCTGTCTGTGTGCGGAACACATAGCCCTTCACACCTACGAAGTCACCGATGTCGAGAAGCTTCTTGAACACGACATTGTAGAGGTCCTTATCTTCTCCGGGGCATATTTCGTCGCGGTTCACATAGACCTGAATACGTCCGTGGGAGTCCTGAAGCTCAAGAAATGATGCCTTACCCATGATGCGGCGACCCATGATGCGGCCAGCCACCGATACTTCGCGCTGCGGGGCGTCGTCGGAGAAAGTTTCCTTAATCTCGTCGGAATAGCCGGTTACGGGAAATTCGGCCGCCGGAAAGGGTTCGATGCCGCGTCGGCGCATTTCGTCGAGGCTTGCCCGACGCACTATCTCTTGTTCGCTGAGTTCGAGGACGTTCATATATTTATTGATGATTTTATTAGTTGTATTAAAAAGTAGTGAAACATATCTACCCCTCCGACAGGGAGGTGTATTCAATTGCAAAATTAGCTATTTTTTCTACTCGCCCCAACAAAATAGGCTCCAAAACTTGAAGCCTAATGTTAAAAACGTATAACATCCTCTTATAGATACTTTTTATCCAATGAATTCTTTGTGGCCCTCTTTCCAGGCTTCGTCGGCGAATATGTCATATCCGAGATTGGCTGTGTCGCCTATAATTCGGGCTGGGATGCCGCCGACTATCATTCCTCGGCGCACACTGTTGTTGACCACGGAGTTTGGGGCAATAATCACATTGTCCTCTATTATTACCGGTCCCTGGATGACAGCACCTGGACCGATATAGACGTTGTCGCCTATCCGTGGACAGTTTTTATAAGGCCCTTGTCCGACAATCGACACGTTGTTGCCTATTTTGCAGTTTTTGCCTATCACGGCGTTGGGATTTATCAGCACTCCCATGCCTGCGTGGTTGAAAAAAGTCCCCTTTCCAATGACAGTCCTATAGCCGATTGAGCTGTTGTAAATTAGGAATATAAAAAGCTGTAATAGCTTTGGGATAATTGGAATATGGTGGCGGTAGAGCCAATAGGCGAGATGGTGGATTCTGATTGCGTTAAGCATAGTACGGGATGGGATTAGAGGTTGTCAGCTGCGGGTGACGGTGAGACCTGAGCGTGAGAGCGACATGTCGACAAGACGGGCGTTGGGGCGCAGCGCACGGCTGTGGAGCAGCTGGCGTATGCGCGCGGCCGCCTCGGGATCTTTGGCCACCATATAGAGATAGCCGCCACCGCCGGCACCTGGGAGCTTGTAGCCCAGGCAGAGGTCGTCGACAAGACGGGTGATGGCTTCGACCTCGGGGGGATTGGTGCCGCGGTCGATAGCTTTTTTCTGTTCCCAGGTGGTGCGTATGAGTGTGCCGAGGCGCTCGAAGTTGCAGCGCTGTATGGCGTCAAACATCTCCATTGTGTGGGCTTTCATGCGGCGCAGGAGGCGAAGCTGCGAACCTTCGTTGAGAAACATGTTGCGCACGATTTCGGCAAGTATATCCTTGGCCGTGCGGGTGATGCCGGTATAGTAGAGAAGATGACAGGCGGCATATTCGGGGTCGGTAAAGAGAGTGTCGGGGAGCCAGTTGATCATCGGGTTCTGGTCAAAGCCTTTCTTGGTTTGGAGAAGCTTGACACCGCCTATGACGCCACCGAACTGGTCCTGCCAGCCCCCGCCGGTGGTGAGGAGTTGCTCGAGCACAAGGGTGCGGCGGCAGATTTCGTTCTTGTCCCATGCGAGGGCACAGAAGTCGCTTATGGCGCCGAGGACCGTGGCGGCGAGTATGCTGCTCGTTCCGAGGCCGCTTCCGGCGGGGATGGCCGAGAAGAGGGTGATTTCAAGGCCCGAGCCGAAGTCTTCAAGCTGCGCGCGGAGCGAGGGGTAGGCGATTTTACAGAACCGGGGGTGGAAACCGGCGAGCGCGAGGGCTGCCTTGGGTATGGAGAAGGGACTGCCCACGCGGTGGAAGTCGAGGATAGCGTCGAAACTGTCGATTCTCTCCTCTGCGCCGAGGTCTATGCTGCGGCAGATGATGTGGGGCTCCCGGCAGGGGCGGACGTAGGCCTGCAAGGGGGGCTGCCCGTTAAGCTCGATAGCAAAATTGATTACAGAGCCACCCTCCATGAGGCAGTATGGGGCTGTGTCGGTCCAGCCTCCGGCGATGTCGATGCGCACCGGCGAGCGGCTCCATACAATCTGGTCTGCGCAGACGGCTCGACGGGGCAACTGCTTGTTTTCAAGTACGGTTCGGGTCAGCCCTTCGCGAAGGAGTGAGAAAGCGAGGCCTTTGTCGTCGGCTGCCTCCTCGCCACGGAGGCGCTTCACCTCCGAGCGGAACATGGCATCGCCGACGCGCTTCATCAACGGCTCATCTTCGCCGAGCGGGGAGGGTAGAGGGAGGGAGTCGGCGGCGTAGGCCTTGGCTGCCTCGAGAAGGTCGCTCTGGTAGAAGACACTGTGGCGGTGGTTCTCGGCGAGAGCCACACGGTTGAGCTTGCGGAACTCGCGCCGCTGGGCCACGAGGCGGTCGAGCCGCGCTATGTCCGAAATCCTTTCGGCGCTGATAAGTTCGTAGGCCGAGAGGTCTGTCTCGCCGGTAAGCATCTTGCTGACGATGCGCCCCATTTCGTCAATGTCGCTTACGAGAGGGAAGCGCGGGCGCTTCTGTTCCTCGCCGGCAAAGCGGTCGTCGATATTATAGACGCGCACGGCATATCGGTCATCGCCGACAGGGACTATGTCGATGCAGTCACCCTTGTTGAGGGTGATGTTCCAGCCGTTGCGGGGTACGCCTGTGATTATGTGGTCGGCGCTCAGCCGCCAGCCTGTGGCAAGGTGGCTGTTCTCAATCCATATATTGGTGTTCGACGAGTCAAAACGGATATCGCAAACGGAATTCTGCACGAAAATCGAGGGGTGAGGCTTGCGGTCGCGGTGCATGATTTCGCGCTGGTCGTTGACACGGTTCTGCACGGCGAGAGTCGAGCTAATCATCTCTCGCCCGGTTCCGTAGTGGTAGAATTCACCACCAGGCAGTGGCACGATTGCTACTGAGAGCTGCCTGAGTTCCTCGTCGGCAATTTCCGGGTCGGTGCCGAGAGAGCGCCCGAAATCGGAGTAGAGGTCATATTCATGAAATGAGCCGTCAGCCCCTCGGGAGCGCTTGGCAAGCAGCTCCACGGCTCGGTCGCTCAGAAGCCATATCCCTATGTCGGTGAGGAAATAGCCGGTTTGAAGGAGGGTGCTGAGCTGCTCGACGGAGGGTTTTTGCAGCATGCGGTGCAAGGTCGAGGGGGCGTCGTGGGTGCTGTAGAACACGCCGTGGTTCTTGGCAATGGATGAGTCGAGCCAAAGACCGTAGCACACGACGTCGGCCTCCGGGACGGAGGGGAGCTGCTCTGCGGCGCGGATGTAGACATCACCGCTGACCACCATAGTGTTGATTCCCGCGGGAGCGGCTTCCATGATGCGCTCGTAGAGCGGGAGCTGGAGGTCGAGGAGGGTCTGCGACAGCGACTGACCCCGTTCCCAGCGGAAGATGGGCAAAGGGGTGAGCACCTTGCCCGAAGGGGCATAGGAGGGAAGGCGGCGGCTCTGCCCCCCGGCATGTATTATGATTTTCTTTTCTCTGCCGAGCCATGAGGCGAAGTCCTCGGAGGGGAGCCCCCACTCTCGGTGACACTCCTCGAGAATCCATGTCGTGCCGCCGCCACTGCCGAGACGGTGCCCGACAGGGTCCGATGTGCAGTAATATTCGTCTCTCGACAAGCCTGTTATATCATGGAAGCAGCCGACAAGATTCGGCGGCAGCGAAAGAAGTTTCTTAGCCATTGCAGAAGGTGTTTTCGATTAATCTTTAAGGTAAGGAATAGGAATAATATCTGCAAAGGTACTATTTTTTTGTTTTATTGCACCTTTTGGATGTATTATTCATGATAATTCGTAGCTGTAGGCGAAAGTTAGTGGTGCTTATGACTTGAAAAGCTTCGAAATCCCTCCCATTTTTTTGCCCGGGCAGGAGATTTTTGGCGTTTCGGATTGCAAACCGGGCAAATTTGTGTACTTTTGCGATACTATGGCAAAATTTCAGATTGACATACTCGGATGCGGTTCGGCCACACCTACGGCACGCCACCAGCCCTCGTGCCAGGTGGTCAACTTCCGCGACAAGCTATTCATGATTGACTGCGGCGAGGGCGCGCAGTCGCAGTTCCGGCGTATGGGGCTGAAATTTTCGCGCCTCAACCATGTGTTCATCTCGCATCTCCACGGTGACCACCTCTTCGGCCTCCCTGGCTTGCTTTCGACTATGGCCCTTCATGAAATCAGCGGCTCGGTGACGGTACATATCTTCCGCGAGGGCGCCCGCCTGCTCAAGGAGTGGATGGATTTCTTCAACCGCAATTCACCTTTCGAGATAATCTATGACATAATTGAGGAAGGTGAGCGGCGCACCGTCTACGAGGACTCCGGCCTGACCGTCGAAACTTTCCCTCTCTACCACCGCACGCCCTGCAACGGCTTCATATTCCGCGAGAAACCCAAACCGAGGCATCTGCGTGGGGATGCGGTAAAGTTTCACGGCGTCCCTGTGGCTATGCTCAAGAGCATCAAGGAAGGAGCCGACTTTGTCAGGGAGGACGGCCGGGTGATACCCAATGCCATGCTTACTTCCGACCCGGATCCCTGCATGAGCTATGCCTATTGCAGCGACACTATGATGGATAGCCGCGTCGCCGAGGATATCAAGGGGGTAGACACCGTATACCACGAGGCTACCTACGATGACTCTATGGCCGAACAGGCGCGCGAGCGGGGCCACTCGACTGCTCGCCAGGCAGCGCAGATAGCTCTTGAAGCGGGCGCCCGCAGGCTCATCATCGGTCACTTCTCCAAGCGCTATAACTCCGAAGAGCTATTGTTCCGAGAGGCTTCCGAGGTGTTCCCAGATGTCATCCTTGCTAACGAAGGGCTGAAGGTCGACCTCGAATAAGCCTTCCCGCGCCACAATCTATTACCAGAGAAAATTCATTAATCAAATCCAATCAAACCAATACAAAAATAACAAAATGAGCAATCAGATTATAGAGCGCATCGTAGCGCTACGCAAGCAGATGGAGGAGGCCGGTATCAAGGCTGTCATCCTTCCCCGCACCGACGCCCATCTGAGCGAGTACATCTCCTCCCACTGGCACATCGTCCGCTGGCTCAGCGGCTTCACCGGTTCGGCCGGCACTATGGTGGTGACCGACAAGGAGGCTCTTCTCTGGGTCGACAGCCGTTATTTCCTTCAGGGCGCGCAGCAGATCGAGGGCACAGGCATCATTCTAATGAAGGACGGACTGCCTGACACTCCCTCCATTGCCGAATATCTCTGCGAACACCTCTCCAAGGGGGATAAGGTCGGTATCAACGGCCTCCTCATGTCAATCGACGAGACTGCCTCGCTCCGCAGCCGCCTCAATGCCTGCTGTATAGGTCTCGATGTTGACTTTGACCCGATTGACCGTATCTGGGCCGACCGTCCCGCACTCCCTTCCGACAAAATCTTCATCCACGATGAAAAATATGCCGGAGAGTCGGCCAGGTCTAAGATTGCGCGTATGCTCGCCGATGCCGGAGCGCAGGGTGCCAATGCTTATTTCACATCGGCTCTCGATGAGATTGCCTGGGTGCTCAATATCCGCTCAAACGACGTGCCCTGCAATCCCGTGGCTACATCATTTCTCTATCTTGCATCCCAGGGCTCGACACTCTTCGTCGACTCGGCCAAGATGACTCCTGAGGTCGAGGCCTATCTAAATGACGCAGGCGTCGCAGTGGCTCCCTACGACTCGGTCCTCACCGCTCTCGCTGCTCTTCCCGTCGATGTGAAAGTGCTCCTGAGCGGTAGCCGTGCTTCTGGCGCTATAGCCCATGTCCTCGAAGGACGCTACGTCAAGGGCGACTCCCCAGTGGCTCTTCCGAAAGCTGTCAAAAATGAGGTTCAGATAGCCGGTATCCGCAATGCCCACCTTCGCGACGGAGTGGCAATGGTTCGTTCACTAATGGAGATTGAAAAGACCGTGGCCGACGGCAAGCCGCTCACCGAGATGGACGTGGCCGACATACTGCTCAAGCACCGCAGCCGCGGCGACCTCTACTTCGACCTCAGTTTCGAGAGCATCTGCGGCTTCGGAGCCAACGGCGCCATCGTCCACTATACCGCCACCCCCGAAAGCAACACTGCTATCACTCCCGGCAGCCTCCTGCTCATCGACTCCGGCGCCAACTACTTTGACGGCACGACCGACATCACCCGCACCGTCGCAGTTGGTACCCCCTCGGCCGACATGTGCCATGACTTTACACTCGTCATGAAGGGGCACATCGCCATAGCCACCTCCATATTCCCCGAAGGAACACGCGGCGCGCAGCTTGATGCTCTTGCTCGTATGCCGCTTTGGAAGGAGGGAAAGAGCTACCTCCACGGCACAGGCCACGGCGTAGGCCACTTCCTCAACGTGCACGAAGGTCCCCAGAGCATACGCCTCAACGACACTCTCGCTCCCCTCACTCCGGGCATGCTCACCTCCAATGAGCCTGGTGTATACCTAGCCGACCGCTACGGTATCCGCTGCGAGAACCTTGTCCTTACCATACCCTACGAAGAGACAGAGTTCGGTCGTTTCTATGCTTTCGAGACAATCACACTCTGTCCTTTCGATCGCAAGCTATTCGACCTTTCAATCATGTCGGACAGCGAGATAGAGTGGGTAGACAACTACCATCGTACCGTCTACGACCGTCTCTCTCCCCTCATGGACGAGGCCGAGCGCAGCTGGCTAGCTGCCGCTACAGCTCCGTTAGTTTGAAATTATAGTATAGAGTTTAAAGTATAGAGTATAGAGTTTGGTTTAAAGTATATTGTAAAGAAAATATTTTTGGATATACAGCTCCGCATAATTGAAATTCCGGCCTTAACTATTATCTATACTCTATACTTTAAACTCTATACTAAAAAACTCTATACTAAAAAATGGCACTTATAATACCCGTCAGAGGCTTTACGCCGCAGATTGGCCCCGACACCTTCCTTGCTGAAAATGCCACAGTCGTAGGCGATGTGGTCATGGGAAGCGAGTGTAGTGTGTGGTTCAACGCCGTCCTCCGTGGCGACGTCAACTCTATCCGCATCGGAGACCGCGTCAATATCCAGGACGGTTCCGTCCTCCATACCCTTTATAAGAAATCCACAATAGAGATTGGCAATGATGTGTCCATCGGGCACAACGTGACCATACACGGCGCCAAAATCCACGATTTCGCCCTCATCGGCATGGGCGCTGTGGTCATGGACGATGCCGAGGTCGGGGAGGGCGCCCTCGTAGCAGCCGGAGCTGTCGTGCTCTCGCGCACCAAGATAGGACCCAACGAGCTTTGGGGAGGCGCTCCTGCCAAGTTTATCAAGATGGTAGACCCCGAGACATCGCGCGAGCTTAATACTAAGATTGCGAGAAACTACCTCCGCTACTCGCGCTGGTATACCGACCCATCCGCTCCCGATGATTTCTGATAAAAATCATACCCGCAGGCTCAAAAGTCGCCGCCAAATTCTAAAAATCACGGCGGCTATTGCCTGAAACAAAAAAAATGCCTACCTTTGTCCCCGTCAAAGTCGCATACAACCTGTGCGGTCGGCGACAAAGGTGCAAGCCCGAATGGCGGAATCGGTAGACGCGACGGTCTCAAACACCGTTGGAGCAATCCATCCCGGTTCGATCCCGGGTTCGGGTACGAATAATGACTGTTAATCACTTGATTTACAGTCATTATTTCTTTTATAATATGTGCTGAAAGTGTACTGTTTGTGAAATTCCGAAGATTTGAGGCGGTGAATAGTAGGGCTATGAGAAAAAATGTTTAACTTTGTATCTGCAAGCCTTTGGGCTGCATGACATTTTGGGAAAAGGAAGCGTTATGCGTCTTGCAAACTGAAAACCTGAGAAACTTTTAGTATTGATGCAAGAGATAGCATAGTGGTTCTCACGCATATAGCGTGGGCTGCTATCGTTACATCTGCATCATTGGTTTTCTCAGGACCATCAGTTTGGACGTGCATAGTTGGCTCGCGCTTTTCATATCATATAATTGCCGTTTGGAGCTGACTGCGGCTGCTTTGGAAGAAATTGGCTGAATCATTCAATTCATATAAGTCGCAGGTCAATCTCACACACCTCATAGAGCTGTGCGAGAGGGAAGGTAAAACCGTTGTTTACGAAAAGGATGAATACCTGCATCATCAAGGAGATATTGAAAGGCACATATCCCTTGTGCAATCGGGATATTGTCGATACACCTGCTTGAAATCTGATGGAGGTGAGGCTGTAGTCGGTCTTGCAATGGCCGGGGAATTTGTTACTGACTTCAATAACGGTGTAAGGAGGATTCCGGCCTTGGCATCACAAGTGGCTTCCGTGCGGACTGAGGTGCTTCAACTTCCATTTGAATATGCGTTGGAAAGATTGTGCCAATCAGAACCTAATTTCCTTTACACCGCCTCGGATGCCCTTTTCAGAATGTGTTATACCCGGTTGCTTGAATTATATATCCTTTCACCGGCAGAACGATACCGTAAATTCGCAGATTCGTACCCAGATATCGTTTCCAAAATCAAGCTAAAGGAACTGGCTTCATACCTCCAAATTTCTCCTCAGCACCTTCTAAGAATAAAAAAATTGCAGGAAATAAGGGTGAAAAATGGCTGAATTGAACAAATGTTCAATTCCAAGTAGGGGATTATGGCGAAATTTGCAAATCAAATAGTATTGAATATGCTAAATCGAATCACCACATTAATATTCTTTGCCACCATAGCTATAATTACTATGGCGCAGACTGGTACACACGACAGTATTAGTAAACAAGATTCCAACGCTGTTATCGGCCGTCCTTATAAATTATTTGACGCAACAGCATTCTGTTCTTACTCAAGTTTTCACCCCTCACAGTATCTTACTGATAACAACTGGGACATTCTTTGCGCATTTGTTGAGCCGGGAACAATCTCCAAATTATATTCACTCGGCGTACCCTATAGCAAAAGCCAGCTTCGATTGCTTGAAGTCGGGGATTTGTTATCTTCGGATAATGGAGTATATACGACCTCCATGAACATCTTTGGAAAGGGTGAAACCACTACTATGCGTCAACAGTCTAAAGAGTTTGCGGATAGCATATTCCCTGCAATCGAATCTGAGATAAATCAACTCATCTCCGATTTTGAAGAGGCCGGATATACCAAACAAATGTATAGCCTTATATTTTCTTACCTTCTTGATTCTTATATTTGGGATGATGAGCGATTATCCTCTCCTATGAGTTGCGAGGATCATGGTACATGGTCGGGGGCATACTGGGCTATGTTTGAAAGCCGCCCCCATTGCAAAATTGGCACAAACGGCTATGGTCAGGTAAAACAGAATTGGACTGATAATCTTGGTTATTGGCTGAGTTCAAACAAACTTGTATCTTTTGCACAAGAAGTATATAAGACTAAAGGCGGTAAGATTGAGAATCACGAAGTGATAGACGCTGTGGCCGGATGGGGATTGACAGATGAGAATGGCAATATTCTGATTCCGGTCTTACATGCTAACAATAATGACAAAATTGACCTCCTGAGCAAAAGTATCACCAACAAATTAAGCGATGCTGTCAAGAAATACTGTTCTGTTTGGCATAAGGCTCATAATATTTCGTCAGAACAAGTTGGGCAAATCATATTTTACCATGAGGTGATGTGGGACTTGCTTGATATACTTGAATCAAAAGGTTTGGTCTCAATGCCTGCAATACTAAAAGGTGAGGAAGTCGGCAAAGATCATTTCGGTGATATATGTTTCATAGTCATAGATGATTCCGAGAAGTAATCTCTTTCATCTATAATGAAATAATAAGATGAACATCCTGATTATTGGGGCTACGTCCGGCATTGGGCACAATCTATGGAAGCATTATGTTTCTATGGGGCATAATGTCATAGTTACAGGCAGAAGAAAAGAACTGCTGGACAATATGACAATAAGTTTCCCAGAACATACACGCGCCATAACATGTGATATTACCAATACTGAGTTATTGGATAATGTTTTGGAGAATATCATACACAAATATGGTCGGATAGATTTGGCTATTGTTTGTGCGGGAATCGGAGAGTTGAATCCGAAGCTTGATGTCGAAACTGAGCTATCCACGCTTTCAGTTAATGTGATTGGCTGGGCTAAAGTAGTAGCTTCAATATATAAGCTCTTTGAACAGCAGAAATTCGGGCATCTTGTAACTATTACCTCAGTTGGAGGATTGCAGCCAACACCAATATCTCCTTCTTACAGTGCGTCCAAGGCTTTCCAGATAAATTACACCAAATCTTTGCAGTGCAAGGCTAAAGGAACAAAAATAATTGTCACGGAGATTCGTCCCGGATTGGTCGATACACGAATGGCAAAGGGTGATGGCTTGTTTTGGGTGATGCCTCTTGATAAAGTCTGCCGTCGAATAACCAAAGCTATTGAGAAGAAGCAAAAAAGGCTTATTGTCACTAAGAGGTGGCGGATAATAAACTTTTTGCTTAAACACTTTATATGATTGTATAATAGAGCACATTGAGTTATGACAAAACTATATAATATCAAGTAACTATGAATAAACTAATCATTCCTTTTCTTTTCATTGCCTGTCTTTTTGTCACGTCGTGTAATGACGATGAACCGAAAGACAAGACCAAAGACATCATTATGTCTGTATCCGAAGAACCGGGTGTAATGTACGACCTTTTCGATTCAGAAGGAAAGTATCCTATGGCTTGTATGCGTGTCATGGACGAGGATTTCCCCGGGGAGTGGCGAAATTTGTCAATGTCTGCCATTGAAGGTTTCAACTACGAGATTGGACATATGTACACGTTGAAAGTACGTCGTACTATCCTTGCCAATCCTCCGGCCGATGCAAGCGCGTATACATATAAACTGCTCACAGTTCTTGAGGATAGAATATGGCCGGAACCAAAGCCGGATGATGACAAAATAGTGGTCACCCGCGAAGAAGACATCCCTTACGCCGATAAATGCCCCTATCACATCTACAACATTTACAAAGACGCTTTTGTAGTAGACATCAAAGGGAAAATGCACTATGCTAATTACGGAGAGGGGTCCTCTGGATTTGATTTGAGCATTGCAGCCATTCGACTGGAACATGCCATTGAAAATACTTCGCCAGATTTTCTGGAGTTCAATAAGATTGACAAAATGGCTTATTATGCTTACGTCCTCTCCCCACTGACCGACAAGATTGAAAAGGTATATTTGACAAGAGCGACTTTATATCTCAAAGACGTGATTTCGCAGGAATTATTCGATGAGATAGTATCAAAATACGAAAGTGGAAGGACGCTTGAATATGGGCTTATCATAGCAAATTTCAGAGGCTATGGCCTTCAAAAAGTGAAATTTACTATATCTAAAGAATAATATACCGTAAATTATCGATAGGAAATAACTATTGTGTTAAGATAATAGACAATGTATTCATGTCACATGGCATTGTCACGGCGCAGACTGATTATGGCAAAGTGATTGCGCCAAAAAATGACGCTCTTATATTATAGAAAGGCGGAAAATTATTGCTAACTTTGCAGTCAGTATGAAGAATATCCGCAATTTTTGTATAATAGCCCATATTGACCACGGCAAGAGTACACTTGCCGACAGACTTCTTGAGTATACCAACACAGTCGCTGGCAAAGATTTGCAAGCGCAGGTGCTCGACGACATGGACCTCGAGCGCGAGCGCGGTATCACTATCAAGAGTCACGCCATACAGATGAACTACCGCCTTGACGGTGAGGACTATGTGCTCAACCTGATTGACACTCCGGGACACGTCGACTTTTCCTATGAGGTGTCGCGCTCGATTGCCGCATGCGAGGGTGCGCTGCTCATCGTCGATGCCTCGCAGGGCATACAGGCCCAGACCATCTCGAATCTCTACATGGCTATCGACAATAATCTCGAAATCATCCCTGTAATCAACAAGGTTGACCTCGATAGCGCGAAGCCCGAGGAAGTGGAGGACCAGATTGTGGACCTGCTCGGCTGCGACCCTGAGGAAATCATCCGGGCCAGTGGCAAGACAGGCATAGGAGTGCCGGAAATCCTCCAGGCCATTGTCGAGCGTGTGCCGGCTCCTAAGGGAGATCCGCAGGCACCCTTGCAGGCTCTGATTTTCGACTCGGTGTTCAACCCCTTCCGCGGTATTATAGCCTATTTCAAGATTGTCAACGGTACAATCCGCAAAAACGACTTCGTCAAGTTCGTGGCTACGGGCAAGGAGTACAACGCCGATGAAATCGGTGTGCTGAAGCTCGACATGCAGCCCTGCCAGGAACTGTCGGCGGGTAATGTGGGGTATATCATATCGGGCATCAAGACATCTCGCGAGGTGAAGGTGGGCGATACTATCACCCACGTCAACACACCTTGCGAGAGTGCTATCGACGGCTTCGAGGAGGTAAAGCCTATGGTCTTCGCGGGCGTCTACCCAATAGAGACCGAGGATTTCGAGAACCTTCGCACCTCGCTCGAAAAGTTGCAGCTCAACGACGCCTCGCTCACCTTCCAGCCCGAGTCGTCAATGGCTCTCGGCTTCGGATTCCGTTGCGGCTTCCTAGGACTGCTCCACATGGAGATTATCCAGGAGCGCCTCGGTCGCGAGTTCGACATGGATGTCATCACGACTGTTCCTAACGTATCCTATCGTGTCTACGACAAGCACGGAACCATGACCGAGGTCCATAACCCCTCGGGGCTGCCGGAGCCTACGCTCATCGACCATATCGAGGAGCCCTACATCCGCGCATCCATCATAACTGCGGCTGACTATATCGGCCCGATTATGACCCTATGCCTTGCCAAGCGCGGCGAGCTCGTCAAGCAGGAGTACATTTCCGGCAATCGCATGGAGCTTATCTTCGACATGCCCCTTGGCGAGATTGTGATTGACTTCTACGACAAGCTCAAGAGTATTTCCAAGGGCTATGCATCATTCGACTATCACATACACGACTTCCGTGAGTCGAAACTCGTGAAGCTCGACATCCTGCTCAACGGCGAGAGTGTCGATGCTCTGTCGACACTTACCCATGTCGACAACGCTGTCACCTTCGGCCGCCGCATGTGTGAGAAACTCAAGGAGCTGATTCCGCGCCAGCAGTTCGATATCGCAATCCAGGCAGCGATAGGAGCTAAAATCATAGCTCGTGAGACAATCAAGGCCGTGCGCAAGGATGTGACCGCCAAATGTTACGGCGGCGACATCTCGCGTAAGCGCAAGCTGCTCGAGAAGCAGAAGAAAGGCAAGAAGCGCATGAAGCAGATTGGTTCTGTCGAAGTGCCGCAGAAAGCCTTCCTCGCAGTGCTCAAACTTGACTGATTGAACTGTTCCCCCCGCCCGAACCCCATATCCTGCTATTATCACATTTATCCCTCCTCACACGATAGTCCTTCAAATCATGAAGTCCCGATTCCTTGCCATAGTGATGGCGATTGTGGTGTCACTGACAGCCTCATTCATGCTCCGTGCCGACAATGCTGCTGACGGCACAGACACGATTGAGGAGTATCTCCGTGCCCTCGACAGCAATCCCAACGACAAGAATCTCCTTAAAGTCGTCGCCTTCCATTATATGAATGTGGCCGACCACGACAATGCCCGGAAATATGCCCGGCGCTTGCTCGCCTTGGGTGAATCGACCGGCGACAGGGATTTTTGCGAGCTTTACGGCAAAATTGTGATGAGTACCACCTTTCTTGAGGAAGATGTGGAGAAGTCTTTCAAATTGTTGGAGGATGCAAGGGCCATTGCAGAGGCCACGGAGAATCACGATGCGTTGCTTTCAATCAACAACAGTACCGGGATGTACTATATGTTTGTCAATAACGATCTTTACACTGCCACAACTTATTACTATAAGGCTCTTGAGGAAGCAAAGATAATGAACGACGAGCGCCGGTACGGGATTATTCTTGCAAACCTTGCCGGTGCCTATCTGATGATGAACGACATATCTGGTCAGAAGCTGGCCGAGCAAGCCCACGAAATCGCTGTCAGTCGAGGTGAGCCAGTCCCGCTCTATTATGCCAAGTATACTCTTGCTCATTTCTATCTGCTTTCCGACAGTCTCGACCGTGTCGAGAGATTGATTGACGAAGTGGAGGCTCTTCATCATAAAGGGGGCTTCACCGGGGAGCCTGACTTATATGTGATGAGGGCGCAGCTTGCCGAAAAGCGAGGGGATATTTCCCGTGCATACCATAATTATGCACAGGCAATGGAGCATTTCAAAGATGCCGATATATCGGCTGTCACGGCTACCTACCTCGCCTATGCGGGTCTGCTGCGGCGTAACAATAGATATGCCTCGGCCATAAATGTGCTTGAATACGGACTGAGTACCGCGGCCTCTTCCGATGTTAAGATTCATTCTCCCGAAATCATGAAGGAACTTGTCTATGCCTATCGTGACGCCGGAAACTATAAGAAGGCGCTTGACTACAGCCTCGACTATCAGGCCTATCAGGACAGCATCTTCAATCTGAGCCGCGAGCGAGCCTTGCAGGAGAACCGCATACGCCATGAGGTCTATAACAGCGAGCGCCTTATCGACGAGCAGAAGATGCAGCTGATGTCGAGCCGTCATAGGATAATACTCCTCCTGGTCTGTGTGGCTGCCGTCCTCATACTCCTCGGCCTGACATATTTCAACTATCGGAAGAAGGATCGGCTCTATAGAGCCATCGTCTCTCAGAACAGCGAGTATCTCCAGCGGGAGCATATGCTTCTCGAACAAATTGAGAAGGCTAAGAGCCAGTCCGCCAATCCTTCGAAGACGACGGTCCTCGCAGAGGAGAAGGCCGACGACCTTATGAGCCGCTTCTCCTCGTTGATGAGCGAGAGGAAACTCTTCAAGGACCCCTCGCTGACGGTCAGTTCCGTTGCCGAGCTCCTTGACTCAAACCGCACCTATGTCTCGCGCGCCATCAATGACCAGACGGGTAAGACATTCACCCAGATTGTCAATGAGTACCGTATCCGCGAGGCAATCAATCTCATTTCCGACCTCGAGGCCAACCTCCCGCTCAAACAAATCTGTTCGGATGTAGGCTTCAACTCGATCTCGACTTTCTACACCACTTTCCAGTCCATCACAGGCATGACTCCCGCGCGCTATCGCTCGCAGCTGAAGGAAATCCGATAGGGCGGGGAATGGAATACTCATTTTAGGGCGTCGCGCGGTCAGTGCGATGCCCTGTATTTTATATGTTATTCCGAGGATATTTTTGGTTAATCCTATTCTTAAATCGGCTGTGAATTTTAAATAATTAAGTTAAAAAACTTTCTAAAAGCCTCAAATTTACGTTTGCGAAAACAAAAAATTTGCGTTTCGTAACATACATATATATATTTGTGAAACTTTTTTAACAAAACCCGGTGCGAGGACATGGAAGCCGATATTGTTAAAAACAATAGTAATAGGAAAAACCAATCAATATCAAATCTTATGAGATATTCCTTAGTAATTTTGTTTACATTGGCTCTTGCCTTCTCAGTGGACGCGCAGAGTCAGAAACCAAAGAGCAAGATAGTCGACAAGATTGAAAAAATGGACAGTCGTACTATCTCTGGCGAAGTTGTTGACGAGAATGGCGATCCGCTTGCCGGTGCTACCGTCATGCTCAAAGGCACGGATATAGGTGTCGCAACCAATGTCGACGGCCAGTTCTCACTCATGGTATCAGGCAATCGCCCTGTACTCGAGGTCAGCTATATCGGCATGACGCCGCAGACGATTTCTATCAGCAAGGATATAAAATATCTGTTCCTCACCATGAAGACCGCCGATAATATGATGGACGAGGTCGTCGTGACAGGCTATCAGAATATCAAGCGCGAGAGCGCTACCGGCTCTTACCAGGTGCTCACCGCTAAGGATCTTGACAAGCGCTCGACTCCCGACCTTGCATCGCGTCTCGAAGGCACCGTCCCCGGCCTTGTGATGGATCCCAAGAAAGGCTCGACCGATGAGGATGCCTTCACTATCCGCGGTGTCGGAACATTCCAGGCCAAGTCAAGCCCGCTTATCGTTGTCGACGGTCTTCCTATCGAGGGTGGTATCTCGACGGTCAACCCCTACGATATCGAGAACATCACAGTCCTCAAGGATGCCGCCGCCGCATCAATCTATGGTGCCCGTGCTTCCAACGGTGTGATTGTCATCACCACCAAGCAGGCCAAGATGCAGCGTCTTACAGTAGACTTCAATGCCGACCTTACAGTCAGCGAGAAGCAGGACTACAGCAACTATGGCTGGGCCTCTGCTGCCGACATGATTGAGCTTGAACGCTACAACTACAATGCCATGCTCGCCGAGCCGGGACAGGCAGGTCTCAATTCGGTGCTCACCGACTACAGAAACAACCGTCAAGGCCACCTCTCCAAAGTGATGCGTCTCTTCCTCCAGAATCATGAGGGTGACCTCAGTGACGCCGATATGAACGCCATGCTTAGTAACTGGGCCGGCAACGATTACCGTAAGGAATACATGGATGTCCATGACCGTACCCATGTCACCCAGCTCTACAATGTTGCAATGCGTATGCAGGGTAACTCCCTTAGCTCCAGCTTTAACGTCAACTATTCCACCGACAACCTCGGTGTGCAGAATGAAAATTCCAGCAGCCTCACATTTAAATATCGCGGTGATTTAAAGGTCTGCAAGTGGCTCGACCTTGCTTTCGGCCTCAATGTCCTCAACACCCGCAGCAAGACCCATGCTTACGGTTCTTACCTCGGAATCAACTCATTCATGCCCTACGAGACAATGTATAACGCCGATGGGACACGCCGCGGCATGGAGGCCGAAATTTATCCGGGTCTCGAACCTTTCTCCGACCCGGTCTACGAGCTAAAGGACGCATCTTTCAACCTCGCCGACGAGATGAACCGCAACTTCTCGAAGCGCCGCTACACCAACACCCGTACATTCCTCCACGCCAAATTCAACATCCTTCCGGGTTGGACTGCATCGGGCCAGTTCCAGTATGAGGACATATTTGCCCGTACAAAGACTCTGTATGAGGCTGATTCATACTTCATGCGCAATCTCTATAACCTTTATACCACAGCTTCCAGCGTAATGGAATGGGTTGATGACCCGAGCAAGGACTGGTGGGGCGCCGATTTTGACTTTGACGCATATCTGGCTGATCCTGACCATTACGGCATGATGCAGCAGGCCAAGACTCAGACTGTCCACCACATCCCCGAGGGGGGCTGCCTCCAGACCTATACCCAGGAAGCACAGTACTATACCTTCCGCGCACAGACAGGCTATAACAACACATTTGCCGGCAAGCATTTTATTGATGCAATCGCCGGTATGGAATATCGTCAGACCCGCGTCACCACAGAAAACAGCTTGCAGTATGGCTATGATCCGAGAACCCAGACCAACCTCAACCTTATGACTGACTGGGCCTACATCAACAACCCGACAAGCAACGTTTTCGGTTCAGACGCTCCTGTCAACGGTGCCCCTTCAACATTCGGTACGAGCAGTGTCCTCCACCGCTACTATTCGATTTATTTCACAGGCAGCTATGTGTATGACAATCGCTACTCGCTATCGGGTAGCTACCGTGTCGACAAGACCGACCTCTTCGGCTCCGACCCGAAATTCCGTGGCCGTCCGCTTTGGTCAATCGGCGGCAGCTGGAACGCCCACAATGAGGCCTTCCTCCGCGACTATACATGGCTCAACGCCCTCAAACTCCGTGCAAGCTACGGTCTCACAGGTAATATCGACCCCAACTCGACAAGCTACCTGACCGCACGAATCAAAACCAACTCTATCACCGGTGGCAAGCAGGGTAACCTACAGACTCCCCCTAATGACCAGCTCCGTTGGGAGAAGACTGCGACTTGGAACGCCGGTGTCGACTTCGCCTTCCTTGGCTACCGCCTCAATGGTTCTGTCGACTATTACCACAAGAAAGGCACCGACCTCCTTACCGTTACCGACCTTGACCGCACTACCGGCTGGTCAAGTCTTACAATCAACAGTGGCAATATGGTCAACAACGGTATCGAGTTTCAGCTCGATGGTGTGATTATTCCCTCACAAGGGCGTCGCAGCCTCGGCATCCGCCTCGGTCTCAACTTTGCCTACAACCATAATAAGATTACCAAGGTCTCGCACTTCGTCAACAGTGGTTCCGAATACCTTAATCCCAACCTCCTTCACGAGGGTTATCCCATCAACTCGATGTTTGCCTTCGATTATACAGGTCTCAAAGAGGTCGACGGTCTCTACTACATGGGCTGGCGTGACCACGAGGGTGTTGAGCACACAAGCTCCATCGGTAGCAGTGAATTCACCATCGACGATGTCCTCTACATCGGATCTACCACCCCTGTCTACACAGGCTCTATCCTTCCGACAATCACTTGGAACGGCTTCACACTCTCAGCCATGTTCAACTACTACGGTGGCCACTACATGCGCATAGGAAACGATGAGTGGTCTGACGGCACCGGCGGTTCCTCCGGCTACACCAATACATTTGGCAATGGAGCCGTATTCGAGAAAGTTCTCAACTATTGGCGTGGCGACGAGCGCTATCCCGCCAACGGATATTTCTCGAAAGATTACAAATATCTCGGTTATTCTAACTACCGCAGTTCCAACATTGCCCATGCCGACTACCTCAAGTTCCGCAACATCATGCTGAGCTACAACTTCGACCCGAAGCTCTGTCGTCGCATCGGCCTCAACGACATCCGTCTCCGCTTCCAGGTCAACAACCTCGGTACCTGGGCCCGCAATTCGCGCAATCTTGATCCCGAAGCGCTCACAACCAACGGCTCGCACACAAACAAGGTGCCCCGCAGCTATACATTCAGCCTCTTCTTCAACCTCTAAAAAAACTTGCCGAATATGAAAAAAATATATGGAATCATAGCGATGCTCCTGCTTTTCGTTTCGTGTGACGACAAACTCGACATCGTTCCGAAGGGTAAGACCACCCTCGACAATATTGCCGATCTTGAAACACTGCTCGAGCAGCGGTATATGATGTCACCTACCGGTTACTATGAGACTCTGTGCGGTCTGACATATCCTGAATTGTGGGAGACACCGGCATCAATACTTGCTGACAGAACTACTGAGTCATACGCTGCTCTTGCAGGAGATGCCTCGGTCGACAGAGTGGAACTCGCCACTTCCGACTATAATTATGAGTCAGCCTATATCTACATCAACTACATGAACGTCATCATCTCCAAGGCCGAATCGGTTTCCGGCGACGAGGATACCAAGCGCCGTGTGAAGGCTGAGGCACAAATTATGCGTGCATGGTTCCACTTCTTGTTGGTCAACCTCTATGCTGCCCAGTATGACGAAACTACCGCGGCCGATCTCGGCGGTGTGGCCTATGTCGACAACACCGACGTGCAGCAGCAGAAAACCAAGCGCACTATCAAGGAGGTCTATGACATGATTCTCGCTGATTGCAGCGACGAGGTTATTGCCAATCTCCGTCAGAGCGCTGTCGACAACCCCTTCCGTATCGGTGCCGACTTCGGCAACGGTGTCCGCGCTATGGTGCTCATGCAGATGAAGCGCTACGACGAGGCTCTCAAATATGCCCGTGCGGCAGTCAAGTTTAACAGTATTCTTGAAGACCGTCTCAAAGCTCTCGAGGTCGGTGCCTGGACCATCCCTCACGTTTCTCCCAACAACTATCTCCTCTGCTACCACAATAACTCCAACATCGGCGAATGGGGCGGTGTGATTGTGACACCCGAACACTCCAGGGAGATTGAACCGAATGACGTTCTCACTATTCTCGGACAGTATACGCAGGATGGCTGGCAGGATCCTTCCGGCTACGGTCCCGAAGGTTCGCTCATGTGCGGCAGCTGGGACGTTCACTACAATTCATACGGTCTGAGAACAGAGAATATGTATTATACGATTGCCGAATGTATGATTCGTGCCGGCCAGTATCGTGAGGGCCTCCGCTATGTCGACGAAGTTCGCGACCGCCGTCTAAGCCCGAACACTGAACACTATTTCGACCGCAGCGACATCAGTTCCGAAGCTCAGGCTATGGAGATTCTGCAGCGCAACAAGTGGCAGGAGATGTTCACTACAATCTTCAATTTCCTTGACCGCAAGCGCTGGAACAGCGAGCCTGCCTATCGCAAGACCGTGACCCATGACTGCGGTGCTGACGGAATGTTTACAGTCGAGCCTGATTCTCCCCTGTGGATTACCCCATTCCCCAAATCGGCAACACTCTATAACTCTTCGCTGACTCAAAACTATTAAAATAATAACATGAAAAAGACAATTTTAAGTTCTCTACTCGTGCTCGGCATGGCCTTTACAGGCGCCGCACAGACTGAATTCCGCCACATCACTTTTGATGAGGCTCTGACAGCTGCCAAGGCTGAAGGCAAGCTGGTGTTTATCGACTTCTATACCTCATGGTGCGGCCCTTGCAAGCGTCTTGCAAGAGAAGTGTTTCCGACCAAGGAGGTTGGCGATTATCTGAACTCTAATTTCGTGTGTCTTAAACTCGATGCCGAGAAGGAGGGAGCCGAGCTTGCCAACAAGTTCCAGGTTAAGGGCTATCCCACGCTCGTCGTTGTCGGTACTGACGGTGAGGCTATCAGCTCTACATCGGGCTACAAGGCAGGTGCAGAATTTATTGCCGCTGTAGATGCACTCAAGGATCCCGAACTGAATCCCGAGCGCGTGAAGGAGCGCTACATGGCCGGAGAGCGCAACGGCAAGCTCATCTGCACCTACGCTACACAGATTATGGAGAACAGCCGCAAATATGAAGAAGGTATCCAGCAGAGCCAGAAGGTGATTGAGGATTATTTCAACTCACTTTCCGATGCAGACCGTCTGAAGGCCGAGAATTCATTCATGTTCACCAATTTCACATACGATTATTCAAGCCCGCGTCTCGCCTTCATGAGGAATCATCGTAATGATTTCGATGCAACGGTTAGTGCCGATGTCCACAAGAGGATTAAGGCTCTCTATAATCAAGAGGCCAACCGCTACATCAGTGAAAACCTCCTTGGCGATGCTGACAACCGTAGCAAATATGACCTCTTGAAGAAGGAGACAGCCGAACTCGGTTATGCCGATGAGTTCAAGACTCTCTTCAGCTTCGTCGAGAAGCGTGCTGAGTCTGACGATGATACTTATCTCGCTTACTGCGACAAGAATTTTGGCACTCTCGACGATTATGCACAGGCGAGTCTCGTCGGAGCTCTTGACAAGCTTTTCAAGCTCGACACACCCGAGAAGAAGAAAAAGTTATCTGCCTTTGTACGCAAATATATCGGTTCTATGTCGGCCTACGGCATGTATAACGCGGCTATCGTAGTCAATAATCTTGAAAAATAAAATAGGATAATTTGTAATAGCAGGACTATTAAATAGATAGTTAAGTAGAACGACCGGGACAAGCGCGTGATGCGATTGTCCCGGTCTTATTAATTTTGGTGTCGGTGTATAGGTTGTGTCAGAGAGCGAGCATGAAGCCGGTGGATACTGACTTGAAGTCAAAGCCTGTTCTGTCGCGAAGCTCGTTCATGGGAGAGTAGCGTACATACCAGCCTATGCTTTTGTAGCGGAAGGCGGCAAAAGCGTCGACAGTGACGGGGCGCTGGCCGATGTGGTTGGTTTTTATAGAGTATTCGCGTCCTTCGAATTTATACTGGGTCTTGATGCTTCCGCTTGTGTTGAAGTTGAGAATCGGGCCGAGTTTGAAGGAGCAGCATCGACGGTTTCCGAAGGATATGCCGTATAGGAGCGGGAACTGGAGGCTGAAAATCTTGATGCGTGAGCGGGTGTCGGAGATTCCTTCCTCGTAGGAGGTGAGGGTGATGCGGCCGTCGGACTCTTTGAAGAAGTGGTGGTCGCCCTTTTTGACGAAGTTCTGCCAGTTGAGACCCATGCCGAATTCGAGCGAGTGGGCGCGGTGGTCCATGCGGACGCCGAGGACCATGAGCCATGTCAGTTCGTTGCTCTTACACATAGAGTTGCCGATAGAGGGATTGTCGTCAACGGCGCTCACCCAGCCGAGTCCGATGCCCTGCGAGATGACTGACCATTTGGTTGTGCGCGAGCGGGATATGGTGAAGCCGAAGTCACTACCCTTGGAGCCTATATACGACTTGAAAGTACGGTTGTCGGGGTCGGAGAAGGGGAAGGTATAGGTCTGAGCCTCGCCTGAGGGGTTGAGAAAGCTGACAGTGATGTCTATAGGTGTCTCGATGACACGGACGTTTGTGACGTCGGAGTAGTTGATGCGGGTCTGGGTGCGGAACTTGGAGCGTTGCTTGCCGGTCTGGTAGTAGAAGTTGTCGCCGGAGTTGTCGAAATTATAGACTGTGATGCTTGTCGAGGCGTCGGTGGAGACGATTGAGATGCTGTTGGCTGTCCTGGCAGAAAGGAGTGTGTCGGCGGGAGTGGATGCAACGGCTACGACTGTTTCCGACTGTGAGTAAGCACTGAGCGAGAGGAGGAGTGAAAGCGTGAGTAAAAGTTTGCGTATCATTTCGGTTTATTATTTTGCGAGTTGTTTGATTAGTGATGAAGCTCCGTCGGGAGTGATGCGTCCGTCAAAGTAGATGACCATGACAGAGGGGCGCTTTGTGCCCTCGTTGTTGAGATAGTAGAGGTAGCGGTTGATTTTCTTGCCGTCAGACTCGATAGAGGGTAGGACGAAGAAGGCGTATTGCAGCTTTCCTTCGCGGTAGCGGACGTTGCGCCCCTTGGCGTGGGCACCGTCGGCGAGGACGAGTGGCTGGATTATGGAGGTGTAGGTCTTGGCGTCCCCCTTGAAGGTGGCAAAGGTGGTGAGCTTGTGGCTTCGGAGGAAGCGCTGCTCACCGCTGAGCATGGTCTCTGTGACCGAAGGGTCGCTGACATATCTGCCCCCGAAAATCTGATTGATTTTCAGTCCCTGTTGCGCTTGCGAGACAAGGGCTGTCGTAAGAAGGATTGACATAATCAGAAATATACGTTTCATAACTCGGGAAGTATTGGGTTGGATTCAAAATTGTCGATTATAGGGGCTATGTCGCCTAATTCGTCGCGGAACGACTCTCCGGCTTCGCCAGCTCCGTCGTTGAACTCGCGGATGTCGTCGGCTATGAGGCGGAGGACGTCGTCCTCGTCGGTGATTTCACACCCGTTGGCATAGGCTATGCACTTGAAGTCGGCCTGCGGGGTGGAGGTGGGGAGGAGGACGTAGAGCGCGAGACTCAGGAGGATGGCTGCGGAGGCTGCGATGCTCAGTCCTGCACGGAGTCCGGCATAGCGTCGGCGCGGGGCCGGA
Source organism: uncultured Duncaniella sp. (assembly GCA_910586665.1). GTDB lineage: Bacteria > Bacteroidota > Bacteroidia > Bacteroidales > Muribaculaceae > Duncaniella. The sequence continues at coordinate 27,445 of CAJUIX010000016.1, forward strand.
GCCGAGGCTCTTTGTGGAATGGGGCGCCGGAAGCCCATGAGGGCGCGGGCCTCGTCGACGGCGGGGTGGGAGATATCAGTTGTGGCAATGAGCTTGCGCAGATTCGTTTCCTCCTCGTCGGTCAGCGCGCAGTCAAAATAGCGCTCGATGAGGTCCAGTAGTCGTGTAAGGTCAGTCGAGGAGTGATTCATATCTGGTCAGGGTTTTGTTTGCGATAAAGTTCACGGATTATTTTGCGTGAGCGGCTCAGGATAGCGCGCACGTTTTCGTTGGAGAGGCCCAGGAGGTCGGCAATTTCATCATAACCGGCACCCTCGATGTCGTGGAGGCGGAAGACTTCGAACTGGCGCTCGTTGAGCACCCTGCGGCTGAGGCGGATTACGGCCTCGTAGGTGGCGGTCTTCTCAGCCTTGCTATCGGCCTCGTCGTCGTTCTCGAGCCGTTGCACCGATTCGTCAATTTCTACTGTCGGATGTGAGCGCGAGGAGCGGAGGGCGTCGATAGCGGAATTGCGCACGGCAGTGTAGCTCAGTTTTATTGCCTCGGTCTCGCTTTCCACGCTCGTGTGGCGTGACCAGAGGCGGCAGAAGGCATCGTGGATAACGTCGTCAGCATCATCTGTACCGACAATTCCGGCTGCCATGCTGCGAAGCCTGGTGCGGAAGTTGACGAAGGTGGATGTCAGAAGGTCTGTTTTCACTTGTCGGTTGGTGATGAATGTGATTAATTGTTATCCTTAGCCTCTTTTGGGAGGCTTTCACTTAGATAACGTAGGGGGAGGAGATGTGTGACAGCAAAGTTGCGAAAAAATTCAATAAATTTTAAATTAAAAAGTGACTTATTTGCGCAATGGGCTGATTTATAAAAGTATATATAAATAGAGACCCGGAAGTTTTTTAGCTTCCGGGTCTCATCACAAATAAAAATAGATATGAATAGGTGGATTTCAGCTTATTTCATCTCCCACCAGTCCCACTCCATGAGGTTCTTGCCGGGGCCTTTGAAGAGGAATACGAGGTCATGCCGGCCTTTGGCGTCTTTGAGCTTACACTCGGTGGTGGAGAAGCCGGTGCCGGTGGATGCCTTCGGTTTGAGTGTGCCTACGAGCGGGCCTGTGGCCGAATCGAGGTGGATTTCAATCTCTGCGCCCTCCTTGACGTTGGCGAGTGAGGCTTTGAAGCGCTTGGCGCCCTTCTTGCCGAAGTCGACGCCGCTGAGGGTTAGGGTCTCACCATTGTCAATGTTGTTGACCACGATACGTCCGTTGTCCGGGTCTTTTGAGGTCTTCAGACCGTAGCCCCACGACATGGTTTCTGCCTCGATGCGGCGGTAGGGGTTGAAGGGTTCGATCTGTTTGACTACGCACTCAGTCCAGAAGGGGAGTTCCTGGATGGTACCGTCGGCATTGTAGTGCATCTCGGCGGCGCCTACCGAGCGGCGCTCCTTGTGCTCCTTGGTTTCCTCGCGGAGAAGCTGGTAGTTGAGCCCGAAGACGTATGACTTGCCTTTGTAGTCAATGATGCCTGGGTGGTTGCCGTTGGAGCGGGGGTTGTGGTCCATGATGTGGCCCTTGTATTCCCAAGGCCCTGTCGGGGAATCACTCATGGCGTAGCCGATACCCTCGGGACAGCAGGTAGAGGCAAAGGCCATATAGTAATGTCCGTCACGTTTATAGAACCAGGGGCCTTCCTGATAGTCCTTGATTTTGGGAAGTTTGACAATGTCGCCTGAATAGGAAATCATATCCTTGTTGAGCTTAACATAGTAGAGGTCGGGGTTGCCCCAGTACATGTAGGCCTGGCCGTCATCGTCGATAAATACGGTCGGGTCGATGTCGTTCCAATGTTCTTTCTGCCATACGAGTGGCTTGCCGATAGGATCCTTGAAGGGGCCGTAGGGGGTGTCGGCCACGAGGACTCCGATGCCGTTGCCGTGAATCGGGCAGTACATGTAGAACTTCCCGTCGCGTTCTATGACCTGCTCGGCCCAGGCCCCGTTCTCGCGGGGATTCCATTTGAAATCTTTCAACGAGGCCACTGCACCGTGGTCGGTCCAGTTTACCATGTCGGTGGATGTATAGAGGAGCCAGTCATACATCTTGAAGCCCTCGGCATCGTCTTCGTCGTGGGTGGTGTAGAGGTATATTGTGTCATTATAGACCATAGGAGCCGGGTCGGCAGTGTATTTTGTCGACACCACGGGTCTTTGGGCATTGCCCCAGAGCGATGCAGAGGCTGCGAGGATGAACAGGGTTGGTTTCAGGAGGTTTTTTAAGGTCATAATCGAGGTATTGTTAGAGTTTTACACTTGTTTTCTTGCCTGTATAGGCCACTTCTTTGACAGCAGAGGTGGTGCCGTCACCGTTGACCTTAATGATGCGGAATTTGCGTTGTGTGAGCATCTTCGGGAACGAACCCTCGCGGCGGTCAATGGTCAGGGTGCGGCTCTTGTCGTTCCACATGAATGGAATCTCGGTGTAGAGGCCCTTTTCGTAGCCGTATGTCTCGCCGTCATCCTCATAGAGGGTAAAGCTGCCGTCGGCACCCGGATAGATGCGGATTTCAAGGTTGTCCCAGGGCTTCTCGGTCGAATAGTTTACGTCGGGACCTATGGGGAGGATGCTGCCGCCGCGGACATAGAAGGGTATAGTGGCTAGGGTGGTCTCAATCTCTAAGTCCTTGCCACCTTCGAAACGACGGCCGGTGCTGAAATCGTACCATTGAGCGCCGGCGGGGAGGTAGACGGTATACGGGTGCTTGGCTGTAAAGTCAATCTCACTCTTGGTAGTGAGGTTCTTGTCCCCTTTGCTCTCGTTCCAGCCGTCGTCGGCTGAAATTTGCTTATTATCCTCGGGAGTGTATGCAGCGTGGAGTATGGGGGTGGCGAGGATTGACTTGCCGAACATGTATTGGTCATTCATATCGAGCACTTTCTTATCATTGGGGAAGTCCATCATTAGTGCGCGCATGAAGGTCGATGAATTTTTGGTGACGTCCCATGCGGTAGAGTAGATGTAGGGGAGGAGGCGGTAGCGGAGACGGACGGCATCGACGAGGGCGTCATAGACAGGCTCTCCTGGCTTGCCGTAGAGATAGATTTCACGCGGGATGTCGGTACCGTGGGAGCGCATCATCGGGGTAAAGACTCCCATCTGCGTCCAACGGACGTAGAGCTCGCGGAAGGCGGGGTTCAATACACCCGGTTTGCCTTCCCAGTTTTTATTGTATGCGCTCGAGAAAAATCCGCCAAGGTCTGAATTAAAGTTTGGATTGCCTGTAAGCGAGAAATTCAGCCCGGTCGGAACCTGCTTGCGGAGAGATTCCCAGCTTGAGCCGACGTCGCCGCTCCACACGTTGCAGCCATAGCGCTGCTGTCCGGCCCAGCCTGAGCGGGTAAGGATGCAGACGCGCTTGTCGGGGTCGGCTTTGCGCTGGTTGGTGTAGACACCGCCCACAGTCATGAGTGGGTAGGCGCCGCGGACCTTGCGGAAGGAGCCGAGGTGGGTCTTGGTGTCCATGTCCTCCGGCTTGAAGTCGAGGTGGTCAGGCTCTGTCGAGTCCATCCACCAGCCGTCCATGCCGAGGTCGTTGATGCGGCTGAGGTGTTTCCAGTAGATGTCGCGTGCCTCGGGGTTGTAGGCGTCATAGACCCTTACGCCTGAGGGATAGTCCATGCGCGGGGGCCACTGGGTGCTGATGCCGGACTGGGGCCAGGTTGTGAAGTTGAATAGCATACCTTTTTCATCAAGCTCACGGTAGGGCTTGGTTTGCGGACCGAATGATGACCAGATTGAAATCATCATGCGGGCATTGTTGCGGTGGACTTCGTCAATCATTTCCTTGGGGCGGGAATAGTCGGCGTTCATGAACTCCATAGCGTTCCAGAGGTAGTTGTCACCCCAATATTGCCAGTCCTGGATTATGCAGTCGAGGGGGATGCCGTTTTTGCGGTACTGTTTAACTACATCCAGGAGCTCTTTCTGACTTTTGTAACGCTCGCGGCTCTGCATGAACCCGTAGGCCCAGAGAGGCATCATAGGCACCTCGCCGGTTAGGCTTCGCATTTCGGCCACTACGCCGTCGGCATTGTCGGCTCGCATGAAGTAGTAGTCAACACCGTCGCCCACTTCCGAGGAGAAGGTGAATGTATTGTCTTTTTCTGAAAACAGGGTCGGGGAGTAGTTGTCCCAGAATACAGAGTAGTTCTTGACTGAATGGATGTAGGGTATGCCGTCCTCCACATTGCCTGGTGAAAGGCGGCGGCTGATGCTTCTTTGTGATAATTTGCCATTCTGTAGGAGACCGAGGCCGTAAATCTGTTCGTCAGGCTCGAGGGTGAAGTTCTGGCTGACGGTCCATGTTGGATTGCCGGCGTCGTTGAAGGGGTCGAACTTCGCAGTCCCGCTCTCTGCGAGGAGGAGATTGCCTTTGGCATCATAGAATGAAACTTCGCCGGTGGTCATGTCGGCATTTACATTCATCTGCCCTGTCGCGAGACGAAGGGTATTACCGTCAGCCTTGGCGCTTCTCAAGGCCGTGGAAGAGGGCTGTGCTGTAACGGCGAGACTTTCCTTCTGCCATTTTGAGCCGGCAGGAGTCTTGATGACACGGGCAGTCGTCGGGGTGTAAAACTCAATGTTTATGTCGGCTGTCGGAGTTGAGAATGTAGCCCCGGTCTCCGTGCGGGTAAAGCTGTCCGCACTAATAGAAATCTGTGACGAAATGGCGACACAGAATGATAGCAGGAAATAGGTTTTAGAACTGGTTTTCATGAAAAAGATTATTGTGATGATTATTTGTTGTGATACAAAGTTAGGTGTTTTAGCCATTTGTGCGGTGATTAGTCTTTTCTCAAAGGAATAATTGAATTATAAATGAATGTATTTGATACAGATTATAAATATACGCGAGGAGAGATGTTACAAATATGTATGGAAATGAGACGCCCGGATAGCGAAAAGAAGCTGATCCGGGCGCGGCAGGGAAGGAAGTTATTTGGATTGTTAAGACAGATAATAATTATCTGAGGTATTCTTTGAAAAACGTTTCGATTGCGGCGAAGGGGATGATGTCTTTACGGTCATAGAGGTCGGTATGGCTTGCGCCTGGAATCACCATGAAGAGCTTGTTGTTGTCCTTGCCCGGTGTTACGGTTAGTTTTTTGTAGGCGTCGCTACCGAAATAGAATGAATGGGCTTTCTCGCCGTGGAGAATCATGACAGCATTTTCAATCTCACCTGCACGACTCATGAGAGGGAAGTTGAGCCAGGGTATGGGCGAGGTGGCATTGCGTCCGCCGTTGGAATTAAGGGAGCGGATATGGTAGCCGCGCGGAGTCTTGTAGTAGTCATAATAGTCGCGGAGGAACTTGGGTGCGTCTTCAGGGAGCACGTCGGGGACGCCGCCTCCAAGTTTCGGTGTACCGTTACGATAGTCCTCGGTACGCTGCATGGCGAGACTCTTGCGGAGGTGGTTGCGTGCTTCGGCTGAATCGGTAGAGTCAAAATACCCGTTAGCATTTACACGGCTCATGTCATACATGGTAGATGCGAGGGTTGCCTTGATCCGAGGATCTGCGGCTGCGGCATTGATTGCAAGTCCGCCCCAACCACAGATACCTATGATGCCTATGCGCTCGGGATTGACAAGGTCATTTGTCGCAAGGAAGTCGACGGCTGCGCTGAAGTCCTCAGTGTTGATGTCGGGTGAAGTCATGTAGCGCGGCGTTCCCCCGCTTTCGCCGGTGAAGGAGGGGTCGAAAGCTATTGTAAGAAAGCCGCGCTCGGCCATTTCTTGAGCGTATAGGCCGGATGACTGTTCCTTGACGGCTCCGAAGGGTCCGCAGACAGCTATGGCCGGAAGTTTTTGTTCTTTGGAAACTTCCTTGGGCTTATACATGTCGGCAGCAAGAGTTATGCCGTAGCGGTTGGTGAATGTGACTTTGCAGTGGTCTACTTTGTCACTTTTAGGGAAGGTCTTGTCCCACTCGTTGGTCAAATCCAGTGTTTCCATATCTGTTTTATTGTTTTTATTTGTAGCGGGTGCTGATGTCCAAGTCGGTGAAAGCATGATCAGTGCCATCAGGCAGCGTATGGGTGTAAGTTTCATTTATGATTGATTATCGGATTTTTTATAGGTGCAAAATTAACAATAAAAGGAGGACTGTATATAACCATTTTTACCGATTGACATACCTAAAATACAAAAGTGAACCTCAAAAGTCTGTGAATGGCTTCCAAGGTTCACTTAAATGAATGAAAGGTAAATTCTAAATATTTAGCCCGGTTACGTCATTTCAGTTGGAGAGGGTGATGAGGATGAGTCCTGCTATGAAGAGGAGGAACATTGAGCCGATGAGGGAGTAGGTGCCTTTGGGCGCGCCTTTGAATTCCTTCCATATCCAGACTCCCCATATCATGGCCACGATAGGAGCGGCATTGCTGAGAGCGTAGGAGATGGCAGGGTTGGCCGCGCCGGTTCCCATGAAGCTGATGACCATGCCGCCCATCCAGATGAATCCGCCGAGGATGCCGATGAGGTGGGTGCGTGCGCTGCCGGCAAGGTAATCGCTGAAGGATGTCTTGTTCCCTTCAAAGGGGTGACGCATTACGAAAGTGTTGAACACCGGGGTAGTCAGAAGCACACCGAGGGCGAAGAAGAATACTCCGGCATAGGGTGTAAGCGAGCCGGTTCCACCGCTGACATACATCGGGTCGAGCGACTTGACCACGAGTCCGTAGAAGAATATCAGTCCGATGCCGGAGATGACGGCGAGGACGATCCCCTTGGTCGGGGTCTGCTTGCGGACCGTGGTGAGCTTGCCGTAGGCTTTGGCGCAGAGGTAGATTGCGAGGATGATGATGACCACGCCTGACCACAGGAGTGTCTGGTTGCCCGGATAGGTTTGGCCGGCTATGATGACAAGGAGGTAGTTGAAGATGATACCACCTATCCAGCCGAGGCCACCGCCAATCGGGAAGCCGACCGACATGCCGGCTATGGCTATAGCTGCGGTCAGGAAGATGTTGGCGAAGTTCCATACGATGCCTCCCAGCATGGCGCAGCCGGCGCTGCTCCAGTCGAGGTGGGAGATGTCGTCAATGAAAGTGCGCCCCTCTCCGAGCGAACCGAGAGTTAGGGCCGCGACTGCTGCCGTCAGGAAGACTCCGATAGTGAAGTCCCAGTAGAAAAGTTCGAAGCTCCACTTGGGTGTGGATACGAGTTTTTGGGTATTGGCCCATGATCCCCAGCATATACAGCAGATGATGCAGCATATGATGGCGAGAATGTAGTTATGGACGAGTATCATGAGAGAACCGTATTAGTGTGGATGCTTACTCGTGAACGTAGAGGTCCCAGCCGAGATAGGTTTCGAGGACTTCCTGAAGGATGTCGACAACATTGGTTCTGACCATAGCGACATGGTGCTCGAAGCCGTTCTTGCAGATGAATTTCATGAGCTTCTGAAGGTTGTCGACCTTGGTTACGGCGATGCAACCGTCCATTCCGTATGGGTCGGCAGTAATCTCACCCTTGCCGAGGTAGGCCTTGATGCAGCCGGCGGTGTCGTCGGTCGAGATGCGGAAGAAGGTGAAGTTGCCTGGAGCGGCTTTGGCATAGACAGCGCCGAAGGTGTTGATTTTGCCGAGAGTGCGGCCGAGCACACCGAGGGGGCCGAGCTTGAGATTGTCTTTCATGAAGCTCTTGGGGGCGTTGCCGCAGTGGGTGCAGACGCAGCAGTTGCGGTCTTCGGCAAAGTTATTGTTCCAGTCGAGGAGTGTCGATGCCTCCTGTGCTGCGAGAGCGAGGGCATACATTGAGACAGCACCTGCCACGTCGGTCTCGCATGCGCAGGGGAGGAGCTTGTCGCTGAGCATACTCATGGTCACGCAGGCGGCGCAACCGTAGTTCTGCTCAAGAGAATCCCAGCACTGGATGGCGCAGGCGTCAATCTCGTTGGCTGTAATCCAGTCCTCGACGGCGAGGCCGAACTTGGCCTGGAGGGGGAGCTTCTCACGATAGTTATCGGGCACGGTGGCGTAGGCGGAGATTGACTGCATCTTTTCGGTGAGGCGCGGGTCATTGTCATCGATGCGACGGGCGTTTTCGAGAATTTCGCTGAGGTCGACGGGGACGACTGTGATACCGCTTGCCTGGAGGAGCTTCTCGCTGAAGCGGCAGGTGTTGAAGCCGAGGGGACGGGTGCCTATCTGACCGATGCGGCAGTGTGTGAGCTTCTTCACTACGCGGCAGATGGCTGCGAAGCGGTTGATGTCCTTCATGAGCAGCGGGCTCTTTATAGAATAGGTGTGGAGGGTGGTGTCGGTGAAGGGGATGCCGTACTGGTAGAGGTTGTTGCAGACGGAGATTTTGCCACAGAAAGCGTCGCGGCGGCTGTCGAGGTCGACCTTGTCGTTCTCGTCGTCACAGGCCTGCACGAGGACGGGGACATTGAGTTCGGCACGGCTGATGGCGTTGATGATGCCGATTTCATAGCCGAAGTTGGGGAGTGAGACAATGATGCCGTCAATCTCATCGCGGTATTTGCGGAAGAGCTCGGCGCATTTCTTGCCGTCCTCGAGAGTCTCCATAGAGCCGTCGGTGGGGGTGTCGGCCGGGTCGAGGATGACGTAGCCGTAGCCGGCTTCCTCGAGATTACCCAGGAGGGTCTTGCGGACGTCGATTGCGAGGTCGGAATTGAAGTAGGCACGGGTTCCGATGATTATGCCGAAAGTCTCTTTTCCGTTGATAGCATCTTTTTTCATTTTTGTAGTTTTTTGTGTTGGATTAAATAAAAGATAAGAAATTGTTTTTTCACTGGTTGATGAGTCTGACCGCGCGGCACCAGCCGTCGTAGAGGGCGGCTTTGCTCTCGTCGTCAGGAGCAGGGATGATGAGGTCGTTGTCAGTGCGGAGGGTCGCCACTTCGTCGAGGCTCTTCCAGACACCACGGGCGAGGCAGTTCATGAGCACTGCGCCATAAGCCGAGGCCTCCTCGATGTCGGCACGGTTGACGGGGACGCCAAGCATGTCGGCCTGGAACTGCATGAGGTAGTTGTTTTTCGTCGGGCCGCCGTCTACGCGAAGCTCCGAGAGGCTTACGCCGTCGGCTCCTGTCATTGTCCCGACGAGGTCCTTGATTTGGTAGGCTATGGCATCAAGGGCGGCACGGCAGATGTGACCCTTGGATGTGGCGAGGGTCATGCCGACGATTGCAGCCTTGGCTTTGGAGTTCCACCAGGGGGCGCCGAGGCCGGCGAAGGCCGGGACGAAGTAGACACCGCCGTTGTCAGGCACGCTGAGGGCGAATTTTTCTACCTCGGAGGGGGAATTGATAAGTTCGAGCTTGTCGGTGAGCCATTTGATTGTCGCCCCGGTGCAGTGGATGTTGCCCTCGAAGGCATAGTGCACCTTGCCGAGGGCCGCGAAGCCGACCGAGGTCACGAGTCCTTCGGGCGGGGTGAGGGGAGAGGTGCCTATGTTGACCATGACAGAGGAACCGGTGCCGTAAGTGGCCTTGCCCATGCCTGACTTGAAGCACATTTGTCCGACGAGGGCGCCGTGAGAGTCGCCGATGGCTCCGGCAATGGCGATTGGCTTGTCAAAAAGACCTTCGACTGTGGTCTCGCCGAACATGGAGTCCGACGGGAGGGCTTTGGGAAGCATGGAGGCGGGGATACCGAAGATGTCGAGCAACTCGCTGTCCCAGTCGAGGGTGTGGATGTTGAAAAGGAGAGTGCGCGAGGCGTTGGTGTAGTCGCATGCATGGACTTTCCCGCCTGTGAGCTTCCATATCAGCCATGATTCCATAGTGCCCATGAGGAGCTCGCCGCGGGCAGCCGCTCCGGCGGCGCCATCAATGTTGTCGAGAACCCACTTCACACCTGTTGCAGAGAAGAAGGGGTCAATCATGAGGCCGCTCCTGGCTCTCACCACCTGTTCGTGGCCAGTCTGCTTGAGCAAGTTGCAAAGCTCGGCTCCGCGCTGGCACTGCCAGACGACAGCATTGTAGACTGGCTCGCCGGTCAGGCGGTTCCATACAACTACTGTCTCGCGCTGGTTGGTAATGGCAAGCGAGTAGTCGGTGCCGGCTTCGGGAGCGCCATCAAGCAGGGTGCTTATGGCCTTGACAGTGTTGGCATAGATCTCGACAGGGTCATGCTCTACCCAACCTGGTGCCGGATAGTATTGGCGATGCTCTATGTTGACACGTTTGAGCAGTCTACATTCGCCTGAGAACAGCATCGCTTTCGTTGCGGAGGTGCTTTGGTCTATGGCGATGATTTTATTGTTCATGATATTAATGTAAAAAAGTCAGCGGTAATTAGAATAGGTAAGAAGGTCAGGCTTTGACGAATTCGAGCGCCGTGCGGACGATGCCGTCGGCGTCCATGCCGTAGTGGGCGAAGATTTCCTTTGAAGTGCCGTGGATGACGTCCTCGTCAGGTATACCGATAATTTTGACAGGTACGGGGTGCTCGGATATAGTTTCGACCACCGCGCCTCCAAGTCCGCCAAAACGGCTGTGCTCCTCGACTGTTATTATGCGGCCTGTCTCGCGGGCAGCTTTCAGGATGGCTTCAGTGTCGAGCGGCTTGACAAAGGCCATGTCGAGGACGCGGGCGCTGATGCCCTGTTCGCGAAGGCGGAGGGCGGCATGGTAGGCATGGTAGACGGTCTCACCTGTGGCTATGATTGTAAGGTCGCTACCGTCGAGCAGCATGTTGGCCTTGCCGAATTCAAAGTTGAAATCATCGTTTTCGTATACGTCGGGAACGTCGGCACGACCTACGCGGATATAGACCGGCTCGGGACGGTCTACGAGCATACGGACAAGGCGACTGGTTTGGCGTGCGTCGCAGGGGAGTACAATGTTCATGCCCGGGAAGGTGTGGAGGGCGGCGATGTCGTGGAGGCTGTGGTGGGTGGCGCCGAGAGCACCGTAGGCCACACCGCCGCTGACACCGAGTATCTTGACGTTTGTGCGGTTATAGGCCACGTCGACCTTGACCTGTTCGAGGCTGCGCGCCACATAGAAGCATGCCGGACCGCAGACATAGGGTTTCTTGCCACTCATGGCGAGACCGGCTGAAATACCAACCGCGTTCTGCTCGGCTATGCCGCACTCGACGAATTGTTCGGGAAGCTCATTGGCAAAATCTCCGAGGGTCACGGAGCCGCGGGCGTCGGTGGTCACGGCTACTATATCTTTGTCCTCGCGGGCGAGTTCGAGTAGAGTTTCTGTAAATGCTTTTCTACAGGCTTTCATAGTTTGCTTGACATTAGTTGAGTTCGTTGATTCGACATTCAATCTCACCAATCGCGGTGACATACTGCTCCTCGTTGGGGACGCCGTGGTGCCACTTGGCAACGTTTTCCATAAATGAAACACCCTTACCCTTGGTCGATTCCGAGATCAGAAGGTGTGGTCTGCCATTGGTGAAGTCGATTTCCTTGAGGGCCTTTGCGATAGCGTTGACATCGTCGCCGTCGATGCTACGGACATCCCAGCCGAAGGCGGTCCAACGCTCGGTTATACTGTCGATGGCCATGACATCCTCGGTGTTGCCGCTGATCTGCAGGTGGTTGCGGTCAATAATGGCCACAAGGTTGTCGAGGTGGTACTGATTGGCTGACATAGCGGCTTCGTAGATAGAGCCTTCCCCCTGTTCGCCGTCCCCCATGAGGACGTAGGTCTTATATGCCTTGCCGTCCATCTTTGCGGCTATGGCCATTCCGACGCCTACTGAAAGTCCGTGGCCGAGCGCGCCTGACGACACCTCGATGCCGGGGACATCTATCGTCGGGTGGCCCGAGAGGACTGAGCCGAATTCACCGAGGGTGTCGGTGAGCTCGCGCCCGTAGTAGCCTCTCGCTTCCAAGGTGACGTAGAGGGCTTCGACACAGTGCCCCTTGCTGAGGATGAAGCGGTCACGGTCGGGGTCGGCGGGATTTGACGGGTTGATATTCAGAGTATTGAAATATAAGGCGGTCAGGACATTGAGGCATGATAAATCACCCCCGATGTGGCCGGCCTTAGCCTTGAAGACCAGTTCAAGCAGGCGCTTTCGATTGATTTCGGATTGTAATTGTAATGCTTTTCCTTCCATTTTTTAGTTATGTTATCCTAAGTGCAAATGTAAAGAATAAATAAGGAAATCGAAAGCAAAAGAAAATAATTTAATTAAAATTAACTATTGTAAAATCGGTCTCGCCGGATAAATTGAAATGCGGGGATTAAATTTAAAAATAAAATCGTTATCTTTGCAGAAAAATAGCTTATCGGCGATGTTAAGTTCAGTAGAAGAAGGCATAGAAGAGATTCGAAAAGGAAGAATCATCATAGTCATCGATGATGAGGACCGTGAAAATGAAGGAGACTTTATTGTTGCCGGGGAAAAAATCACCCCGGAGATAGTTAATTTCATGATTACCAACGGTCGGGGGCTGCTGTGTGTCCCCCTGACTAAGGAAAGATGCGAGGAACTGCACCTGCGTCCTATGGCAGCTGAGAACACATCGCTTCTCGGGACACCGTTTACGATGTCCGTGGACCTGAAGGGCTATGGCTGTTCGACGGGCGTCTCGGCCTTCGACAGGGCTAAAACTATCAAGGCTCTTGTCTGTGGCGACATCACGCCTGACGAACTGGCCCGTCCGGGGCACATATTTCCATTATATGGTGCTCCCGGCGGTGTGCTTGAGCGCGACGGGCATACCGAGGCGCTTCTCGACATGACCACTATGGCCGGTCTGAAGCCTGGCGGTGCCTTGATTGAGATATTGAACGAGGACGGTACTATGGCCCGTCTTCCGCAGCTGGAAGAGGTGGCCCGTAAGCATGGTCTTAAAATTGTGTCAATAAAGGATATTCAGGAATATAAAACGAAACACAACAAATAGAGAGCGAATTAGATATGGCACAAAATCAAAGACGGCAAAAAATCCTAAATCTTATCCGTGAAGATGGCCATGCAAAAGTTGTGGACCTCAGCAGGATTTTCAAAGTCACGGATGTCACAATCAGACAGGATTTGGAAGAGCTTGAAAAACAAGGATATATCGAAAGAGAGCATGGTGGTGCCTTTTTGAAGGACGTAAGTTCTTTTGCCAAGACCGGCCAGATTCTCAACCATGAAAATATAAAGGAAAAGAGAGAAATTGCTAAGAAGGCCGTGAACTTTATCAAGGAAGGGGACTGTATAATACTGGACTCAGGCTCGACCACGACTGAAATCGCCAAGTTGCTGCTGTCAATCAAAAATCTGACAGTGATAACCAACGCCCTCAATATAGCCCTCATACTCGGTGCCAATCCCAACATAAACCTTGTGGTTACGGGAGGTGAGTTCAAGGCTCCCACTTTGTCGCTGACAGGAGAGATGGCCGCCCAGACCCTTAGCAACCTGCATGCTAACAAACTCTTTCTCGCCACGGCCGGAATATCGCCCGAAATGCAGCTCTCTTACCCGAGTTTCAGCGACTTGGTGGTCAAGTCGACAATGATAAAGTCGTCTGACGAGGTATTTCTCGTAGCCGACTCATCAAAAATCGGCTACACCTCCTTTGCAAGTCTCGGAAGCATATCCCTGGTCAAGGCTCTCATCACTGACAGCAAGATTTCCGAGGAAAACGTAAGAAAGATAGAGGAATACAATATAAACGTCATATATTGACAGTCGTAATGTCCTCCTATGGGTGGATATGATTGTCCTTGTAGTTAAGGATATAGCCCACCTTCCGAATTTTTTTGGAAGGTGGGTAAAATGTACACTTTTGGGTATGGCATAGGGATGCCGTTAGATGTAATTTTGCACTGTCAAAAAATATAATTCATTATGAGATTTATCACATCATTAATGCTTGCCCTTATCGGGATAGGAATAACGAGGGCACAGGAGGTCCAGGATTCGATAAAGGCACAAGAACTTAACGAGGTAGTGGTCGAGGCGGCCAATCAACGAATCAATGCCGAGGTATCGACCTACATTCCAATAGCACGTCAGAAGAACGCTTCACAGAACGCGGTCGCCCTGCTTTCCCAAATGGCGATTCCACAGATTGATGTTGATCCGATTAGCCAGGCGGTGAAAACAGCCCACGGTCAGAATGTGTCTATTTTTATTGACTATGTTCCCGCCACAGCCGAGGACCTGAAAGGTATGAAAACCCAGGATGTGAAAAAAAGTCGAGTATTACCAGCATCCGTCTGATCCACGTTTTCATGGCGCAAAATATGTCATAAACTTCGTGATGCAGAAATATGTGTGGGGTGGCTACACGAAACTCAATGCCAATAAATGGTTTTGTGTCAATAGAGGTGAAGGCTCGTTGTATTCAAAGATGGCCTACAAGAAAATGACATTTGATGTGTATGCCGACGAAATCTATCTCTCCAACCGGCATACTGGGCAGAAATCGGTAGAGAATTTCAATTTCACAGATTTGTACGGGAAGGGTCCACAGTCAGTAACAAGGACATCCGAAACAAAATCAGGCCTTTATCGTAACAATAGCAATGATTTCAGCCTCCGTGCCCTATATAATAATGAGAATGTCATGATTTCAAACCGTATTGCATACAGCCTGACAAACGTCCCGCACAACGATGCGATTAACTCCCTTGTCTTTTCGTCTGACTTGTTCCCGATGTCTGAATCATCGACTATAGCTTCCACAAAGGATTGGGCTTTGAGATATAACGGGGAGTTTTTCTTTAAGCTTTCGCAATGGGCTGCCCTCAATATCGAAGCCAGTTACACATACGGCCGCAATGAGTCAGACTCCCACTACACAGTCCTTGATGAATTGTCGATAACCAACAATGCTAAGGAGGATGTGCATAAAATGGTCACATATCTGCATTTGAATTGGAATCCAAACAAGGCTAACCAGTTCTTTACTAACTTCGGAGTGCAGCATGACTGGAATTTTATAGACTACTACGGCAACTCTCCCTCAAAGCAGAAATATGATGTGGGAATATATTTTTTAGGTCAGAACTACCAGCATATCTTTAATGAAAAATGGAATGTCGGAGGCTCGTTGGCATGGATATGGGAAACGAATAGAATCTCCGGGGTGGATGCTGACAATAATTTCCCCCAGACTAATATCAATGCGACATGGGCGCCCAATGACAAGAACCAGCTTTATTTTACAGCCAATTATGGTTCGATGTTTCCCAGCGCATCACAAAAAAGTCCGAATATGCTTCAGCAGGATGAACTGATGTGGTATCGCGGGACACCAGAACTCAAAGATTATAAATATACCAACGCGACCCTTTCGTATACCTGGCTGCCTAATAACAAGTGGCAGATTACAGCAGATGCTTATTTTGGTTATATTAAGGACAGATGTCTGACACTTTATTCGCCGACGGGCCCTGACGGGACAATGCTGCGCCAGTACTTCAACGGTGGCAATTATTTCAGCGATTACATCGGAGTAAGCGCTACGGGAAAATTTTTTGGAGGGAAGTTGATAGCCAAGGCGCGCCCGCAATTTTGGATTCGCAGGACTACCGGCGATTATGCCTGGAGCAGTAACCAGATGACTTGTATGGCGCAGCTCACATATTACTTGGGAAACCTTTATTTCTATGGCTGGTACATGACTCCGAGCAGGTATCAGGAAAATCATAGCGGAATAATAAGCAGGACACCCTCCAAATACCAGCTTCAGGTTGGTTGGGGCAAGGGGGCATGGAACATCAGTGCGTCAGCATATAATTTCCTGCACACATCATGGGATTCTTACAAAGAATCGTTGACAAGTGAATATTATAGCTTTGACCGCACTACATTCGGCACCCAGCATCATGCGAGATATACCATATCGGCAACCTATACTATCGGATATGGTAAAAAAGTGAAGCGCAACAACGAAATCTCCGGCTCAGGCACGGCCGGCTCCGCAATCTTGAAATGAAAATAGACTCTGACAACAACAAGACCGCCGGGAAAATTTTAATTCCCGGCGGTCTTTATCTAAAACACTTACCTACATACGGTTCTTTTCATTTCAATGCCTTCGTCAAGCTATTGGTAGCTCGGGCGTTGTGTCTTGTTGGTGAACGAGAATGAAAGGTTGACTTTATTGATTGGTGCGCCCAAAGAGAATGTCGGAAAGAAATGGTTGTAGGTCTTCGATTGGTCTATTGCAGATGAGACGCGACTACTATCATAGCCTCAACACCTCGCAAACCGTCGAGAATCTCGAATCTCGGCTTTGATGTAAGAGCCAATGTGTTGTCTGCTATATTACCATATTACACTGTGATTTCAATAAGATTCCCTTCCGGCCCGGTTATACAGCTCTCGTAGTAGCCATCGCCTGTGGTTCTCGGACCGCTCACTGTCTCATAGCCGCTTTCTGCCAGCAAACGTGTAAGTCGGTCAACCTTATCATTACTTCCTACACTGAAAGCCAAATGTATGTAACCAGTGCGCATATCCGTACCAATCTGATTGGCCAGTTCCGGGCGCGTCATGATTTCAAGTCTTGTGCCTCCGTCGAAACTGAGGAAATAAGACTTGAAATCAGTATTGTGATTGTGGTATAGAGAGGAGGAAACGGCATTGAAAAACTTTACAAAAAAGTTTCTTGTCGCTTCCAAATCCTCCACATATAAGGCGAGGTGATCCAGTTTTACCATCGTTGCCCTATGTTATTTGTTCGTTTCAAGCCATTTGGTTCTAACCACATCCGGCAGATGTTTTACCGAGAAGTCCGAGAACGAGACATTGAATCCCTCGCCGTCTGGACAGGCTCCCATCATACCGACTTTTACCGGGCAGTTCGCCTCCATCCATGCGTTGCGCATAAGGGTGTATTCCTTATCATCAAAAGAATAGAATATCTCAATTGCATCCATGCGGCGGACTGCCTTGATCCAAACCGATTCCACCGGCTTGCCCAGTGCAATCACACTCCAGTCCGATGTGTGATGTGTGACAACTACACTGAGATTATATTTGCCATCCACATACTCGATACCCGCCTTGATGTAGTTTTCATGGTCGATGCGTATCATCATTCCTGCTTGGTCGAAACGGACTTTGTAATCACCCGTCACTTTTACCTTAGCCTCGAATTCACCGCCGTATTCCGTATAGTAGAACGGTGCGTCATCAACGGTAAATCCATAATGGGATATACGCCAGTAGTCGCTTTTAGGAGTTACCGACATAGTCAGTTGATTGTTGTTGATGCTCCATTGTGTCGGTTCATTGAACCAGTTCATCTTTTCGAGCGTCTGGGCATAAACTGGCAGACTCAAAAGGAAAGAGCAGATAAGGAAGAATAACTTACTTTTCATATTCTGATTGCTTTAATGTTTTGATTACTTTACAGGGATTGCCGACAGCAACGGAAAAAGGAGGAATATCCTTTACGACAACGCTTCCGGCTCCAATCACACAGTTGTCGCCGATGGTCACCCCCGGCACGACACATACGTTGGCCCCTATCCACACGTTGTTGCCGACAGTGATGGTGCGGGCATATTCCAGCCCTTTGTTTCTCTCGGACGCCTCCAGTGGATGCCCTGCCGTGTAAAACCCACAGTTGGGCGCGATAAACACATTGTCACCAAATGTCACGGCAGCTTCATCGAGAATCACGAGGTTATGATTCGAGTAGAAATTTCTGCCTATATGTATGTTGTACCCATAGTCGCATAGAAACGGCTGTTCAATCTGAAAATCACCTTCCACAGTTCCGATAATTGCTCTTACCAGTTCGTTCCTGTTTTCAATATCGGTGGGTTCCAAATGGTTGTATCGGTGGCATAATTGCTTGCAGCGAAGCCTCTCGGCAATCAATGCTGGGTCGTTGTTCGCATCATAAATCAGCCCGGAGAGCATTTTTTCTTTTTCCGTCATGAGTATATAACCATATAAAATTATTAACTTTGCAAAGTTAAACATTTGCGGAATAGTGTACAATGGCTATAAATAACCATTTTTTTGATATGGGCAACCGGGTAAAGATTGACAATCTTCTTAGAAATCAATCAATGATATCAGCATCGATTGATTTACAGAAACTACTTTGCTATGCAGAAAGTGTGGCGGAGATAGAGAACGTCGTGACTGTTGTCAGCGACATAAGGAACAATAAGAGTAAAATCTATTCAGGAAGATTTGGTGCCGTCTTAGGTATTGATGCCTACTGCCAAGAGGATTCTATATGGGAGAAATCTATTCTTGACTTGATGTCCGACACAGAGCGGGAGGAAAAATTTCTCTCAGAATTGAGGTTCTTTAGTTTTTTGAGGCATATTCCCCGTAACAAACGGGCGAATTATTATCTTGCATCAAAACTGCGTATCAATACACTGTCAGGCAAGTCGATAGACATCCTCCACAGGATGTATTATATTTATTCGGAGGATTCGGACTCTGTGTGCTACGCCCTATGCCTGTATGGATGTCTGACATTCGATTTCGCAGGCAAAAGTATCATCATAAACACGCTTACCGGGACAACAGAGGTGCTTTCGTCAGAAAAAGACTCATCCATCCTCAGCAAAAGAGAGCGACAAATTCTGAAATTTATTGATTCCGGCAAGACAAGTGCGCAGATTGCGGATGCGCTGTCAATAAGCAAGAACACCGTGAGCCGCCATCGTCAGGACATTCTGGCTAAATTGCAAGTGAAGAACTCTATGGAAGCTTGCAAAATCGCCAAAACTTTAGGGATTCTTTGAGTTTGGTTTGGCTCGGGCTTTATATATGACCGTATAAACCTAAACCAATATAGGGCCGGGCAAAAGAGACGGGCTATCTGCCGGTTTTTCTTTTCATCAGCAATAGTTTGAACATAGAATTTGAATACACTTATAATCGTGTTGTTTATATAGTTTGTGTTTTTTTGTTTAGTAATCATTAGCTATGTTTAGAAAAAATGACTATCTTTACGGTTATAAATGATTAATCTAAATTATATGATTTTACTGATACCAACAAACCAATCGCACAAAATGATTCTTCGGAGTGTTATTATTGGAAATCTCTAAACGGATTGATTAGAAAATATAAACACAAGATATGGACGATATAAGAAAAAGGATAAGGGAGGCTATGGACTGGCTGAAGAACAACCGGATATTTCCGTCCAACCGCGTCATAGCGGAAAAGATGGGTTACAATCCAAGTGTGGTGTCACAGGTCATCACAGGCAAATCCAACGTCTCGGAACGGTTCGTCAGGAGTCTCTGCACGGCATACCCCTCGCTTAACTATGACTGGATATGGGGAGGCCAGGGGCAGATGATGCTCGACACCCCTCGCAGGGAGAAGGAGGCTGCGGAACCGATGCCGCAGCTTGACCGCTTTTCATTCATTCTCGCAGACATGGCGGAGATAATAAAGAACATGACGGTGCTGACCGGCCCGCTTGCCGCGCGCGTCGAGAGCCTGGAAAAGAAAGTCGGGGAGCAGGCCTGTGAGATTGAGAGGCTGCGCTCCGAGCTTGACGGCATAAAGAAAGCCGCCACCTCCCGGAAGAAGTGACGGCGATTCTTTGATGTTTGCCCTTCGCAAAGGCTATTTGAGAAGGTCGTAACCCTCATATACGCTTGTCTGGAGGACCTGGGCGTATTTCTCGGTCATGGATATGTCCGCATGGGAGAGCATCTTGCTCACAACCTGTATGCCTACACCTTTGCTCAACGCCCATGTCGCGAAGGTGTGGCGGCCGAAGTGCATTGTCAGGTTGATGTGTATTTTCGCCATGTGAGCGATGAGCTTCAACTGTTCGTTGCACTTCTGGTTGGAGAGCAGATTGAGGTTGAAGTTGTATTTGCGGAGAATCGCAAGAGCCTTCGGAAGCAGTACGATTGTGTATTGGTTCCCTGTCTTGGTGCGCCTGTCGCGGATGCAGTAGTCGTCCCCTTTCTGGAACACATCTTCTTTCTTGATCTTGATAAGGTCGGAGTAGGCAAGACCGGTGTAGCAGGAGAAGATGAACATATCACGGGTTTTCTCCATCATACCGAACAGCTCCAGTTCCTCTATACGGTCTCGCTCCTCTTCGGAAAGGAATCTGATGCCTTCCGATTTTCCTCTCGGAATCTTGACATTCGCATAGGGGTTGGTGTCGATCAGCTGAAGTTCGAGTGCTTCCTGCATGTACGGGCGCAATCGCTTATGGTAGCCGTGGACGGAAGCCTGGCAGTTCACCTTGTCAAGCGACCGTATATAGTCGTCCCACAGCTTTATGTTGCGCGAGGTGACATCAGTGAATGTCTTGATCTTCCCGAACTCGCGCAACGATTTCAGCACAGTCATGTGGTGCTTTCTTGTAGATTCCTTGATAAGACGCTTGGCTATCCTGTCCTCCAGCCAGTCGAGGAAGTCTGTCCTGCCGCCTATAACCTTGGCCTTGCGTGTGGCTTTCAATACGGAGAGATTGATTTCCGAATTGCTCTCCGCCATGTGGTTGAACTTGTCCTGCATCGTTTTGAGAAGGCTGCGGATCTTGGCGTTAAGCTCCGCAGCCTCCGGGTGGTTGACGACCTCGCTTCCCTTCCATTGCTGTTTCAGCACCGACACGCCTGTGGAGAGGCGTATGCGCTCCCTTTTCCATGTCACCTCGATCTCGACCGAGCCCTTGGTAGTTGCCGATGCCGTCTTGCGGCGGTCAAAGACGAGCTTTATCTGTGGTATTCCTGCCATAATTGCTTGATTCTTTGAGATATTGAACATTACGGGTTATTTATTTGGTAAATTTCAGAAAGGTGTACCACAAAGGCGAAAAATGTACCGGACCCGATTTTTCAACACCCTCCGGATGGGTCTTGTTTTATCATCGGACGATTTAGCAGCATTTAGCACAAAAATCTTTATATCAGCGTCTTGGACGGTATTTCTCGGCCGATTCCGTCCGGTCGGGCGTGGTACTTGATCTTGTCCGCTGCGGGGTCAGTAATCTGGTACATTTACGGTACACTCGCGTGGTACATTTCTGAAATCCGTACCAAAGTTAATATGCTAAATCGAAACTAACAAATGCTATAAAGGGCTACTGTCTAAAAGAGCGAAGAGTGCTAAATCTTTCTATCACAGAAAGTTATAAAATTGCTAAACGCTGGCGTTCTGACACTTACGGACACGAAAAAGGGCCACGATTCGGGGTGTGAATCGTGACCCATTGGTGGTCCCACTTGGAGTTGTAATTATGAATCTCGTTGAATCTGCTTGAATGTCAGCTCCCATTGACATCGTTGTCGTACCCATTGATAACCAGCGCGTTGTAAATATGTGATGAGGCTCATTGTTGCACCTCGCATGTCAACGCGGTGCAAGCAGGAGCAAAGGATGTGGACAAAACGTGGACAGGAATTTTGGCGCGTGGACAAATTTTCGTAATTTTGTACCTATAATCAAAACCTCTCTCAATATGGCTACTATAACAAGGTCTCTTTCCTCTAAGGTAAACGGCAATGGCGAGTCCGAAATCATGCTCCGGCTATCGGTGTCGCGTGATTTACGCCTCAGGCTCAAAAGCGGCATATTCGTTGATCCGTCTCGATTTCGTGACGGGAAATTTATAATGCCGCGAGCCGACCGCAAGACGCTTGCAAATTTACAAACAATCAGCGATAATCTTGTCTCACTTGAGAGCAGATTGGTATCTCTATGCGTAAATACTCCCCAGAATCTTCTTTCAAAGGAATTCTTTGAGGATGCGATAATGCGCCACAATCATCCGGAACTGTTTGAGACGACACCGATAAGCAGGAGTTTCTTCGATACCTTCAACGAATATCTTGTGACAACACAAGACGGCACGAAGCTGTCGAGCCATTACCGCGTATTGGCGAGATTGCTGGAGAGATATGAGAAATACAAACGGAAATCGACGCGACAGAATTTCTCTCTAAAACTTGAAGAGTTTACGGGTGAAGTAGTCGATGCCTTCAAGCAGTTCGTAATTGACGAACCGAAGATATACGAAAGATACCCTTTCATATATAAGGATGTGTCCGAGGTTGTCAAGACCAAACGCAAGCCCCGCAAACCTGAGCAGCGTGGACATAACGCTGTGATTGCGATAATGAAAAGACTGAGGGCGTTCTTCAACTGGTGTGTGAAACGCGGCTACATTACCCGCACTCCTTTCGCATCCTGCACAAGCATAGGGGCAGAAAAATATGGCACTCCATATTATATAAGCATCGAGGAGCGAGATAAAATTGCCGACTTCGATTTTTCGGATAAAGCGGCATTGTCCGTTCAGCGTGATATTTTTATATTTCAATGTCTTATAGGCTGTCGCGTATCTGACCTAATAGAGATGACCCCGGATAGCATCATCGACGGAGCCGTGGAATATATGCCCAACAAGACAAAGGGAGAACGACCGGAGGTCATTCGCGTTCCATTGAATAAGCGGGCATCGGCACTGGTTGAGAAATATAAAGGTGTCGACAAGAAAGGTCGGTTGTTCCCCTTTATCAGTACGCAGAAATACAACGATGCAATCAAAAGTATTTTTACGGCCTGTGGAATAACACGAGTCGTTACCGTCCTCAACCCAAAAACCGGAGAAGAAGAACGCCGCCCCATAAACGAGATAGCCAGCAGCCACATGGCGCGTCGTACCTTTGTCGGCAATCTCTATAAGAAGGTAAAAGACCCCAGCCTTGTCGGTGCATTGTCCGGGCATAAGGAGGGTAGCAAAGCATTCGCTCGCTACCGTGAGATTGACGAGGACATCAAAAAAGAGCTTGTCGGACTGCTCGACTGATAATTTTGCCGTCTTATTAAGCTGATTATGTGAGAAATTTGTTGTATCTTTGTAATCGAATTAGAAAAGAAGATAAAAAATATGGCAATGACAATTAAAACATCCCCCGAACTTTGGGGCGAAGATGCAAGAATCTTCACCGAGGAAGCGGAGCGCAATGGCAAATTGCCTACGCCAAAACTCTCGGAATCACAGCGTAAGGTGCTTTCCACCATGTTGGAAAGTGCCAAGAATATTAAATTCCCTCCCCGCAAAGGCTGACAATGGCAGAATATAGTTTCGTAGAAAACACCTTTATGGTGCCTTATACTAAGGAGGTCGCAGATTACTGTGCCCCCTTTTCTTGTGGAGATGAAGATCTTGACGATTTTTTCAGCCATGATGTGTTTCTGTATGAGGAAGAATTGCTCGGCAAAACGTTTTGCTGGATAAACAGAGAGAATCAGCGTGAAATTGTGGCGATTGCAACTCTTTCCTACGACGGCATAAAGACATATACGCTTGACAATCCGTCTCGGAATGCTCTCCAACGAAAGATACCACAACAAAAGCGACACCGTAGTTATCCGGCTGTATTGATTGGTCGTCTTGGTGTGAACAAGGTATTTCAGGGACGCGGATTGAATACAGGCACTCAGCTTATGGATGTCCTCAAATATTGGTTTGTAGATGAGAACAACAAGGCTGCGTGCCGTTATATTCTTGTCGATGCTTACAACACCGAATCTACTCTGCATTATTATTTGAAAAACGGATTTAAGCCACTCTATAAGACGGAGCAAAGCGAAAAAGACGCTTTCGGAATATCAGAGGACGATACTCTGAGAAGTCGT
Organism: uncultured Duncaniella sp.; assembly: GCA_910586665.1. Classification (GTDB taxonomy): domain Bacteria; phylum Bacteroidota; class Bacteroidia; order Bacteroidales; family Muribaculaceae; genus Duncaniella. Next base: position 51,035 of record CAJUIX010000016.1, read on the forward strand.
GTCATGTTCTTCGACTTGAAACTGATTACAGCGTAGCCCTTGCTTTTTCTGCATTATCCGCATTTTATCCACAAATAATAGGGATGTAGAATATCTGTAATACGACCAAAAATATTCTTGTAAAACTCAATTCCCCAATGTTACTCAACAATGCATATTAAGTCAGATTATATATAAAACAGTAATGGCAAAAAGAAGAATTAGATATGGTAATGATCCAATATTGAGACGCAGATGCGAAGAAGTCAAAGTGGTTGATGACAAGATTCGCAACTTACTTGCAGAGATGCTTAAAACCCTTCATAAGACTGATAACGGCGCGGCGATAGCGGCGAATCAGGTTGGCATCTTAAAAAGACTGATCGTGATTGATTACCTTGGTTACTGTCTAAAACTCGTAAATCCTCGGATTTTAGAAAGTATTGGTTTTCAAGAATGCATTGAAGGATGTCTTAGCTTTCCGAATCGTTTTGTTAAAACTATCAGACCTTATGAGGTTACTATATCGGCATTGAATGAATTCGGTGAAGAAATTGTTATAACAGGCAAAGGTGAAATGGCAAAATGTTTCTGTCATGAACTGGAGCATCTGGATGGAAAGATTTTTTTAGACAAGGCTATTGCAGAAATCGACATATAGGAATATTAACCTGAAAATACATTTAGAGTTGTGTATGAGCAAAGTTATTATGATGTGCGGTATCTGTGGGGCCGGAAAGACAACTTATGCAAAGGTGAAAGAACAAGAGGGATATATCAGGCTTTCTATTGATGAAGAAATGTGGAAAGTTTATGGCAAAAAAGGTATTGATTATCCGGAAGAACAATACGAGGAACTATCCGGACATGTGGAGAGGGCACTTCGAGAAAGACTGTTATCACTTATTAAACAAGGAAAAGATGTTGTGATTGATTTTAGTTTTTGGAATAGAGAAAATCGGAATATTTATAAAGAGTTGATTCAAAATGCAGGTGCTGAAACAGAGCTTATTTATATGAAAGCCGAAAAGGAGACTTTACAAAAAAGGCTGCATAAAAGAAATCAAGTCTTGAATGCCAATTCACCGTTTGTTATAACAGATGAAATACTCGAACATCATTATAATGCTTTCCAAGAACCGTGCGGCGAAGGAGAGAATGTTATTTTACAGAAATAGGATACGATGCCATGTTCAATACTACGCCATATAAATTGATATTATAAAAACCGCCCGGCTTCCAATAGTCGGGCGGTTGTGCTGTTAATCTATATTCGTTATTTCTCTGATGGATTGAAATAGAGGAAGGTATCTTCTATGTGTCGGGCTTTTTCATATTGTCGGATGCGGGTTTTCACGGAATCTTGCTCCTGTTGTGTGCCGACTGCAAAGATTTTTTCTCGATGCAGCAAATCTTCCTGTTCCTTGCCTTTCCACCAAAGCCTTTCGTAGCGGTAGAGCCATTCTACATCTTTCAGCTTGGAGTTCTCGTTGAGCTGATAGAAGAAGCCGTAACCGAAGCCTCCGGCTGCGAGAATGGCAATCGCAAAGGTGATGTATGCCCATTTGGGTATTGCAGCCCAGACTGCGCCATTGATAAGATTGTAGATGCGGTGCATAGCGGTGTCCGCCATTGCGTCTAGTTTCTCATAACGCCTGTTGACGGCTTTGTCGGCTGCTTTATTGGCTGCCGCCTGTGCGATTCTCTCTATCTGCTCATCGCTGATTGCCGGGGATGTAGTCTGAAGTACAGATTGCTTCGGCAAAACATCGGTATATAGCTGGGTAAACGCTTTAACCGTATAATCCGTCTGCATTTTGACTGCTGCTTCGGCAATCACGGCAACATCTTCCTTCGTGGCGATGTTCGCGGGCAGTTCCACTTGGATTTTCTCCGGGATTGCTGATGCCGACGGTTTCGTCTGCACAGGCTCGGATGCCAGCCGCGTATCAATTCCTGTCAGTAAATCCTTGTTCTCTTTCGCGGTTTTGAGAAGGTCGTCAATCTTCTCGTCTTGTTTCTTGACGAGTGAGTATAAATCTGCCATTACAGTGATCTTCCTTTTTTCTTTTGGGGTTTCTTTTTCATTCTGTTGATAAAGGATTGTTCCTCGGAATCATAGCCGGGCCCGACTTGGAACAGTCCGCCCACTGCCTGACACCCGGTTTCGATTATATTCTCGACGACATTCGCCGCCGGAGCCTCCTTGACCTTTGCCGTCACCGAAATCGGTGCCATTTGCTGAGGCTGGGTCTCCTTGATTCTTGCGTTCTTGGCAAAGAATTTGTCGAGACGCCTGTAGGAAAAAGCGCGGTCAATCTTCGAGCCGTTGAAAGTGAATTCGCCGTCGGAGAAACGTATGCCCTGCGGCTTGCCGGTGTCGCGGTCGTTGTAAAATTCCACGGTTATACCAGCCGGCGCGAGGCGACGGCGGAACTCGTCCCACGATTTGCAACGGTACATAGCCGCCTGAATCTTGGGCTTCATCTCGGCAATCGCATCTTCATACAGCTTCTTTTTCGGCGAAAAAGTCAGCCCGTATTTCAGTTTGATAGCCTTTGTCGCCTTCTTGCTCTTGTCGAAATTGTTACTTTCGTCAATGGCTTTGCCGTGGAGATTGACGCGGTTATAGACGATATGGAAATGCGGTGAGGATGTTTCAAGGTGGCGCACTATTATATATTGCATGTCCTTGATGCCCATGCGCTCCATGTATTCTTTAGCCAGTTTCGCCATGAAATCATCAGTAAGACGGGGCAAATCCGCCTTGTCGAAACTCACGGATATATGTCCGATAGGCTTGCTGATTCTCTTGTTGAGGCTCGCCCCGATGTCGAAACTGTCCACGATTCTGCGGTAGTCGCTGCCGAAAACGCCGTCGGAATCTATCAGCCGCCATGTGTCGGCGGTGTACTTTTCCTTGTCGTGGAACTCACGCATAGCGTAACCCACAATGTCGGATGCGCCTCCTTTTGCAAGTATTTTCGCTATCATAATAAAGTCGAATTTTGGATTTTCAACTTGCGGAGAATGGCTAAAATCCCGTCGAGACACGCCTCGGCTTTTCGTTTGGTCGAGGGCCATGCGTTAGCCTGACAAGCCTTAACTTGGTCGTTGAGATTCTTGCCTTGATACATCAGTTCGCGTAAAGCCTCACGCTCAAAATTGGTGAGGCGTTCAACAATCGAGAGTTTGAAAGCACTTATACGGAGTAGTTCCGCTATGCTGATTCCGGCGGCTGCGGCCTTGGCTTTCACCTCTCGTTCTTCCGCATCGGTAAAATTCACGGATACTTTTCGGTCGCGCCTATCACTCGATTCCTTCTTTGGTCGCCCGCGGAGTTTCACTCCCGGAGCGTCAGGATTGTATTTCCTCATGTTGTGAAGTTGGGGATGGTGACCGCAGGGAACAGAGAGCGTCCTGCCGGGGATGCGTGGGGTTTCGGTGTGGTAATTTTTTACCTCCCGAAACATACCCTTGCATCCCCAACTAACCCACTGACGTGAATTAGTTGTGCGCTGACGATAACCGCTTCCTGCGGTCGGGTTAGACATTAAAGTTTGCGCCAGATTTCGATGTCCGGGGAGTAGGCTCGCAGGTGGTCGGAGAGGACAGCGTTGATGTAACTGGCGACGGTGGTGCCACGCTCGCCGAGGATGCGGGCGATGCGTTCAAGCTGCTCCCAGATGTTGTCCTCGATGTTGACCGGGTGTCGGTTCACCACCTTTGCCGGAGTAAGGAACGTAGCCTTGAACTCGGCGAAATCCGATTTGCGCTGCTGCTTGCCGATGCGCTGTTGCTTCGACAGTTCGGTTATGGCTGTTGCCTCGGTTGTAGTCTGCTCGTTGCCAAACAGATTTTCATTGGCAACGGCGTTGACAGTGGTGGTGCTGTTAACAGCATTATCGCTGTTGACTGCGGGATTGGGGTTGGTGGAGTTATCTGATTTCATAATAAAATCGGAATTAAAGGTTGATACTTGGGTTTCGGGTGCATCGGTCAACTTGGTTGACTTGGATGCAGTGGTAGAAGATGTTTTTGTGGTTTTCATTGTTTTTCAGTTTTTGAGGGTTTGTGAATAGCATCAGCATCCGGGTTGTACCGTTCAACTGACACGAGAGTGAGTTGCAGGTCGTCGATGAGTTTCTGTAATATCGGATTCTTCTTAATCATGGCTTGCAGCACTGCCTGGTCAGGCTCGATTTGCAGGAGATAGTCTGCTATGTCAAGTCCTGCTTTTCGCTCGTTATCAGAGGCAATTTCTTCAAGATAGTTGAAGATGCTTGCCTCTATACCGAGATTGCGGAGCAAACTAAGTTTCTGCTGCCACTGATCGGTCGCGCCGATGTCCGGATACAGGATAACCGGATGACCTTTGAGAACACGGAGTGCAGCACTGTTGAAGCATCCGTTTTTCCCACCGGAAGCAAGCCACACATATTCGGGCAGATAGTAAGCTGCCACAAGTGCGGTCTTTTCGCTCTCGACAATGGCGACAGGCTTGCTTCTGTTCATCGGCAATAGATGTTCGCCGAAGAAACATTGACGCAGATTGAAGTCGGGCAGTCGGAGCAACGAATGAACCCATGTAACATGGTTGAACGGTTCCTTCACGCGCTTGCCGTTGTCAGCATCGTAGAGCATTACTTTTCCGGTGCGTATGCTGCCGTTGATGTCGGTCTGCCAGAATACGCATGACCCCGCCCAGTGCTTCGATGTGCCGACGCGATAGTCTTTCATAAGTCGTAGGGCATCCTCGCCTCCGAACTTGGAGCGGAGGAAAAGATAGAGGTTGTTCTTCTGATAGCCGTGCAGAGTCTGTGCAACAGTCTCTGCCCCGATGAACGATGTCGGCTTTCGCTGCTCGGTCTGCTTGGCTCGCCATGCTGACGGAGCTGTGAAATCAGAGTGCAAGGGCTTAGCCTCCGGATTACGCTCAAAATATTCCTTCGGTGTCAGGTGGTAGCCGCAGCTCTGCTCATGGTCGCATCTGCCGACATCATCAGGAAACGAGATTTGTTTCTCGGTGTCGATATATCTGCTAAAGCAACGCTTCTTATGACAGGCAGGGCAACAGTATCGGCTTCCAACCCCTTTGTAGGGCTGGAGAATGAATCGGTGTGCGTTCATAGATTCTCAAAGATTTTGCTTGCATTTTCTGCGTAACCCGCATTTTGTCGGCTCAAAATGTGGAAAATGCAGAAAGTGCAGGTGTCAGAGTTTGGAATAATGCCCATGTTTCTCACGCTGGAAATATGTGCCTAACGAAATAGACCGTTTGAGAAAATCCTGAAACGTGCGTCCCGGCATACCGTTCTCTTTTGCTACGGCTATTCCTTCTTCTGTCGTGAAACAGTCGGGCAAAGCTGCGATGATGGCTCTCTGCTGCTCGGTCAGCGACATTTCACTGATGATGCCATGCACTTTCCTTGCGGTCGCCTTGAAATAATCCACAAGCGATATGGCGTTCTCAACCGAAAGGAGATCTATCTCCGTTCTGTCGGCTTCTCCGCAGGCCCACCGCGCCATCTGCAATATCAGGCAGAAGCGTATGGCATGGAAATCGAATTTGTTGTAAACGCCTTTCAGTGCGTCACATTCTTCCCGGTTACATTCCTCGGTGTTCTGACGCTGCCATTCGTAAAGCCTCGCTTTCGCGTCTGGCGCAAAGAACAGGATATTGGCGATGATGTTACCGTCGGAATCCGTCTCGTATGGAAGTTCCACAAGTCTGCCGATAATGTTAGCCCATGCCGCTTCTATGTCGAAGGTCGGCTCCTTGTCGCTCCACGGCTGTTTGTCCTGATTATTGGGCATGACAAACAGCAAGCGGTCGATAAATCCGTTTGACGAGCGGCTGCCCTGTGCCAATTCGTTGAGTATGCCGTTCTGGATAGTTCCTACCACCGAGATAAAGGGGCGGCTGATATAGACCGAGTTCTTTACCCCCTTGCGGTCGGAGAACGACGGATTGGCATTGAACAGCTTTAGCCAGTATTCTTCATCAGAACCCTTGTTGTAGCGGTTGAAGTTCTTGAACCAGCCCGCAAGTTCGTCATTCCACATGGCTATCCCTCTCAGATTCTGCGAGTGGATAAGCAGCATCGCTTCGGGAGTGGCATCGGAAATAAGGAAGCGTTTGCATACCGGTGCAACCGGGTGAGGCTCGCTGCGCTCCTTCATGGGCAGCTCGCGCTGACGCTCGTATTCCTCACACGCCTTGATGTAGGCACGGGTCGCGGCCCCGTCCAATTCCGTGAAAGGTCGTATGGCGAAATTAAGCGGATGCGACTTACACGCTCCCGGTCTGCCAACAAGAGCCATAAACAGAATCGCGCTCTCATCCCATTTCCCTTTGAGCCGGGCGAAATGGGTGTTGCCGATACCGAGACCGACAGCCACCAGCATGGCCCCGGCAAGATAATCCACAGGATAGCCGTAACAGTCGTGCGCTTCCATGACGATTCTCTGAATCTTCAACGGCAATGCTCCCAGAGGGAAATCCCCGCCACGGATGCTTACGCTCATATCTACGGCTTTGCCGAGTACGAGCATGGGGTCAACAGACTTTTGATTAGATGTGTTCTTTTCCATACTTTTCGAGAACAGTATTAATGGCAGATGTCCTGTAATAGACTTTGCCACCGACAAGGGTGGCTTCGAGATATTTGCTCCTGCGCCAATTCCGAAGAGTATTGGAGCAGACTCCAAGGATTCTCATCACCTCCAAGCGGGGAATGAGAGGATCCTGATCCACCGGCTTATGTGCCGGCAGAATCTCCTCTTTGAATTTATCCACGACACGCTCTGCCGTGTGCTCGACAATTTCAAAGAGGTGTGCCAGTGGCAGCGTGATAGAGAGTCCGGTCAGCTGCTCCGGCGAGAGATTTGAAAAATCAATCATCTTTTATTCCTCGCGTCGTCTGTGTTATTTTTTCATCGGACACCGACAACAATTAAATGCCCGACGGTCGCCGCGCGGAAAGCGAAATAATGAATGGAACTGATGGCATCGGGTGACCGGTCTTTACCCTTAGCAATATCAATTCCGACATTCGCTTTTGCGTTTTGACGGTGCGAAGTAAGCATATTTGTTTGCTTTCTCCAAATTTATAACACTGATACACAGTGCGTTAAGTTCGCTTTAATTCGTTGCGAAGTAAACCGAAGAATTTTGTGGATTTTATGCTGGATAGAAGGCTGTCGAAATAGCGTCAGAGCATGAAAAAAGAAACGGGGAGCCACTCGACGTTATGTCGGATGACTCCCGGTTATAATATTATAATATAATGTGTGCTGTCAGTATGAATACATATAGTCGGCGACATTGAGGCGTTCCCGCAACTCGTTGTAATCAACAATGTGTTCGGGTCGCTCGAAAGTAAGAATAGATTTCTGCCGATATTCCGTAGGTTCAAGATAATCTTTCAATGCACCCTGAATCCATCGGTGTCCCGGAATCTCTATATTCTTCTTGTCCTTATATCTCACAACGAGTGCGGCATGAAATTCAGTGACGGTTGTCCTTACCATAGCCCGACCTTTGTCAAGAACGAGATACAGCATCGCCAGATCGCGCCCGCTCTGACGGAGGTTTACATGTTCGTCGATAGAATCGAAAAGATACTCATCACCGTTGGGCAGCAGTTCTTCAAGCGTCCGGCGTTTCTTCTGTTTGCCGGTGATAGGTTTCTTCTCGGAGGTTTCTTTCATTGTCGCTTTCGTATCTGTCGGCAATGATTTGAATTTAGATACTACACTTGCAGTGACTGTCGGGGTCTCTCCGATTTCGTCAAGTTCTTCCACAAACTTGACCCAGTCTGCCTCCGTTCTTGCTTTTATCGAAATGCTACGGTTGATGATAACCTTGATGTTTACACGCGCGAGGCGACGTAGAAGAAAATTCAATTTCGGATTGCGTATCATTTCCTCACCATATTCCACCATGCACTCGAAACTCCGGCCGAAAAATAGCCAGCACAGCATGGCGGGGGTATAACTATCCGGAAGCTGTGCGAAAAAATGAAGCGATAGCTGCGAGATTATCCCTTCATTTTTCAGAAGGGTCTCCAAATCATCGATTCCTTCGGATCTGTCATTCTTCAGGTATAGGAATAGAGCCTTTTCAAATTTGGGCACCATCATGACAGCCTCGGCATATACCTTATCAAAACCGGTGCCGTTGCGGTCGTGCATCATGTCGGAGAAATCACAATATTCCTGATAGTGGGTACGCTGCCATTCTTTCAGCAGCTCTTTGGTAAGTCTTTTCTTGTCCTCTTTCTTCATTCAGGGGGCATTATATGTTGAACATGTTTTTACATCAATTAAGAAAACACGCCCATGCACTCAAATGTTCGACAAGAGTATTTTACCCCGACTTTGAGGGCGGCAGCCCGAATATTATGAATTTTTAAGAGAAAAATTTTGTCCACGGCTCGCTAAAATGAAAATTCGTGGACAATTTGCGGACAAAATTGAAAAATAGAAATCTCTATTCATCTAAATATCAGATAAATAGAGATTTATAGAGGTGGTCCCACTTGGGCTTGAACCAAGGACTCCCTGATTATGAGTCAGGTGCTCTGACCAACTGAGCTATAGGACCGTGCGCGGGTTGTTGCGCTGATGTTTTGCGTGTCGCGGTGTGGGCATTATTGGAAAGAGCTATCCGCGTCACGCGTTTGGTGATGCAAAGGTAGGTATTTTTTTTGTTACTGCAAACACTGTGGGGTGCTTTTTTTATATTTTATATCTATCATGTTGTCTTTCAGGTTTGTGGCGTGGATAAAGTTTTTTAGATACAATTATTTTAATGAAAAGAGTAGGAGAGAATTATGCTTTCCCGGATGCTAAAAAGGATATGCTGAATCTCCAAGCAATAAAAATCCGCCCGTCGCATCCATGAAAATGCGGCGGCCGGAGATGGTTTAGGGCCTTTTATTTATTTTATCAGGCTTTGCCGTTAGAGCCGAGAACTGCTACGATTTTGTGTTTGTAGAGCTTCTCCATTTCGTCGCGGGCGGGGCCGAGATATTTGCGCGGGTCAAATTCTGCGGGCTTGGTGGCGAGCACCTTGCGGACTGCGGCTGTCATGGCGAGACGGCTGTCGGAGTCGATATTGATTTTGCAAACGGCGCTCTTGGCTGCCTTGCGGAGTTCCTCCTCGGGGATACCGATTGCGTCGGGGAGCTTACCGCCGTATTCGTTGATTTCGTCAACATATTCCTGGGGAACAGAGCTTGATCCGTGGAGCACGATGGGGAATCCGGGGAGTTTCTCCATTACGGCGTCGAGCACGTTGAAGGCCAGCGGCGGGGGCACGAGGCGGCCGTTGGCGTCGCGGGTGCACTGTTCGGGCTTGAACTTGTAGGCGCCGTGCGATGTGCCGATTGAGATTGCGAGCGAGTCAACGCCTGTGCGGGTTGCGAAGTCGATTACTTCCTCGGGGTCGGTATAGGTGTGGTGGTCAGAAGATACTTCATCCTCTACGCCAGCGAGTACGCCGAGCTCGCCTTCGACAGTTACGTCATACTGGTGGGCGTAGTCGCATACTTTCTTTGTGAGGGCTACGTTCTCCTCGTAGGGGAGGTGTGAACCGTCAATCATAACTGACGAGAAGCCGTGCTCGATACAGTCCTTGCAAAGCTCGAAGCTGTCGCCGTGGTCGAGATGGAGCACAATCTGGGGATGTTCCCAGCCGAGGCTCTTTGCGTATTCTACAGCACCCTGCGCCATGTAGCGGAGGAGGAGGGGGTTAGCGTAGTTGCGTGCACCTTTGGAGACCTGGAGAATCACGGGTGATTTTTCTTCAGCGGCTGCCTTGATGATAGCCTGGAGCTGCTCCATGTTGTTGAAGTTGAATGCGGGAATAGCATAACCACCCTTGATTGCCTTGGCAAACATCTCTTTGGTGTTCACGAGGCCTAATTCCTTATAACTTGTCATATTAGTTAAGAGGTTGTATTGGTTAATAAAGTAATTAGAATTGTCTGGCTACAAAGATAGTAATTTTTTTCCGCTCACGACAAATTATATTACGAAAGATTTTAGCCGCGTTCTTAGATTTCCACTTCGATGAGTGAGACTGTGTGGCATGTGCGGCCTGAAAAAAACGGGGTCGGCCCGGAGCCTCCGGTTGATGACGACTATTTACAATTGGAGCTAACATTTGCCGGAATCCTACATTGTGTCGGATTCCGTGGTCCGGGCCGTTCCCCGTGGGTGCATCTGTCGCAGATGTTACTATCTTTTCTTGTGTGTCAGTTTGTAGGTGGTTGTTAGGGATTAGTTGGAGTGGGGGTTGCGCGGATGATACAGCCATCCGCGGTAATGTGCGCCCATCGTTCTGACGATGCGGTGCCAGTAGGAGTCCTCCTCTCCCGAGAGCAGTTCGTCGATAGAGGGTATGTCGGTCACGGCCCACACGCTTTTGAGCAGCTCGCCGTCGAGCTGGTCGGCATCCCAGCCGCTGTAGCCGAGGAAGAAGCGTATGTGTCCGTCGAGCAGGTAGCCGTCGTTGACAATCGAGAGCATTGTGTCGAAGTCGCCACCGATCCATAGTCCGTCGCAGACCCTCCTGGAGTTGGGGATGAGGTCGCCGAGCGTGTGCATGAAATAGAGGCGGTCACACGACATCGGGCCGCCGCAATATATAGGTATCGGCCTGCCTGACTTAACCGCCGGCAGCAGGTCCTGCAATGTATAACTTGTACGGCTGTTGAGCACGATACCCATAGCGCTTCCGCGTGGCTCGTAGTCCACGAGGCAGATGACGGCATGGTGGAAATAGCGTTCCCGGAGGAATGGTTCTGCCACAAGCAGTGAGCCGGGACGCGGTATGCGCCTGGCGTTTATGTCGATATTGAAAAGTAATGATTCGAAATCTATCATGGTACTTGTGGTGCCTCCTGCCGATTTGTTTGTTTTGGTTGTTACTATCTGTTTTTTGTGCGTTTTTAGTGTGTGGATATTCAGCCCAATATTATTGTCTTTTGTATTGAGCTTCTAAATTACTATATTTTCTAAGCAAAACCCAAGAAAAAGTGTTAAAAGTGTCGGTTTGTACCCGAAATTGAGACAAAAGGCGCTCCCCCGGCGCCTTGTTGTCATGCCAGTTCGCCGATGAGTGTCGCCGACGATGACCCGGTGATGCGCACCGTGACCGTGTCGCCGACCTTGTAATCGCCTCTGGGAAACACCACTGTCTTGTTCTGCTGGTTGCGGCCCACGAACTGCTCCTTCGAGCGCTTGGATACACCCTCGACGAGTACGTCGAATGTCTTGCCCTCGTCGCGGGCGTTGCTTTCGCGCGACAGCTCGTTCTGTAGGGCTATCATTCTATTAAGACGCTCGATTTTCATCTCCTCGGGCACATTGTCGGGCATGGTGCGGGCGGCGAGGGTACCGGGACGCTCCGAGTATTTGAACATGAACGATGAGTCGAATCCCACCTCGCGCATCAGCGACAGCGTGTCCTGGAAGTCCTCCTCGGTCTCGTCGTGGAAGCCGGTGAAGAGGTCGGTCGAGATGCCGCAGTCGGGCATGGCACGGCGTATGGCGGCTATACGGTCGAGATACCACTCGCGGGTATACTTTCTGTTCATGGATTTCAACACCTTGTTGCTTCCTGACTGCACGGGGAGGTGGATGTGCTTGCACAGATTGGGGCGCGAGGCTATCACGGCTATCGTCTCGTCGCTCATATCCTTCGGATGCGAGGTGGTGAATCGTATGCGCATGTCGGGCGCTGCGTCAGCCACCATTGCGAGCAGGGTGGGGAAGTCGATTTCGCGGCCGTCCTCGGCGGTGTGGTGGTAACTGTTGACGTTCTGCCCCAGCAGCGTTGCCTCCTTGAAGCCGCGTGAGCGCAGGTCGGCAAGCTCTGCCAGTATGCTCTCGGCGCTGCGCGAGCGCTCGCGGCCGCGGGTGTAGGGGACTATGCAGTAGGAGCAGAAGTTGTTACATCCGCGCATGATGCTGATGAAGCCCGACACGGGGTTGCCCGTGATGCGCGCCGGGATTATATCGCGATAGGTCTCGGTTGTGCTGAGCTCGACATTGACAGCCTTCTCGCCGGCCTCTACCGAGGCGAAGAGGTTGGGGAGGTCGAGATATGAGTCCGGGCCGGCCACGAGGTCTACGCCGTGACGGCTGACGAGCTCCTCTTTGACGCGCTCGGCCATGCAGCCGATGACTCCGACGATGAGCCGTGGCATATCCTTGGGGCGCTTGCGGCGCAGCGATGCCATGTAGGCGAGGCGCCCTACGATTTTCTGCTCGGCATTGTCGCGGATGGAGCAGGTGTTGATGAGGACGGCATCGGCTTCCTCGACGGTGGGCACGATTTCATAGCCCACGGTCTCCATGACCGAGGCCACTACCTCGCTGTCGGCCACGTTCATCTGGCAGCCGTAGGTCTCTATATGTAATTTGCGTGTGATACTCATAATTTTGGTCGATTCTTTGGCTATAAGCGCAAGATTCTGTAATTTTGCCTACAAAATTACGAAAATCCGCGCAATGGAAAAAATTATCTCGATTCTGATTATATTCGGACTCACCTCTCTCTACGAATACATCAAGCAGATGCGTAAGAAGAGGGCGGAATCCCAGCGCGCGGAATTCCAGGCCCGTAGACGCCCCGCGCCGGTGGCCGCGGGTATGGCTGCACCTTTCTCAACGGAGGTTCGTGAGCCGAACACTGTCATGCGCCATGAAAACCATGCGGAGAGACCTCGCCGCGAGACCCCGAAGGACAATCATAAGACATTCCTCTCCGGTGAGAATGTCACAATCCCTCTTGTCGTGGACGATGAGAAGCCCATAGAGATAGTCGATCTCGACGCTAATGACTCTTCGGTAGGAACTGCGGTCACATCCTCCGGCTCTGTAGACCACTATGAGCGCTGGCGACAGGCTATCATCGACGCCGAAATCATTACCCCGAAATTCAAATAATATTCTAAATTAAGATAATCGCCTCTCAACTCGACCCTTAAATTCAGAAAAAGAAAAAAGTTATGAAATTTCCCATCCTGACTCCGGAAGAAGCTGCCGACATGTTTTTCCACGACGCTAAGTGTGGATTCTCGGGCTTTACAGCTCCGGGCGCACCCAAAGTTGTCACCCAGGCTATCGCTGCCAAGGCTGAGAAGCTACACGCCGAAGGGAAACCCTTCAAAATCAACATTATCACAGGCGCTTCCACCAGCGACAAGTGTGACGGCGTCCTCGCCCGTGCCAACGCTATCGGTAAGCGTACCCCCTATCAGAACCATCCCGACCTCCGCAAGCGTATCAACTCGCATGATGCCCACTACTTCGACCTCCACCTTTCAGAGGCCGCACAGAAGCTGCGCTACGGCTTCTTCGGCGACCTTGACCTGGCTATCATCGAGGTGTCTGACATCCAGGATGACGGCACGGCAGTCGTAGGCACCGGCGTCGGCAATGTCGCCACTATCGCACGCATGGCCAAGAAGATTATCATCGAGCTCAACGAGAAGCTCCGTCATGCGCTCTACGGTCTCCATGACATATATCTTCCCCTCGATCCCCCTCACCGTCGCGAGATTCCTATCTTCAAGGCCAGCGACCGCATCGGTTCCCCCGTGCTCAAGATTGACCCGGACAAGATTGCCGGTGTGGTCATGAGCGACAACTACGAGGGTGTCAAGGCTTTCACTCCCCTCGACGACACCACCAAGCAGATTGGAGCCAACGTATGCCGCTTCCTCATCGAGGAACTCCGTCGCGGTGGCATCCCCAAGACCTTCCTTCCCCTCCAGTCTGGTGTGGGCAACGTCGCAAACGCCGTGCTCTACGGTCTTGCCGACGCCAAGGAGATTCCTCCCTTCGAGATGTATACCGAGGTTATCCAGGATGCTGTGATTGACCTCATGAAGCAGGGTCGTTGCAAATTCGGTTCGACCTGCTCGCTCACCGTCTCCAACGAAGTTGAGGACGAGGTGATTGACAACATCGAGTTCTTCAAGCAGCACGTCGTGCTCCGTCCTTCAGAGATTTCCAACAATCCCGAGGTCATCCGCCGACTCGGTGTCATCTCCATGAATACTGCTCTCGAGGCCGACATCTTCGGCAATATCAATTCGACCCATGTCACCGGCACCCGCATGATGAACGGCATCGGAGGTTCGGGCGACTTCACCCGCAACGCCTACATCTCGATTTTCTCCTGCCCCTCCATAACCAAGGAAGGCAAGATTTCCAATATCGTGCCTATGGTATCGCACGTCGACCACACCGAGCACTCTGTCGACATCATCGTCACCGACCAGGGTATTGCTGACCTCCGCGGTCTCGATCCCGTCGAGAGGGCACATGAGATTATCAACAACTGCGCCCACCCGATATATCGCGAGCTCCTCCGCGACTACCTCAAACTGAGCACTGTCGGTGGTCAGACTCCCCATACTCTCGCAGCTGCTCTCGGCTTCCACACTGAGTTCCTTTCTTCAGGCGACATGCGCAACGTCGACTGGGCTAAATACGTTTAAGCCACCGTCGCACACATCATAAAAAAATCACGGCATGGAAATTTCTGAAATTTCCATGCCGTGATTTTTTATACCTTATTATATATAATATATAATGGTGGGGCAGGGTAGGGGATAGATCTTACCTCGGTCCGTAGCCGGAAGCTGGAAGTATGTCGCCACCCGCGTAGAATTCGGGCGACAGCAGCTCGCCGACCTTGCGCGTGCGGCGGTCGAGATAGGAGTTGACGATGCGGTGCCCGATGAAGCGTCCGGCCATTCCCGGGGTCTCCGGGCTGATAGCCGAGGTGAACGGTGCGCGGTTCACGAGTTGCGACGCAAGCTGCTCGTCGCCGCTGAATATCAGTTTCCGGCCGATAAGCGACTCCCACACCTCGCGCTCATGCTTGTCGAGCCATTTCATCTGCTCGTCGTCATAGCCGAGTGCCTCCTGCTCGCTCACCCCTGCGAGCTGCATGACGGCCTCGACCACAGCCCCCTCGTAGAGGAGTCGCATCAGTACTGTCGGATACTCCACCTGTGGATTGTATGGATAGTTGCCCCTCACCAGGGCCTCTGCCACGTCAGGCATCACCCGCTCCGGGGTCTTCATGCGCCTGACATAGTCGGGAAAGTAGCCGTATGGCGCATAGTCCGCTCCGAGGTAATGGTTGAGACCTATGTATAGAAGGCTGTCAGCCGTAAATACCGACTGGTTGAATGGGGATATGATTGTATAGGCTGTCGGAAAGATTTTGTCGGGGAATAGGTGGGCATAGTTAAACTTCATCCGGCCCAATTCCTCCTCCAGTTTGCCTGTCGAGCGCCACACTGAATCCATAGCCCCGGTGTGCAGACGGATTGACGGCATAGCTGCGTAGGCTGCCGCTGTCGAGTCGTTGAGCTGTCCGTAGCCCGACAGTTGGAAGAGCGCTTCTGCCGCATGGGCCATCTCTGGGTCTGTCGGCACCTTCCCCTCGCACAGGGCGAAATCGAGGCGCCCGATTTTGACAGGCGCTGCATCCTTGGCCCCGTCGCAGCTGCTGACTGACATTCCGGCCATAAGGATAGCGACGATACTTATATATATATAATAGGTGTAGCCTCTACGTTGGGAATCGTTTCTTGTCAACATGATTTTTTTGATTTTTTCGTGGAAACTCGATAGATTTTGATTGCTATAGACCTGACAAAGGTAATAATTTTAACGTGTCATTGTTCAAAAGTAGCTATTTTTTGGCATTTATTCATAAAATCAGTACTGAAAAATGGCATTTAGGGATAGATTTGCTAACTTTGCCTAAAATTTTGGCAAGGACTTCACCCTACATCATGCGACTGACAAGAATCCTAAAAATACTTTTGGCACTTTTGCTCCTCCCCGTGCTCTTGGCTGGCGCGGCGGAAAAGGAATTTGTAGTGATGCTCGATCCCGGCCACGGTGGTAAGGATGCCGGCGCTCTCGGACGGCGTACCAACGAGAAGTCTGTCAATCTCGGAGTGGCCAAGAAGCTGCGCGCCCTCCTTGCGAAGGATAAGGATGTAAGGGTTGAGATGACGCGCGACGCCGATTACTTCGTGACCCTCAAGGGGCGCTCCAACCTCGCAAACAAGAAGAAGGCCGATATTTTTGTGTCGATTCATGCCAATGCCATCGACCGCAAGTCGCCCATGTTCTCCTCTATCAACGGGGCGGCTGTCTATACCCTCGGTCTGAAGAAGAGCGACACCAATCTCAGCATAGCGATGAGGGAAAATGAGGTGATGAAGCTCGAGCCGGACTACTCGACCACCTACGAGGGCTTCGACCCTTCATCGACTGAGAGCTACATAGCATTCGAGATGATGCAGCACTCCAACCTCGACCAGAGCATACAGCTCGCCGAAGCTGTCCAGAACCAGCTTGTCCGTACTGCGGGCCGTAAGAACAACGGTGTGCGCCAGGCTCCCTTCTGGGTGCTCGTCGGGACGAGCATGCCCGCGATTCTTGTCGAGCTTGACTTCATCTGCAACCCCGCTATGGAGAAATTCATGATGTCCGAGAAGGGGCAGGACAAGCTCGCCCTCGCTATCTATCGCGGCATCGAGAAATACCGTAAGGGTAAGATCTCCGTCAGCTCCGTCTCGACAGCCGAGCCGACATCTGCCGACATTCGCGAGGCCGAGGAGCGAGTGGCCGAAAACAATGCCGACAAGTCGGAGGCTGTTCAACAAGATGACCCCGCCGATGTTAATACTAAAGATAAGATTGTTTATAAAATACAGTTCCTAACCTCTCCGTCACCTCTCAAAAAGGGCGACGCGCGCTTCAAGGGGCTGAAGCCGGTGGACTCTTACCGCGACGGCGGCACAATCAAGTACACCTATGGCTCATTCTCTTCGCAGCAAGAGGCTTCCAGGGAACTAAAACGTGTTAAAAAACTTTTCCGCGACGCTTTCATAATCGAGACTCGCAACGGCAAACGAATCAAATAAAAAAACGCTCACGTTTCATATACGGACCATACACATAACCCACGGCTATGAAGAAAAAAGAACTTATAATAGGAGCAAGCGTACTCCTGTCGCTGCTTATCCTCTTCTTCGGTATCGACTACCTGAAAGGAATCAACATATTCAAGTCGGCTAACTACTACTACGCCTCCTATACCAATGTCGCCGGGCTGACCCAGTCGGCACCCGTGACGCTCAACGGCTACAAGGTCGGCCTTGTCCGCGAGATAAACTATGAGTATGACAATCCCGGCCATGTCCTCGTGGAGCTCAGCCTCGACAAGCAGCTCAAAGTCCCCGAGGGAACGAAGGCGGCTATTATTACCGACATGCTCGGCACCTCGAGCGTGGAACTCCGCATGGCTCCCGGCACCAATTACTGCAAAGTCGGCTCACACCTCGAAGGCATCACTCCCGGAGGCATGATGGACAAGCTCAGCAACGAGCTCATGCCCTCGATTGTCTCCATCGCCCCGCATATCGACTCGCTCGTAATGGCGCTCACTGCCGTGACTACCGATCCGGCCCTGCTTAATGCCATCAGGCGCCTCGACGTGATAATGGCCAATCTCGAGACCTCCACAAACCATCTCAACAAGGCCATGCGCGGTGTCCCTATGCTTGTCAATAGTGCTAACGGCACAATGGCAAACGTCAAGGATGTCTCGGCCAACCTTACCCAGATTTCATCGGCCCTCGCCGTCCTCTCTGACGACCTGAAGGATATGCCCCTCGACTCGACAATGCGCAACATCAACCGCATCACGGCCAACCTCGACTTCGCTACGGCACAGCTCAACTCGACCAATTCGACCCTCGGTTTGCTGCTCAACGACTCGTCGCTCTACTACAACATCAACAACAGCGCCGCCCACATCGACAGCATCCTCATCGACCTCAAGAAACAACCCAAGCGCTACATCCCGCCAATCAAAATTTTCTGACATAACGAATAACCATATTCCAGTAATCCATGCCGTCGCAACCTATTAGACAGCATGGATTATTTTTGTATAATCCTAATATCCGAGCTTTCAAATATTCAATGACCATCTCCATGCCGGAAGGACATGAATGACTAAGTCGTTATCAAGTACGATATCCTCTGTGGTATCGGCTGTAATTATACATAGATTTCATCATACTTACTAAAAAACTAATTATACAGTTTGTATGTGGTCGTAGAATGGCGGTATACAAAGAAAAATCCCGAATATCTGTGTCAGATATTCAGGATATTCAAGGTGTCCGAGATGAGATTCGAACTCACACAGCCTTACGGCCACTACCCCCTCAAAGTAGCGTGTCTACCAATTCCACCACCCGGACGTGGGTTGTTGTTTGTTAGTTAGCTTTGGACTTTAAAGTCTCAAAGAAAAATCCCGAATATCTGTGTCAGATATTCAGGATATTCAAGGTGTCCGAGATGAGATTCGAACTCACACAGCCTTACGGCCACTACCCCCTCAAAGTAGCGTGTCTACCAATTCCACCACCCGGACGTGAGATATTGTCTGTCAAGCGACTTTCTGATTTTCATTAGAGCGAAAAACGGGACTCGAACCCGCGACCCCAACCTTGGCAAGGTTGTGCTCT
>CAJUIX010000017.1 GCA_910586665.1 uncultured Duncaniella sp.
CGCTATGCTCCCTCTTCTCTATCAGCAATTTATCTAAAAGATACACCACTCAGATTTTAACTTTTGTTATTAAACACCCTCTAAATCATGCCTTCGCTCGCGCGGGTATAACGACGTATGAGGGTGGTGATGTAGACCGTGAGGAGGGGGAACATGACTATGCCTCCGACCGAGAGGAGGCAGCCGAGGATCTTGCCCGGGATGGTGATTGGATAGATGTCGCATCCGAGGGTGGTCGCGTTCATGCATGCCCACCACAGGGCATAGCCGAAGCTCTTTACGGCGCTGTTGGCCCCGCTCTCGCAGTAGTAGAATATGAGGCTGCCGAGATAGATGAATGAGGCGAGTGTGATGAGGTAGGAGGCAAGGAAGGAGGTGAGCTTGTTGTGCGATATGGCTCCCACGACTATGGTCATGGCCATGACGCCGCGTGCGAGGGGGATGAAGCGCACAAAGAATAGCTGCTCATGGGTGAGCCGGATGTCAAGGAGTGAGATTATGTTGAGGTAGGGTATGGAGAGGAGGAAGTATAAGAAGTGTGTCGCCAGATAGTGACGGCGGTTTGTGCTTATGGAGAGCTCGATGAAGTAGTCAATCATGAATATGACGCACACCCAGAACTGGAAACGCATGTAGGTGTGGTTTTCGAGGAAGTTTATACCCCGGAAAGTGTCGACAGAGATGAAGACGATGAGCAGTATTGACAGTATGATGATGACCCACCTGAGTGCGTCGACGAGGTAGTGGTGCCGGTTATGTTGTGTAATACCCTCTTGCATGATTAGGCGTGTTGGTGAAACGTTTCAATACATTAATTATATAAAGAACGTTCTGCACGAGCCTATGGTTGACAGGTAGATTAACCCCACCTGATAAAAAGAATCCGCCCGCGGTGCGTGTGGCATCGCGGGCGGATCTTATTGTCGGGACGGCGTCAGGCGTTTGCCTTCGCGGTCGCATTTTCGGAATTAGAGACCGAGGTTGAAGCGGGCAAATTCGAGGTCGTTGGCAGCCTGCTTGGCGAGCTTGTTGTCAAGCTTGATAGCCTGCTGGATGTTCGACTTAACCATCTGCTCGTTGTTGGTGCGTGCACCGAGGACAGCCATGAGGTAGTAAGTGGTTGCGTCGGGAGTCTTGATAGCAGAGAGGGTAGACTTAGCCTTGCTGTAGTCCTTGCTGAGGATCTGAGCAAGAGCGGCGTTGTTGCTCTTGTCGTTGCCGAAAGCCTTGACAGCGGCGTTGACGTCGCCCTGCTGGAGGTAGTAAACGCCGAGTGCGGGAGCGAGCTCGGAGAGACCGCCTGCCTTACCGAAGGCCTGGTTGGCAGCCTTGAAGTCGTTGTTGACGAGGGCTACGAGACCCTGGTTCATCTGGGCTTCGGGAGCCGAGGGGTTGAGGCGGGCAGCGTTCTTGAAGTTGGAGAGAGCGCCGTCGAAGTTACCCTGCTGGTAGAGAACCATACCGAGGTTGTTGAAGCCGCGGTAGTCGTTGGGGAAGTACTTGGTGGCAGCTGTGTAGATAGCTTTCTTGCGGTTGAGGTCGTCAGTGAGAGTGGCGGTGTAGAGAATCTCGTCAACAGTGAGGGTTGAGGGATCTTTGTCGAAAGCCTGGTTGAGCTCGGCGTCGCTCTTGCCGATCACGTCGATGCTGGCAGTGAGGCGGGAGTAACGGAGGCGGGGAAGGATGGTCTCAGCGAGTTCGTCGAACACGTTTGACATGTTGCGGATCTCACGGTCGCGGACTTCGGGATCCTGGTACATCTTGAGTACGCTGAGGATGAGGTCCTTGTCCTGGATGTTGCTCTCAGAGACGAGCTTCTGGAAGCCTTCCCAGTCCTCGGGAGTGAAGTTGGCAGTGAGTTCGCCGAATTCGGTGATGTTGTCTTTCTTGAGTTTCTTCTCGAGATAACCCTTGGTGTTGGTCTCACGCTTTTCGGCAAGCTTGGCGTTGAAGTCGTAGGGGCCGTCAGGTGAAGCGTAGGACTCGATGTTGAGTTCCTTGATTTCGCGACGGTCGTCGGCGTTGGCGGCGGCAACCTGCTCGTTCCAAGCCTTCATGTCGGCAGAGTTGAGCTGGTTGTCACGAAGGTTGGCCACGTTGATAAGGAAGAGGATGTCTGCCTTGTACTTTTCATTGATTACGCGCTGGAACTTGTCGGCAGCAGTTGCGGGATCGACAGTGCCTGCGTCGGCGAGAGCTGCGGTGGCAACGATGCCGTCAGCAACTTTCACGCGGGGGAGGACATACTGCTTGCCCTTCTGGTCAACTGTGAAGCCGAGATAGAGCTCTGAACGCTGCATTTCGGGTTTGTAAACATAGTTTACGGGGATGGTCACTGTACCGCCGTTGTCATAAGAGATGACACGGTTGTTGCCACGCACCTTTTCGCCCTGGAAAGTCATTGAATTGCCTGCGAGTTCGGTGTTGTCAAATGTAAGGTAGGGGGTGACGGTCACGGTAGCATTCTTTACGAAGAACTTCGGGGGAATGTTGCCGGTAACGGTAGCGGGAACGTTCTGGCCCACTACTTCAAGGGGATTAGGGTTGGTGGAGAAGTAATCAGCAGCGAACTGATTCATCTTCTTTCCGCATCCGGTCAGCATGAGAGCCGAGCCAAGGAGCATTGAGAAAGCGGATTTTTTGTCCATAGCAATAATTAGTAGTTATAATAATGATGAATTTACGCAATTATGTATGCAGACGCAATTCAGTAGCAAAGATACAACCTTTATCGCTAAAAAACCAAATTTTAAAAAAATAATGTTTAAAAAATGGTTGATTTCATGAATAAGTTGTACTTTTGTTTGTTGAATATAAGGCCTGGAGGGCGCCGGGGATTCCCGCACGGCCCGGCCGGCTGTCAATTATTACCTATTATTATATAAGAAGTGATTGCCGATGAGAAAATGGCGTATTGAGGACAGCGAGGAGCTGTATAACATTCAAGGTTGGGGACGTAAGTATTTCTCAATCAACTCGAAAGGGAATGTTGCTGTGACTCCGCGCGAGGGTTTTGCCTCTGTGGATCTCCGCGAGGTGATGGACGAGCTCCAGGTTAGGGACATCACGTCGCCGGTACTTCTGCGTTTCCCCGATATCCTTGACAACCGTATCGAGAAGATTTCCAACTGTTTCTCGGTCGCGTCGAAGGAGTATGACTACGAAGGTCAGAACTATATTATTTATCCTATCAAGGTCAACCAGATGCGTCCTGTGGTCGAGGAAATCGTCACCCACGGCGAGAAGTTCAACATCGGTCTCGAGGCCGGTTCCAAACCCGAGCTTCATGCCGTGCTCGCGACCAACATAAAGGAGAACGCCCTCATCATCTGCAACGGCTACAAGGACCAGACCTATATCGAGCTCGCGCTGCTGGCTCAGAAGATGGGCCGCAGGATATATCTTGTGGTTGAGAAGCTCAACGAGCTCCGCATCATTCTCGAGGTGGCCAAGCGCATAGGCATCGACCCCAACGTAGGCATCCGCATCAAGCTTGCCTCCTCCGGCTCCGGCAAGTGGGAGACGAGCGGCGGCGATGTGTCGAAATTCGGCCTCAACTCTTCGGAGCTTCTCGAGGCTCTCGACTTCATGGAGCGCAACAAGATGAAGCACTGCCTGAAGCTCATACATTTCCACATCGGTAGTCAGATTACCAAGATACGCCGCATCAAGACGGCCATCCGCGAGGCGGCGCAGTTCTATGTGCAGCTCACGCAGATGGGCTTCGACATTGACTTCATGGACATAGGTGGCGGCCTCGGTGTCGACTATGACGGCACACGCAACTCCGCGTCGGGCAGCTCGATGAACTACAGCATCCAGGAGTATGCCAACGATGCGGTGTCGACCATCGTCGACGCATGTGAGAAAAACAATATCAAGCAGCCCAACATCATCAATGAGAGCGGTCGTTCCCTGACAGCGCACCACTCGGTGCTCGTCTTCGAAGTGCTTGAGACCACGCAGCTCCCGTTTTGGAAGGATTCCAAGGATATCGAGGAGACCGACCACGAACTGGCCAAGGAACTTTATGATATATGGGACAAGCTCGACCAGCAGCGACTGCTTGAGAGCTGGCACGACGCCCTGCAGATTCGCGAGGAGGCTCTCGACCTCTTCAGCCTCGGTATGCTCGACCTGCGCACCCGCGCTCAGATTGAGGAACTCTTCTGGAGCATAGCCCGCGAGGTGGGCGACATCGCTGCCGGCATGAAGCACGCTCCCGAGGAGCTCCGCAAGGTGGCTAAGATGGTCCCCGACAAGTATTTCTGCAACTTCTCACTCTTCCAGTCGCTAACCGACTCCTGGGCGATTGACCAGGTGTTTCCCATAATCCCCCTCTCGCGCCTCGACGAGAAGCCGACACGCACCTGCACGCTCCAGGACATCACCTGTGACAGCGACGGAAAGATTTCGAATTTCATATCGACCCACGGCGGCGTGGCTAACTCCCTTCCCGTTCATCCCGTGAAGCCGGGCGAGCCGTATTATCTGGGTGTTTTCCTTGTCGGAGCCTACCAGGAAATCCTTGGTGACATGCACAACCTCTTCGGCGACACTAATGCCGTGCACATTTCCGTCTACAAGGACCGCTATGAGATTGACCGTATCATCGACGGTGAGACTGTGGCCGATGTGCTCGACTATGTGCAGTTCAATCCCAAGAAACTCGTGCGCAATGTCGAGGCTTGGGTGACCTCCTCGATGAAGGCCGGCAAGATTACTCCCGACGAAGGTCGCGAGTTCCTGAGTAACTACCGCTCGGGGCTCTACGGCTATACATATATAGAAAAAGACTGACGGCGGTGGGGCAGACGAGATATTTCATGCGTCTTTCCTATCGCGGCGCCCCTTTCCACGGCTGGCAGTGCCAGCCGGGAGAGGTGACGGTGCAGTCGGTCATCGAGGATGCCCTTTCGAAGGTGATGCGCCGGGAGATGAAGATTGTCGGTGCCGGGCGCACTGACACCGGCGTCAATGCCCGCATGATGGTGGCCCACTTTGATGTCGACACCCCGATTGAAGAGCCGGCGCGCCTCGTCCGCAATCTCAATGCCATCGTCGGTAAGGATATTGCCATTGAGGAAATCTATGAGGTGGATCCTGACAAACATGCACGCTTCGATGCCACCTCACGCACCTACCATTATTATGCCGTCACGAGCAAGTCGCCATTCTTCTATCCCCTGAGCTGGAAGGCTCCCGACAATCTTGATTTTGAAAAGATGAACGAGGCGGCGGCATTGCTGCTCACCACCTCGGACTTTACCTCCTTTGCAAAACTCCATACCGATGCCAAGACCAATATCTGCCGCGTCAGCCGTGCGCGGTGGGAGAGGGTGAGTGATGACTGCTGGGTTTTCGTCATTACTGCCGACCGCTTCCTGCGCAATATGGTAAGGGCCGTAGTCGGGACATTGGTCGATGTGGGGCGCGGCAAGATGTCGGTCGAGGAGTTTGCCCGTGTCATAGAGCGCCGCGACCGCTGCGCTGCCGGCACGTCGATGCCCGGTCACGCCCTTTTCCTATGGGAGGTGACATATTGAAAGAACGACACAATGGACTATAAGAAGATTTTAGAAGAAATCGCTATCGAGATTGAGCCGCTGCGCAATGTCGGGCGCCAGGCCGACTATATCCCGGCCCTTGCTAAGGTTAATCCCGACCGTTTCGGTATATGTATAACCACTGTATCCGGCGAGACTATCGGGCTGGGTGATATCGACGAGCCATTTTCAATACAGAGTGTCACAAAGGTGTTCTCTCTGTCGATGAGCCTGTCGTTTCTTGGCGAAAACCTATGGCGCAGGGTAGGAAAAGAGCCGTCGGGGGCGGCTTTCAACTCGCTCATACAGCTCGAACTTGACCGGGGCATCCCGCGTAACCCCTTTATCAACGCCGGGGCTATAGTCCTGGCGGATATTCTGATGTCGCGGCTCGAAAACCCGGAGGAGGACTATCTTTCGTTCATAAGGCAGCTTGCGGGTGATGACAGCATTGTCTATGACCGCGAAGTGGCGCGCTCGGAGCGCGAGAAGGGATATATAAATGCCGCTATTGCCAATATGTTGAAGTATTATGGCAATCTTGACAATGACATTGAGGCTGTCCTCAGGTTTTATTTCCTGCAATGTTCGGTGGAGATGAGCTGTCGGCAGCTTTCGCGTGCCTTCCTTCCCTTTGCCGACCGCGCATCGGAGTTCTCGTTTGGCAATGTGAGGCTCAGTTCGTCGCAGGTGAAGCGCATCAATGCCATTATGCAGACCTGCGGCTTCTACAATGACGCGGGGGAATACTCTTATCTCGTCGGGCTTCCCGGAAAGAGCGGTGTCGGTGGCGGGATAGGCGCCGTCTATCCCCAGTGCTACGCTGTGGCTGCATGGAGTCCGCGCCTCAACGACAAAGGCAACTCCGTCATGGGAATGAAGGCTCTGGAACTCCTCACCACCTATACAAACGAGTCAATTTTTTAATATGCTGTAGTGCCGATTTCTTATAGGGATGTTGCACGCAACGTCCCTATAGCCTGAAAATTTGTATATTTCAGATAAAGCACAGGATTATCAGCTGGGCTATGATGACGCGGCAGAACATTGAGAGGGGGTAGACTGTGGCATAGCTGACTGTGGCGTAGTCGCCGGGGACGATGTCGTTGGCATAGTTGAGGGCCATAGGATTGGCCATACTGCCGCAGAGCATGCCGCAGGTAAGCCCGAAATCGAGACGGAAGCATTTCATAGCCACGACCCCCATAATCAATACCGGGACTACCGTTATCAGGAAGCCCAGCAGTATCCACAGCAGTCCTTCGGATCGCATGATTGTGTCGAGAAACTGTGCACCGGCGTCGAGCCCGAGGCAGGCGAGATAGAGCGAGAGTCCTATGCCGCGCAGCATGAGGTTGGCGCTACGCGTTGTGTAGGTGACGAGTCGGAACTGCGGTCCGAACCTGCCGATGAGTATACCTATGATAATGGGACCTCCGGCCAGGCCGAGCTTTATCGGGGTAGAGATGCCGGGTATGGCTATGGGTATTGAGCCTATGACGAGGCCGAGCACGATGCCGATGAAGATTGCACCGAGGTTGGGGTCTTTGAGCTTAATGGCAGTGTTGCCGAGGAGCTGCTCGACCTTCTCGATGTCGGCCGCGCTGCCGACTACGGTAAGGTCGTCGCCGAGCTGGAGGACGAGTTCGGGGGTGGCGAGCAGGTGCATACCGCTGCGTGTGACGCGGCTGATGTTGATGTGATACTGGTTGCGCAGACGGAGCGAGCCGAGTTTCTTACCATTTATGGCAGGGCGGCTGACTATGATTTTGCGCGATATGAGCTGGTTGTCAATCGAATTCCAGTCGATATCCTTCTTGTTCCAGTCGCGGGCCTCCTGCGTGCCGAAGAGGACTTTGAGTTTGGAGCAGTCCTCAGGAGTGGTTATGACGAGCAGGTGGTCATCCTTGTGGAGCACGGTGTCGGAATCGGGGATGGTCACCGTGTCGTCGCGCCATAGGCGTGAGATGACAAACTTGGTTTTGGTGACAGCCGAAATCTCGCGCACGGTCATGTCGTAGACAGCCGGATTGCATATCCTGAACTCGGCGATGAAGGTCGAGTCGGCCTCCTCCTGTGGGGCGGAAAGTGGTACGCCGGGCGACATGAAGCACTTCCGTATCAGTATGATTGCGAGAATCACGCCGACCACGCCGAGGGGATAGGTGACAGCACAGCTGAGTGCCGCGCCGTTGGCCGAGAGCCCGAGCTGTTCCAGAGCCTGCTGCGCCGCGCCGAGGGCGGGAGTGTTGGTGGTCGCTCCGCAGAGCAGACCTGTGGCCTCGCCGATAGGCACCCCGAAGCCGAAACTTATAAGTATGGTCATGAGTGTGCCTATGATTATGACTCCGAGGCCGAGCAGGTTAAGTTCCATGCCCCCCTTGCGGAAGGAGCTGAAGAAGCCGGGGCCCACTTTCAGACCGAGCTCGTAGACGAATAGGACGAGGCCGAGGTTCTCCGTATAGTGGAGTATGACCGGGTCGATTGACAGCCCGATGTGTCCGGCGAGGATGCCGGCGAAGAAGACGAAGGTGACTCCGAGCGAGATGCCCCACACGCGGACTTTGCCCAAGGCGAGTCCCACCGCGATGATTATCGAGATGATGATGACTGCCTGGAGCGGCGAGTGGGTCATGAATATGTCATAAATCCAATCCATGCGGCAAAATTAATAAATAATGCGTAAATTTGCAGAGAATATTGATTAATAACCCCGTTTCACAGGTAGAAAATATGATTACTCAGGAACAATTAAAAGAGACTTTTGAGCGCAAGCTGGCGCTGAGGAGGTATCTTTGACATCGACAACAAGAAAATCCAGGTAGAGGAGGAGGAACTCCGCACACATGTGCCCGACTTTTGGGAACACCCCAAGGAGGCGCAGGCACAGATGAAGAAAATCAAGGATCTCCAGGCGTGGATCGACGGCTATGAGGAGATTGACAAGACGGTCAACGAGCTTCAGCTCGCCTGGGACTTCCTCAAGGAAGGACTGGTCGAGGAGAGTGAAATTGACGCGCTTTATAATTCGGCTATCGAAAAAATCGAGAAGCTGGAGCTTCGCAATATGCTCCGCCGCGAGGAGGACAAGCTCGGAGTGGTGCTGAAAATCAACTCTGGGGCCGGCGGTACCGAGAGCCAGGACTGGGCCTCGATGTTGATGCGCATGTATCTCCGCTGGTGTGAGGCCCACGGCTACAAGACCTCTATCGCCAACCTTCTCGAGGGTGACGAGGCCGGCATCAAGTCGTGTACTATCAACGTTGAGGGTGACTTTGCCTACGGCTACCTCAAGAGCGAGAACGGCGTCCACCGCCTCGTGCGCGTGTCACCCTACAATGCCCAGGGCAAGCGCATGACCTCATTCGCATCGGTATTCGTGACCCCTCTTGTCGACGATACAATCGAGGTGAAGGTTGACCCGGCGCTTCTTTCGTGGGACACCTTCCGCTCCGGCGGTGCCGGCGGTCAGAACGTCAACAAGGTGGAGTCGGGCGTGCGCCTGCGCTACCAGTTCACCGACCCCTATACCGGCGAGCAGGAGGAAATCCTCATCGAGAACACCGAGACGCGCGACCAGCCCAAGAACAAGGAGAATGCCATGCGACAGCTGCGCTCTATCCTATATGACAAAGAGTTGCAACACCGTCTCCAGGAGCAGGCCAAGATTGAGGCCGGCAAGATGAAGATTGAGTGGGGTTCGCAGATACGCAGCTACGTCTTCGACGACCGCCGCGTCAAGGACCACCGCACCAACTATCAGACTTCGGACGTCAACGGAGTCATGGACGGCGACCTCGACGCCTTCATCAAGGCCTACCTCATGGAATTCGCCGCCACAGAGGAATAACCCTTCAGTCTATACGCAAAATATTGTTTGTAGGGACGCGGCGTGCCGCGTATGCCGAATAAGGAACACATTATAGTATGTATTTCGTCGGGCATACGCGGCACGTCGCGTCCCTGCGTCCCTACTTTGTAACATCCAGCCTTATTGCGAAATAATTAATTCTTAATTCTGATAATCTTAGCCGGAACACCTCCGACAATTGCATTATCAGGAATATCCTTTGTTACTACCGAATTTGCCCCTACTGTAACATTATTGCCTATTTTGACAGCACCAAGAATTCTTGCACCAATACCAAAATAGCAGTTATCACCAACAATGGTTATTTCATCGGTCTCTTCCTCATACTTGTTTCCAAACACAACACCCGAGACTATAGTACAATTCTTCCCGATACGGCAATGTTTGCCTATATGAGTAAATCCTCCGGCATGATATATGCGTAATCCTGCTCCAACCGTGCCCGGGTATATTGTAATATTGAGCTTAAAACTGAGGCGTTTATACATTAATTTATGCCATAAACGAGCAAGTTTATGCCACCCTCCTTTGTTCATGTGGAATTCTTCCAAACGTATATGCTTTATCAGTCTGAATATATACCAGGATTCATTATTGGCTATCTTGTCCTTTAATGAAGGAGCTGTATCAAAACGTTTCAAATCTTTTGATACAATTTCATTAAGTTCTTCTCGTGTCATTTTTATTTGAATATTTCCCCGTCCCCCCGGAAACTTATAATAATCATTAAAAATTGCAGAAGCGTGGAACGATGTTCTGATTATCTCACAAGAGGCATCGCCAAACGCCCACCATAGAATAAACAGTCCACTCCCACGCCTTTATCGAATATCATAATTCCCCTTGTCGGGGAGTGGATATACGACAAGCATGAGCGATTCTTTGACTGCTCTTTCCTCTATGGTATAAAATTGGCGATTTTACTTGTGAAGGATAAAGCAAGAAACGCTTCAAATGATATTTAGTTAGAGCCAGCTCTCTGACTCGTTGCAAAAATACAGAAAAAATTAATAAATACTGTCGATTCCCGTAAATAATCGGTAACTATAATCTATAATTTAATCCCAGCAGTCGGTTTCGGAGGCGATTTCGGGGATGGTCGAGGAGTGATAGACGGGGTCAAGGCCACGACGACGCTGATCGAGGTAGTCGCGGAGAAGTGTGACGGCATATTTCCCGAGCATGAGTATGGCCGCGAGGTTGCAGAGGGTCATGAGTGCCATCGTTATATCGGCAAAGCCCCATACGAGGTCGAGCGACATGACAGCCCCGGCATATACGATGCCTCCGACGAGGAGGCGGTAGAGACGGATGATGTTTTTGTTGTCGCGGATGAAGCGGATGTTGGTCTCGCCATAGTAATAATTAGCAATAATGCTCGTGAAGGCGAAGAAAAATATAGCCACGCTGACGAAGGTCGAGCCGAAACTGTGGCCGCCGAAGCCGGCATCAATGGCCCGCTGCGTGAGCACTATGCCGTCGTGCCCCTCCATGAAGATGCCGCTACAGAGGATGATAAAGGCCGTGGCGGTGCAGACGAGGAGGGTGTCGGTGTATACACCGAGAGTCTGAATGAGCCCCTGTTTCACGGGGTGGCTGACCGAGGCGGTGGCAGCTGCGTTGGGGGTAGAGCCTTCGCCGGCCTCGTTGCTGAAAAGTCCGCGCTTGACGCCCAGAATCATTGCCGCGCCGATAGTCCCGCCGAGGGCCTCGTTGAAGCCGAAAGCGTTGCTGACAATCATAGCTATGACTTCAGGGAAGCGGTGGATGTTGAGGATGATAATTACGATAGCCATAAGTATGTAGGCTATAGCCATGACCGGCACCACAATCTCGCTGAAACGGGAGATGCGCTGGATGCCGCCCCATATCACAGCGAGGGTCAGCAGACAGAGCCCCCAGGCGGTGAACTCGCGCGGGATGGCGAATGACATGTCGAGTGCGTTGGCCACAGTGTTGGACTGCACGGAGTTGAAGGCGAATCCGAATGTCAGGGTTATTAGGACGGCGAAGGTGACGGCCCACCAGCGTTTGTGAAGCCCCTTGAGGATATAGTAGGCAGGGCCGCCCATGAACGACTTCTCCCCCTTGACCTTGAAGAGCTGTGCGAGGGTCGACTCGACAAAGGCGCTTGCCGCACCGAGCAGGGCTATGATCCACATCCAGAACACGGCGCCAGGGCCTCCGAGGGCTATCGCCGTGGCGACACCTGCGAGGTTGCCTGTGCCGACTCGCGAGGCAATCGAGAGCGCGAAAGCCTGAAACGAGCTGATATTGCCGTGGGCCGGTGCGTCGTCCTTCCTCTTGTCGTTGGAGCGTTTGCCTGACTTCATGAGCAGGCGCAGCATCTCGCCCACCATGCGGAACTGGACGCCGCGGGTAGTTACAGTGAAGTAGGCCGCGGCGGCGAGGAGCACAGTCACCATAACATAGTCTGTCAGCACGCCGCTCACGGCGTTGACCATAGTCTGTAGATCAGCTTGCATTTCGTAGTCAGAGGGGGAGGCTTAGGATTATGATATGCAAATATAACATTTTTTCGCGTATTTTGGCTCACGGAGAATGGGCTGGACTTGAATTTGTCCACTTTTGTGTATTGCAGGGCGTTAGCAACGGTTATAACTTTGCCGCATAAAAAAATTAAGAAATTTTGTCACAAATCAGAAATATTGGCGTCTAATAAAGTGAGAAGGCCAATGAAATTAATAATTCCCAACATAATGAAACAAATTTTACTCTCTTTCATCGCATTATCAATGTCGCTGTCAGTGGCGGCGCAATCGGCTGCAACAGACTCTGTTGCCGTCGAAGAGCTTGGCGAGGTGGTCGTCCAGGCTCCCAAGGTGGTTCGAAAGGCCGACATGGACGTATACCACCCCTCGCGTCGCGCTATCGAAATATCTAAAAACGGTATGCAGCTACTGCGCAACCTTATGATACCCTCTCTGAGTGTCAACGATGTCTTAGGTTTTGTGACAGCCGCGGGACAGGCAGTGCAGGTGCGCATCAACGGGCGCCAGGCTTCTATTGACGATGTCAAGTCGCTCCTTCCCGAGACAGTCAAGCGCATCGAGTGGATTGACAACCCGGGGCTGCGTTACGGCGACGCAACCCATGTGCTCAACTTCATAGTCAGAAACCCCGATATGGGAGGTTCGCTCATGGCAAATACTAATCAGGCTCTGGCGAAAGCCTGGGGTGAATATATGGCAGACGCCAAGCTCAACAACGGTCGCTCGCAGTGGGAGCTTTACGGCAATTTCAAGCTTACTGACAATTTTAATACCGGGCGAGAATATAAGGAGACATTCACCTATCCTGACGGCAGTTCCCTGACGCGCCGAGAAAGCTCACTCGGCGGCACTCTCAGCAATAATTTCGGTAATGCCAAGCTGTCCTATAGCTACATCAAGCCGGACACGACAGTGTTCTATGCCTCGTTCTATACCAAGCGTGATTTTTCAGAAAGCACACGTTTCGACGGCCTGCTCTCGCTGAGCAATGGGGCGGACGACATACTCCTCAACGATCATCAGGGTAAGCATGGAACGCGTCCCGGTCTCTCGCTTTACCTGGAGCAGCATTTCGCGGGCAAGCAGACCCTCGTTGTCGACATGAGCGGCAATTTTTACATGGGGCGTTCCTTCTCGCACTACATCGAGAGCCTCCCCGGGCAGTCTGACCCGCTGACCGACGTCGTCACCAACATCAGGGACCGCAATAAGGCTTTCAGCGTCGAGGCAAACTATATAAAGAGGTGGGCGTCGTCACGTCTGACTGCCGGAGCCTCCTATACCGGCAATCGCAACCGTTCCACCTACGAGAATCTTGACGGCAGGGTATATCACCAGCGCCAGGACCGTTCATACTTCTTTGCCGAGTATTTCCAGCGTATCGGAAAGGTGACACTCACGGGTGGAATTGGAGCACAATACACCGACTTCCTCTCCCGCGAATCGGACCGTGGCAACCATTCGTGGAACCTCCGTCCCCGCTTCACACTCAGCTACCGTCCGACAGGCAGCTCGCAGTTCAAGCTGAATTTCAATTCCTGGCAGACCGCTCCCTCGCTGTCGGAAACCAATGTCGCCCCGCAGCAGACCGACGGATTCCAATGGCGCATCGGAAATTCTGAGCTGGAGACGTCCAATTCCTACAGGCTCTCACTAAACTATAACTTCTCACTCCCACGCATCAACGGTAGTTTCATCGTCATGGGTTTCACCAGTCCCAATGCCATCACTCCTTATCTCTTTTGGGATGAAGACCGCCTCGTGACCTCTTACGAAAACAGCCGCGGGCTGCAAAACCTCACGTTCCGCTTCTCGCCACAGATAGAGGTGATACCCGACTGGCTCGTCGTGAGCGGCACGGTGCAGTATCGCGCTGAGCGTATGCGCGGCACCGGCTATAAGCTCTACAATCACAACTGGAGTGGCGAAGGAGCCATCCAGCTTGCTCATTCAGGTTTTGAATTTATGTTTATGTACCGTCGCGCCCAGCGTGACCTCTGGGGAGAGAAAATTTCATGGGGAGAAGACCTGACATTTGTCAGTCTTGCCTACAACTGGAAGAAATGGCAGTTCGGAGTAGGTATGGTTATGCCATTCGGCAAGTATGACCAGGGCTCTATGTCGCTCAACAAATATAATACCAACGAGATGCACCTACGTCCCGACATAAAGCGGATGCCCTTTGTCGCCATAAGCTACAATCTCCAGTGGGGGCGTCAGAAGCGCGGCGCCAGCAAGCTCATCGACAGCAATGCGGAAGCCGAGAAGTCGACCGCCGGAGGACGATAAGGAGATAATAGTATATACTGTCCTCTCCAGACGCAAAAGGGGCTGAGTCACGCGTTTGATGACTCAGCCCCTTGCTTGTGTTCGTGATGGTCTATTAGAATTATCTTAATTAGATACCGAGGTCCTTCTTGAGGGCTTCAATCTTGTCATTGGCAATCTTGCCGCAGTTGTCATAGTCCTCAACCTTGGCCATAGGCACCTTGACCTCCATGTAGAATTTAATCTTAGGCTCAGTTCCCGAAGGACGGATTGAAATCTTGGAGTTGTCCTCGGTGAAGTACTGGAGCACGTTGGAAGTGCAGGGGAAGTCGAGCTTCTCCTTGGCGCCTGTGTCGGTATGTGTGAGTTCGAGTGTTGCATAGTCCTTGATGACCTTGACAGGGCTTCCGGCGAGGCTCTTCGGCGGGTTCTCACGGAATCCCTTCATCATGGCCTGGATTTCTTCAGCACCTGTCTTGCCGGGACGTACTACAGATACGCCTACCTCGTGGCTGTAGCCATACTTCAGATAGATGTCGGCGAGCATTGCCTGGAAGTCCATACCCTTGTCCTTGGCCCATGCGCACGCCTCGGCCATGAGTGAGATAGCGGAGACAGCGTCCTTGTCGCGGACGAAGGTCTCGGCGAGGAAGCCGTAGCTCTCTTCGCCACCGCCGAGGTAGCGGAGGACGTCCTCGTTGTCACGCATCACGGCTGCAATCCACTTGAAGCCGGTGTAGCAGTCATAGAGACGCACGTTCATGGCATCGCAGATTGACTTGATAGTCTCTGTGGTCACGATGGTCTTCACTGCAAACTCATTGCCCTTGAGCATGCCGAGTTCATTGTTGCGGGTGATGATATAGTTGAGGAGTATCATCACAATCTGGTTGCCGTTGAGGAGCACATACTCGCCGCTGTTGTCACGGATGACGCAGCCGATACGGTCGGCGTCGGGGTCGGAAGCCATGACGATGTCGGCGTTGACCTCCTTGGCCTTGGCGATAGCCATAGCCATAGCCGAGGGAACCTCGGGGTTAGGCGACTCCACAGTGGGAAAATCTCCGCTGGGGACATCCTGCTCGGGGACGTGGATGATGTTGGTGAAGCCGAAGTTCTTGAGCGAGCGGGGGATGAGCTCTACGCCGGTACCGTGGATAGGGGTGTAGACAATCTTGAGGTCCTTGTGGCGCTCGATTACGTCGGGGCTGAGTGAGAGACCCTTGATTTTGTCGATATAGATTTTGTCGACATCCTCGCCGATAATCTGGATTTTCGACTTGTCGCCTTCAAACTTGATATCCTCGGTCTTGATACGGTTGACGTGGTCGATGATGTTTACATCGTGGGGTGCGATAATCTGGGCACCGTCTTCCCAGTAAGCCTTGTAACCGTTGTAGATTTTGGGGTTGTGGGAGGCTGTGATGTTCACACCGCTCTGGCATCCGAAGTGACGGATTGCGAATGAGAGTTCCGGGGTGGGTCGGAAGCTGTCGAAGAGATATACCTTGATGCCGTTGGCCGAGAATATATCGGCTACGATTTCAGCGAATTTACGAGAGTTGTTGCGGACGTCGTGACCCACGGCGACACTGATTTCGGGGAGGTCCTTGAAGGCTTCCTTCAGATAGTTTGCGAGTCCCTGGGTTGCTGCACCTACGGTGTAGATGTTCATGCGGTTGGTACCGGCACCCATGATTCCGCGCAGGCCGCCTGTGCCGAATTCGAGGTCTTTATAAAAACTTTCGATAAGCTCGGTCTTGTCGTCAGCGTCGAGCATACGTTTTACTTCCTTGCGGGTTTCTTCGTCGTAACCTTCACCGAGCCATACTTGGGCTTTGGCGGTGACTTCTTTAAGCAGTTGTTCGTTTTCCATATATATTTAGGAGTTAATTTAGTCTTTCCTATCCCTGCCCATACACAGGGACAATGGTATCAGTCAGAAATTAGAATTGTGATTAAGGCAAATTTACGGCCTTTTATGGAAATAACAAAATAAACGCCAAAAAAATCATATTACATAAAACTAAATTGGGTTAATAGTTGTTATCTTGTTACGCTCAGAGCGTGTTTTTGGCTACAAAAGCTTTAACATGCCTGCAATCTGTGAAATTTTCGTCCTACACACAACACTTATGAATAGTAAAGAGCTAATTCTGACGGCTTTTATCCTGATCTCGACTATCGGTGCGGTTTTTGCAATGACTCCTTCAGAGAAAGTTGAGAAAGTTGCCAATGTTGATCTGACCAATATATGCGTCTCAGATACAGTCATGCCCGACACGGTCACTCCGGCCCTGCTACGCGACGC
This sequence comes from uncultured Duncaniella sp., assembly GCA_910586665.1. Lineage (GTDB taxonomy): Bacteria > Bacteroidota > Bacteroidia > Bacteroidales > Muribaculaceae > Duncaniella. The sequence continues at coordinate 16,510 of CAJUIX010000017.1, forward strand.
CCACGACGTGGTCCGCGGTCGTGCCCCATTCGTCGGTGTCCACCTGGCCAAACTTTGAGCCCTGACGTGTGTTTAGTGTCACCACCTTAATTTTATATGGTGCCGGCGTGCGTGGCAAAGTCTGCCAAAGTAGGGAATTTTTTTGGTTTCTACCTGATTCTTTGTAATTTTGCATCTTGAATTGTCCGGCCTTTGGCCGGAGTGCGGTTCGATTGAAGAGAAATTAACCAATTCGGATAAAAAATTATAAAGTTCTCTATGTATAGAACGAAAACATGCGGCGAGCTCCGCATCAGTGACGCCGGCCAGGTCGTGACCCTCGCCGGCTGGGTACAGCGTACCCGAAAAATGGGAGGCATGACATTCGTAGACGTGCGTGACCGCTACGGCCTTACGCAGGTGGTCTTTGACAACGACACCGATGCCGCCCTCTGCGACGCGGCCAATCATCTCGGCCGCGAGTTTGTGGTGCAGGTTACCGGCAAGGTGGCCGAGCGCACAAGCAAGAACCCCAATCTTCCCACCGGCGACATCGAGATTATAGCCTCTGGGCTGAAGGTGCTCAACCGTAGCGAGGTGCCTCCTTTCACCATTGAGGACGAGACCGACGGCGGTGATGACCTGCGCATGAAATACCGCTATCTCGACCTGCGCCGCAACTGCGTGCGTGCCAACCTCGAGCTGCGCCACCGCATGGCTTTCGAAATCCGTCGCTACCTCGACTCCAAGGGCTTCCTCGAGGTCGAGACCCCGGTGCTCATCAAGTCCACACCGGAGGGTGCGCGTGACTTCGTTGTCCCCTCGCGCATGAATCCGGGCGAGTTCTACGCCCTTCCCCAGTCGCCGCAGACCTTCAAGCAGTTGCTCATGGTCAGCGGCTTTGACCGTTACTTCCAGATTGTGAAGTGCTTCCGCGACGAGGACCTCCGTGCCGACCGCCAGCCTGAGTTCACACAGATTGACTGCGAGATGTCGTTTGTTAACCAGGAGGACGTGCTCCAGATGTTCGAGGGACTCGTGAAGCACATATTTAAATATGTGAAGGACATTGACTTCGCAAAGCCTTTCCCCCGCATGACATGGGCCGACGCAATGCGTCTCTATGGTTCCGACAAGCCCGACACCCGCTTCGGCATGGAGTTTGTCGAAATCAAGGACCTCACGGTCGGCAAGGGCTTCGCCGTCCTCGACGATGCCGAGTATGTCGGAGCCATTGTTGCTCCCGGCTGTGCTGACTATACCCGCAAGCAGCTCGACCAGCTCACTGACTTCGTGAAGCGTCCGCAGATTGGTGCCAAGGGGATGATGTGGGTCAAGGTCGAGGCCGACGGCTCTATCAAGTCCTCTGTATCGAAGTTCTATAGCGAGGAGGAGCTCCGCCTTTGGGCAGAGCGTTGCGGCGCCAAGGCCGGCGATCTCATCCTCATCCTTGCCGGCCAGACCATGAAGACCCGCAAGCAGCTCTGCGAGCTCCGTCTCGAAATGGGCTCCCGTCTCGGCCTGCGTGATCCGCAGAAGTTCGCCTGTCTATGGGTCATTGACTTCCCCCTCTTTGAATGGGACGACGAGACACAGCGCTTCTACGCCATGCACCATCCCTTCACTTCGCCCAACCCCGACGATATCCACCTGCTCGACAGTGACACAGGTGCTGTCCGTGCGACGGCCTATGACATGGTCGTCAACGGCAACGAGCTTGGTGGCGGCTCTATCCGTATCCACGAGGCTGAGCTGCAGGACAAGATGTTCCGTCTGCTCGGCCTGAGCGAGGAGGACGCACAGTATAAGTTCGGCTTCCTGATGAACGCCTTCAAGTATGGCGCACCCCCTCACGGAGGTCTTGCCTTCGGCTTCGACCGCTTCGTCAGCATACTTGCCGGACTCGACTCTATCCGCGACGTCATTGCCTTCCCGAAGAACAATTCAGGCCGCGACATGATGATTGACGCCCCCGCGGCTATCGATGAGTCGCAGCTCGACGAACTCAGCATCCGCCTCGACCTCAAGGAGGACAAGAAATAATCATTCCGATGAGCGAGAAGCAGTCCGTGACCCTCGCCGACATCGTCGGCGCAATCGAAGACTTTGCCTCCCCCGGCCTCCAGGAGAAGTGGGACAACACTGGCTGGCAGCTGTGCCCGCTTTCGCCCGACGCTCCCTGCCGGGGGGTGATGCTCTGTCTCGACGTTACTCCCGAAGTGGTGGCCGAGGCCGTCGCCGAGGGGTGCAACCTCGTCGTGTCACACCACCCGCTTATTTTCAAAGGTTTGAAGCATATCACCGGCGCTACCCCTGTGGAGCGTGCGGTGATTGCTGCTATTTCAGGGGGTGTGGCGGTCTACTCATCCCACACCGCGCTCGACAGCACCAGCCGCGGAGTCTCCCGCCGGCTCGGAGAGATGCTCGGCCTTGCCGATATGGAGGTGCTCGTCCCGCGTGCGGAGGATTCGCATACAGGGTTCGGCGTCATAGGCAGTTTCCCCGCTCCTCTTTCGGTTGATGACTTCATCGGCCGGGTCAAGGAGGTCTACGGTGCGGCGGTTGTGCGACGCTCTGATGCTCCCGAAGGGTTGACGGAGGTCAGGCGCGTAGCCCTATGCAGCGGTTCGGGCGGAGAGTTTGTCACCGACGCCATAGCTCTCGGAGCTGATGCCTACATCACCTCCGACACCCGCTATCACGACTTCGTTGACTTCGGAAAAGATATTCTCATGGTCGACACCGGTCACTTTGAGAGTGAAATCTGCACTAAGTCAATTTTTTCGGCAGTAATTTCAGAAAAATTTCCTACCTTTGCAGTCCGGCAGTCGCGTGCCGGCCGCAACCCGGTGCGTTACGTCTGAAGAACAAAAAAATTCTACATATACATATATGGCGATAGAGCAAAATAAATCAGAACAGACACTTTCTGTAGAGCAGCGCCTCCGCGCACTCTACGAGCTCCAGACCATCCTCTCCGAAATTGACCGCATCAAGATTATCCGCGGCGAGCTTCCCGAGGAAGTGCGTGACCTCGAAGACAATATCGAGGGTCTCCATACGCGTGTCGACAAATTCCGTGCCGAAATCGAAGACCTTCGCGTGAAGTCGGCCAAGGAGAAGAACAACATCGAGCAGGCGCAGGCTCAGATTGCTACCTACAAGCAGCAGCTCGACAATGTGCGCAACAATCGTGAGTTTGATTTGTTATCTAAGGAGATAGAGTACCAGACCCTCGAAATCCAGCTTTCCGAAAAGCGCATCAACCAGTATGCTCGCGATATGGAAACCAAGAACGCCGACATCGCGGCTGCCGAGGAGGCACTCGCCGACCGCAACCACATCCTGGTTGACAAGCGCCACCAGCTTGAGGAGATTGTCTCCGAGACCAAGAAGGACGAGGAGCGCCTCCGCCTCCAGGCTAAGGAAATCGAGCCTAAGATTGACGCCCGCACACTCACAGCCTTCAAGCGCATACGCAAGAATGCCCGCAACGGCCTCGGCGTGGTCTACATCCAGCGTAATGCCTGCGGCGGCTGTTTCAACCGCATCCCGCCCCAGAAGCAGATGGAAATTAAGATGCACAAGAAGATTATCGTCTGCGAATACTGCGGACGCATAATGATTGACCCAGAGCTTGCAGGAGTCGGCGCTGACCAGGCCTGATTCGCAGGTGTCTGAATCACGGTTTAGTTCCGTGGGTCACAAACGATTTTAAAACTTTTTTGAATTATGGAAAAAATTCTCCCCGGCAAATATGTCGAAATCAGCTACGACCTCTTTGAAGTAGCCCCCGACGGGACTGAAAGCCTCGTCCACAACGTCGTTGACGAAGAGCCCGAGCGCTTCATCTTCGGTGTGACCAAAGGTCTGATTATCCCCCTTGAGCGCGCGCTCGAAGGTCTCGAACCGGGCCAGCATTTCGATGTCCCCGTCGCTGCCGGCGAGGGTTTCCCCTATAACCCTGACGACGTGGCCACTCTCGACAAGAATATCTTCCTCGTCGACGGCAAGTTTGATGCCGAGTCATTCAAGCCGGGTGCCTACGTCCCCATGATGACAGCCGAGGGCTTCCACATCACCGGCAAGGTGGTCGAGGTCACCGACAAGCATGTCGTCATGGACTTCAACCATCCCCTCGTGGGCAAGGACCTCCGCTTCAAAGGAAAAGTGGTGACTGTCCGCGACGCTACTCCCGAAGAACTTCACCCCACCTGCGGCGGAGGATGCTGCGGTGGCGGCTGCTCTGACTCTGGTTGTGGCAGCGAGGGAGGATGTGGCTGCGACGGCTGCGGTAACTGATGTGCCGCGTATGAATTTTTTAACGCTTAAAACACTACACACAACACCATTAATAATTCATGGCAACAACAGCTGACTTTAAAAACGGTATGTGCCTCGACATCGACGGCAACTACTTCTTTATCGTTGAATTCCTTCATGTGAAGCCCGGCAAGGGTCCGGCTTTCGTCCGCACCAAACTTAAAAATGTAAAGACCGGCCGCGTCCTCGACAAAACCTGGAACTCAGGCGTGAAGGTCAATGAGGTGCGCATCGAGCGTCGCCCCTACCAGTACCTCTATAAGGACGACATGGGCTACAACTTCATGCACACCGAGACTTTCGAGCAGGTGGCCCTCCCCGGCGAGAGCATCGACGGTGTACAGTTCCTCAAGGAAGGTGACATCTGCGAGGCTATGGTTCACGCTGAGTCTGACACTATCCTCACTTGCGAGATGCCTACCAGCGTGGTGCTCGAAATCACCTACACCGAGCCCGGTATCAAGGGTGACACCGCTACCAACACTCTCAAGCCCGCCACAGTCGAGACTGGCGCCGAGATTCGCGTGCCCCTCTTCTGCAACATCGGCGACAAGGTGCGCGTAGACACCCGCGACGGTTCATACGTCGAGCGCATCAAGGAATAAAATTCGTTGTAACGATAAGACGATACACTTTTTGGCGGCCACGGACTCTGACTGAGACCGTGCCGCCAAATTTTTTCCTCGCTCTTAGTCTCTAACCAAAGGCACCCTGAATTTGTTGGATAGATATGACTGATCAATTACCTATAGAACGCCATCCCTTCCCGCCCTTCATCCCCGAAGATGCGAAGGTGCTGGTTATGGGCACATTCCCTCCCAAACCGCTGAGGTGGTCAATGGAATTTTATTACCCTAACAAGACCAATGATTTCTGGCGTATCATGGGCCTGGTTTTTTATGATGATGTGGCCCGTTTCCGCCTCTCCGACGGCACATTTGACGAGCAGGCCATACGCAGTTTCCTCACCGAGAAGGGGATAGCCCTCCATGATACGGGTGCGGCTGTCCGCCGGCTCAAGGACAATGCTTCCGACAAGTTTCTTGACATTGTCGAGCCGGTCGACCTCGGAGCCTTGCTTCGGGAGATGCCACATTGCCGCTTCATAGCCACCACCGGCGAGAAGGCCGCAGGTGTCCTCGCCTCTATCACCTCCTCGCCGCTTCCCAAGATAGGAGAGTGGGTGGAGACAGTGTGGCCGGCCGACGACAGGGTGCTCGAGATTACCCGCATGCCCTCCACCTCCCGTGCCTACCCTCTTGCGGTCGAGAAGAAGGCCGAGGCCTACAGGCTCCTATTCCATAAGGCCGGGCTGCTATAGTGTAGTTCTGTTGAGAATATGTAATTTTTCGGGTCAGGGTTTGTAAGTGACTCTTATGATTAGTAATTTTGCATGATATTATTTATCGTTCACGCAAAATTATACGGCCCGATTGTGACGGATAATTTAATTATATAATTAAAAATGTTTGATTTCTTACCGCTTCTGGCGATATTTGATCCGGCCTCTATAATGGCCGACTTCCTTGTTGCCGACCCTATGACTGTTTATCTCCTCGTGCTCGGCTTCATGATTATTGAGAGTTCTTTCATCCCTTTCCCCTCGGAGGTGATAGTCCCCCCGGCGGCATATCTCGCATGCACTAAGGGTGACGTTGATATTTTTGTAGTTATAGGCCTTGCCACCGTCGGCGCCATTATAGGTGCGCTCATAAATTACTATCTGTCAGTATGGATAGGGCGTCCTATAGTCTATCGCTTCGCCAACAGCCGCTTCGGGCATGCCTGTCTCATCGACGAGGCCAAGGTGCGCCACGCCGAGGAGTATTTTGACAAGCACGGAGCTGTCTCCACCTTCATCGGCCGACTTATTCCGGCTGTCCGCCAACTCATTTCAATCCCTGCGGGACTTGCAAGGATGAATATAGGCAAGTTTGTCATCTTTACCGGCCTCGGAGCGCTGACGTGGAATATAGTCCTTGGTGCTTTGGGCTACTGGCTCGGCAAGATGGTGCCTCAGGACCAGCTCTATGCCAAGGTCGAGGAGTATAACGACTACCTCACCTATATAGGCATAGCCATAGGTGTGATATGTGTCGCCGTCATCCTTTGGAACGCCTTCAAACCGCGTCCCAAGACCCCCCTCGCATAATAACATAAACCAATCTTATGATACAAGTAGCTCCCTCGCTCCTTTCGGCTGATTTCGCCCGCCTCGGCGATGCTGTCACAATGGTCAATTCAAGTGGCGCGTCTATGATTCACATTGATGTGATGGACGGTATGTTCGTGCCCAACCTGACTATAGGTTTCCCGGTCATCAAGGCTATCAGTGCCATCGCCGAGAAGCCCCTTGATGTCCACATGATGGTCATGGACCCGGGCCGTTTCGTCGACCGCGTACGCGATGCCGGCGCCGCGGTCATGAATGTCCATTGGGAGGCATGCACTCATCTCGACCGCGTGGTCCATGCTATCAAGGATGCTGGTATGCGTGCAGCCGTGACGCTTAATCCCGCAACTCCTGTAATGCTGCTGCGTGATATTATTGCCGAGCTTGACATGGTGCTCCTCATGAGTGTGAATCCCGGTTTCGGCGGTCAGCGCTTCATCCCGAACACTCTCAGGAAGGTGCGGGAGCTGCGGACGCTCATTGCCGAGTGTGGCTCTGAGGCCGTGATTGAGATTGACGGAGGTGTCAATCTTTCGACTGCACCCGACCTTATCGAGGCCGGAGCCGATGTGCTCGTGGCCGGTAGCTATGTATTCGGTGCCGCTGACCCCTATAAAGCCATTTCTGACCTTATCGAACTGAGCAAATGAACATACGCGAAATTCCTATAGAGGAGTTTGACTATAATCTTCCCGACGAGCGCATTGCCAAGCACCCGCTTGCCGAGCGCGACAAGTGCCTGCTGCTTGTTAAGGACGCCGAAGGAGGCTTGTCGACCCACGTCTTCAACGAGCTACCCTCGCTCCTGCCGGCTGACTCAATGCTCGTCTATAATAATACCCGTGTCATCAATGCCCGTCTCCGTTTCCGTAAGGGGGAGGAGGCCGACGGCGCACAGATTGAGATTTTCTGCCTCGAGCCTGTCGACCCGGTTGACTATGCGAGCAGTTTTGCCTCTGACGGCTGCTGTTCGTGGACTTGCTTTGTCGGCAACTCCAAGCGCTGGCGCAATGGTTTGCTCTATATGCCGGTAACGATTAACGGTAAGTCATTCACCCTTTCCGCTCTGCGCATTGGGAGGGCAGGTAATACGTCGATAGTCAAATTCCTTTGGAATGACTCATCTGTAACTTTCTCGGAAATCATATCTGCCGTGGGTGAGATACCGATTCCTCCATATCTCAATCGTGGCACTGAGGAGAGCGATAAGAATGACTATCAGACCGTCTTCTCCCACATCGACGGCTCGGTGGCAGCCCCGACGGCCGGCTTGCATTTCACGCCCGAGGTACTTGACATGATTGACCGCCGCCACATCCCCCGCCGCGAGCTGACGCTCCATGTCGGTGCCGGCACTTTCCAGCCGGTCAAGTCTGACGTCATCGGGGAGCACGACATGCACAGCGAGTTTATAGCTGTCGACCGAAATCTTATAGCAGAGCTTGCCTCCACCGACCGCCGCATAATAGCAGTCGGTACCACCTCTGTGCGCACCCTTGAAAGCCTCTATCATCTTGGTTGCCGTCTCAGCCAGGGACTCCCGGCCGACGTGCTGCCCCAGTGGTATCCCTACGAGGCCTCCCACCCGCAGCTGAGTGTCGCCGAGGCTATGGAGGCGATTCTCGCCCACCTTGATTCAAGGAAGGAGCATACATTCATAGCCTCGACACGGCTCATGATAGCCCCAGGTTACGAGTATAAGATGGTCAAAGGCATGGTGACCAACTTCCATCAGCCCTGCTCGACCCTCCTTCTCCTCGTCTCAGCTTTCCTTAGTCAGAAAAACGCCTCCCCGACCTGGTGCGACATCTACAACTACGCCCTTGCCGATTCCCGCTACCGCTTCCTCTCCTACGGCGACGCCTGCCTGTTCCTATAACTACAATGGATATAGGATATGGTAGGGACGCTTTTAAAAGCGTCCACATCGCCAAAAGTATTTGATACTCACTATGGTAGAACCATTCTGCCCTCCAATGTTATCACATAATTTTATCTCTCCTCATGGCAGCTCCTACATCTTTATATCCCCACCGTCATGCTTTCCGCGCGCGGTGGCATGACTATGATTCAGGCGTATATTTTATAACTATATGCGTAAAGAATCACAGACAGTTTTTTTGTTCAATCAAAGAGGGTAAGATGTTAAAATACACACTTGGAAATATTGCCGAGCAGCAAATTGTAGAGTTGCCGGCTCATTTCCCTTGGCTTGAAATTTGGAATTATGTTGTTATGCCAAATCATATTCATGTAGTTTTATACATTGCACCTACAAGTGAAATCAATCTTAATTCCAATTCTAAGGGATGTCTGAAGGAGCCGAAGCATGGTGGTGAAAGTAGGCCGTGGCATTATAATGCTAAGCTGTCTGTCGTTGTGCGTAGTTTAAAGGGTGGCGTGGACTCGTCATGCGAACAGGCTTGGAATCAAATTTGAATGGCAGCAACGTTATCATGACCATATTATTCGCACACAGGATTCATACTTTCTTATTATGAATTACATTGACAACAATGTTCAAAACTGGCACAGTGACAGATTTAATGTTGGCTAATTGTAATTTACTTTAGATAATAGCCTGATGTGGATGCTTTTAAAAGCGTCCCTACGCAGTGCTTTTGTATTTGCAGTTGTGTGATTACCTGTATTCCGTATTTAATGTGTACAACGGTGTTGGGTCGAAGCGGGGGAGGGCAATGAGGTGGAGCTGGGGCGGAGTGGTCTCGTCGGCCAGGTCGACGCTGCCGTTGCCGAAGCGCGACACTCCTACATCGGCGAGAGCACGTTCTACGGATTCGAGGGCCTTGGCAGGCGTATTGTTGTCATGCGACAGGTGGCAGAGGAAGACGCCGCGCAGAGTCGGAGTATAGATCTTCGATAGAAAATCGGCTGTCATGCAGTTGTCAAGATGCCCGTTGGAGGCCTCGATGCGTGCTTTGAGATACTCCGGGTAGCGACCCTCGTGGAGCATCTGCCGGTCATAGTTGGCCTCGATGACAATGTGGGTGGCGAGGCGCATATAATAGTCTACCCGGTCGCTGATGCAGCCGAGGTCGGTCGCCACGGCGAGGCGGACATGGCCGTGCTCGATGAAGTAGCCGGCATTGTCGGCGCCGTCGTGCATCACCTCGAAGGCCGTAAGCTCGAAATTGCCGATTTTGAACGGGAACTCCTTGTAGATAGGGGCGTGGTAATCCTTGATTCGGCGCGATATGTTGTGGCGGCGGAGGATTCCGTTAAGGGTCTTGGGGGTACAGTAGACGCGCAGGTGCTTGTAACGTCGTAGGAGGCCGTATACATCACGGATATGGTCGCCGTGGTCGTGGGTAAGACAGATACCGCTTACGCGCTCCATAGAGATGCCGTTGCGGCGCAGTCCTTCGACCACCTTTGCCACCTCCACACCCGCGTCGATGAGGAAACCACCCGTGCGGTCGCCGATATACGAGCAGTTGCCTGAACTTCCGCTGCCGAAACTCATGAAAAAGACTTTGTCGGAGGCCTCCATAGGCGGCAGTTCGTCAATGACTCCTTGACGGGGCTTCTCCCGCTTCACTTCACGCGCTATGGCCTCCATCTCCTTGTCGGGGATGATGTGGAAGTCGCTCTCGGTGCCTTCCTGGAAGTCATCGAGGTGGTCAAAAAGACCCGGCATGAAGCGGTGTGTTATGGGTTTCAGGTTTTTAGCCAAGATTGTGATAAGTGATTAAGGGTGGTTAGAGAGATTGGAAGCGGGATATATGGATTAGGGCTGTCTCAGTAGTTGAGCAGGAAGATCGTCGGAGTCTTGTCATAGTCATATTTCCGTCCGGCCCATTTGGAAAGGGGGAGGGTGACTATGCTCTGCCGCTGGCCCGTGAGATCGGAGGCCACGCAGAGGCGTAGGGAGGGTGGAAGGGTCGATGCAAGCTCGGCAATGAGCCTGTTGTTGCGATAAGGGGTCTCGATGAATATCTGTGTCTGCGATTCCTGCCTTATGCGTCGCTCGAGTTCGCGCAGACGGAGCGCGCGGGCCTTTGCCTCGTGAGGAAGATAGCCGATGAAGGCGAAACTCTGGCCGTTGAAGCCCGAGCCCATGAGCGAGAGCAGTATGCTCGACGGCCCGACAAGCGGGATCACTTCAAGCCCCTTTTCCTGGGCTATGGCCACGAGGTCGGCTCCAGGGTCGGCTATAGCCGGACAGCCGGCTTCTGAAATCACTCCGACAGGCTCCCCTGCAAGCAGCGGTGCAAGCATAGGCGGAATTTCCTCGGGACGCGTGTGCTCGTCGAGCACGGTAAATTCCAGCGAGTCAATGTCTATGTCGCGGTCGCAGCGCTTGAGGAAGCGGCGCACGGTGCGGACATTCTCAACGACATAGTGCTTTATGGCGCGGACAACCCGGAGGTTGCCTGCGGGGAGGACGTCGCCGACAGGAGCGTCGCTCATTGTCGACGGTATCAGGTAGAGGGCCGGGCGGATATGTGGGGTTTCAAGCTCTGTCATCCTACCGAGCCTTCTAATGAGATTTCAAGAAGTTTCTGAGCCTCGACAGCAAACTCCATCGGAAGCTTGTTCATCACCTCCTTGGCATAGCCGTTGACGATGAGGGCAATCGCCTCCTCCGTAGGTATGCCGCGTTGGTTGCAATAGAAGAGCTGGTCCTCCGAAATCTTGGATGTCGTGGCCTCATGCTCGACTATAGCTGACTCATTGAGTATGTCGATATAGGGGAAGGTGTGGGCGCCGCAGTTGCTGCCCATGAGCAGCGAGTCACACTGGGTGTAGTTGCGGCAACCGCTCGCGTCCTTGGCCACCTTGACCAGTCCGCGGTAGGAGTTCTGAGAGTGGCCGGCAGAGATGCCCTTCGAGACTATGGTCGAAGTGGAATTCTTGCCGATATGTATCATCTTCGTGCCGGTATCGGCCTGCTGGTGGTTCTTGGTGACGGCCACGGAGTAGAACTCGCCGCGCGAGTAGTCACCCTTGAGCACGCATGAGGGATATTTCCATGTGATAGCCGAGCCGGTCTCCACCTGCGTCCACGAGAGCTTCGAATGGTCTCCGCGGCAGAGGCCGCGCTTGGTGACGAAGTTGTAGATGCCTCCGCGCCCTTCGGCGTCTCCGGCATACCAGTTCTGGACGGTGGAATACTTCACTTCCGCGCGGTCCTCGACCACGATTTCGACAATGGCGGCGTGGAGCTGGTTCTCGTCGCGCATCGGTGCTGTGCATCCTTCGAGATAGCTGACGTAGGCGTCGTCATCGGCCACGATGAGCGTGCGCTCGAACTGGCCGGTGCCGGCCGCGTTGATGCGGAAGTAGGTCGACAGCTCCATAGGGCATCTCACCCCTTTGGGGATGTAGACGAAGGAGCCGTCGGAGAAGACTGCCGAGTTGAGGGCGGCAAAGAAATTGTCGCGATAACCGACGACCGAGCCGAGATATTTTTTCACGAGGTCGGGATAGTCCTTCACGGCTTCCGAGATAGAGCAGAATATGATTCCTTTCTCCGCAAGCTTCTCACGGTGGGTGGTCTTGACACTCACGGAGTCCATGACGGCGTCGACTGCCATGCCTGCGAGGGCTTTCTGCTCCTGGAGCGGTATGCCGAGGCGGTTGAAGGTGTCAAGCAGCTGCGGGTCAACTTCGTCGAGGCTCTCGGGTCCCTTCTTGGCGCGCGGCTCTGCGTAGTAGCTGATTGCCTGGTAGTCAATCGGTGGTATGTCGAGGTGTGCCCAGTGGGGCATTTCGAGAGTCTGCCAGTGGCGGAAGGCCCTGAGGCGGAAGTTGAGGAGCCATTCCGGCTCACCTTTCTTCTTCGATATGAGGCGCACCACTTCCTCGTTGAGCCCGACGGGGATGATGTCGGTGTCAATGTCGGAGGTGAAGCCGTATTTATAGTCGTCGGAAGTGGCTTTCTGTATGAGGTGCTCACTTTCCTTAGCTGAATTCTTGTCTGGAGTATCCATTTGTGTCAATTGCTTATGAATAAGAGACTGTTTTGACCGGGGTCGACGAAATTTTGACCGGGGTCGGGGAGGGGAGGGTGTCGCGCTCGACCGGGTGGAGAGTGTTGAGCACCCACGGGGCGAAGCCTATCACCAACTCGATGGCCCGTCCACCTGCGAGGCGTGACTTCGACAATAGTGTCGTGCCCGGGAAGACCGCGATGTAGAGGTTGAGCAGCAGGCTGACGAGTAGGGCATACTTTGCTACCGAGAAAGCGGCTCCGGCTATGTGGTCGATAGGTCCGAGGAGCACAGCGTGGCTAACCGTGTGGAGCATCCTGGCTATGAGTATCACCGAGTAGTAGGTGACGAGGTATATCGCGCAGTTCACGAGTATTGAGAAACTGTAGCGCGGCAGGGGATTGGCCTGCCAGTCATAGTTACTCCCCACGATAATCTCCTCAATCACGCCGCCAAACATCCGGCATGCAATAATTGCAATAACTATGGCGGCCACAGAGCCTAACTGTGTGATGATTCCCTTTCGGAAACCGAGCCATGCCGAAACTATGAAAATCAATAGTAAGATAATGTCAATTACTGCCATGAGATGCGCGCGTGAATATATTCGATTGCAAATTTAACAAATTTCTCCCGAAATCAGTTGAAAACAATATATAAAAATCCCTATAGGGTCTCACGTCAACTATATCCATAGTCGGTTAGAAGGTGTAAATCCGGCTTCTCAACCTGTGAAATATTCCTCTCTCGTGCGTTATAATAAATAAAGTATAGACAGCAATATGAAACTTTTCGACAGGATATTCGGGTCGGTGCGTCAGGCGGCGTCCCGCACGGCGGAGGGAGTCTCTGACCGCTCAAAAGAGGTGGCCGAGGCTGCCAGGCGCAAGTTTGAGGAACTGCCCGGGGCACTTGACAGCTTCGGTAAGCACTTTAGCGAGTCGGCTATGTGGAAAAAGATAGGCACTGTTGCCACGAAGGCCGGGAAAAACGTGGTCTACATGGCTCTGACGCTCTTCTATGGTCTTGAAAAAGCCTCTCTCAAGGACAAAGCGCTGATTGTCGGTGCTCTCGGCTATTTCATCTTTCCAGCCGACCTTATACCCGATTTCATACCCTTGGGCTTTGCCGACGACATGGGAGCGCTGATGGCTGTCTATGGAATCGTAAAGAATTCTATAGGGCCGGAAGCCCACGAGCGTGCGCGCCGCAAACTCTCCCAATGGTTTGAGAATCCTGATATTGACCCTTCGGTACTCCCCTCCGACAAATAAGTGGCATTGGTGTCCGAGAGGGTGTCAAATGTTAAAATTGTTGTTGCCACACGGGGGAAATGAACAAATAAAAATGTATTAATGTTATAAAATCAAAACGCTTCAAAACGCTTCACTGAGGCTCGGCAGCGGGGCAAGAGTGCCACCATTAAGAACCTGGCCGGGCGGATGTGATAAACCCTAAAACTATTTAAAGAATTAAAAGAGTTTACTAAAAAATCGTGTTTCATTTTTAAATTTATGAGAGAAATGAAAAGAAATTTGTTAATCGTTGCGGCTTTGGGCGGCATGCTCTGGAGCGCAAGTGACGCAAAGGCCCAGGAGACAGTCGAAGGCATCGTTGTCGAGGAGACACCGGTCCTCGTCCAGGAAGTCGACTGCAAGGACTACTACACACCTGGTTCATGGAAAAACAACTGGTTCCTCCAGATTGGCGCCGGTATTCGCTCTCCCTTCATGGAGAACTTCCGCACTGACGGACGTGACAACAGCCGCCACCTCACAGCTATCTACAATCTCGGCGTAGGTCGCTGGATCTCTCCCTACTTAGGTTTCCGCTTCTCGGCCTACTATGGTTCGATGCACTGGAACAGCGGCGTGACTGCCTCTGCCCGTGTCGCCAACCTCAACGTTGACTTCATGTGGGATATGTTTAACTCAATCGGGGGCTACAATCCCAAGCGCGTCTTCTCAATGGTGCCTTACATCGGACTCGGCGGCTCATTCATCTACCGCTATCGTCCCGAGCTGGGCAATATCCAGGACCGCGACGGTTCCGGCGTGAAGAGCAACCAGTGGGTACTCCCCGTTTCAGCAGGTCTGCAGCTCCGCTTCCGTCTGAGCGACTATGTTGACTTCTTCGCTGAGGGTCGTGCACAGTTCTACGGTGACAACTTCAACAATGAGGCCTACGGACGTCCTATCGACATCGACATCTCCGCTATCGGCGGCTTTGCCTTCCACTTCACCGGTTCGAAGTTCCAGCGTTACAACCCCTGTGACTACACCGACTACATCAACAACGCCAACAATCAGATCAACGACCTCCGTGCAGCTCTCGCCACTACTTCCGCAGCTCTTGCAGCAGCCGAGGCCCAGCTCCCCTGCCCCGAAGTCAAGGAATCTGTCACTGTTACCTCTACAACTATTCTCCCGACCGTCCGCTTCAAGATTAATTCGGCCTACGTCAGCTCAGAGGAAATGGTCAACGTCTACAACGTGGCTGAGTACATGAAGGCTAATCCTGATGCAACTATCGTGGTTCGCGGCTATGCCGATGAAGATACCGGCACTTCCGAGTACAACATGAAGCTTTCAGAGCGCCGCGCCCAGGCCGTCGCTGACATCCTCACCGGCGACTACGGCATCAACGCCAACCGTCTCGTCCTCGAAGCTGCAGGCAGCAACACCCAGGTTTACGAGACCAACGACTGGAACCGCATCGTAATCTTCGCTATCCCCGAATAACAGACACCCCGTATTGTTTACTCTCGCAGGCCGGACACAGACCCCAAGGCAGCAGAGGCTCGCCGCTGAGTGGCGAAGAGTCGTCCACCGCTCCGGCTGCGGAGAGTGACAAGGAAGCAATATAAAGAAAAATCGAGTTTTTTCTGTTCAAAACAATAATTGACGTTTGTGACCCGAAGTGATACAGTAATGTATACACTCCGGGTCGCTTTCATTTTTCAGTGTCAGCGGAATTTGTTACTTTTGTGCTTATAATTGAACTGATATAAGTTATGAGCATAACAATATTGGGCATTGAGTCGTCGTGCGACGACACTTCTGCTGCCGTCATCCGCGACGGCGTCCTTCTGAGCAACGTCATAGCCTCGCAGGAGGTGCATGCGGAGTTTGGCGGCGTGGTGCCGGAGCTTGCCTCGCGTGCCCACCAGCAAAATATAGTCCCGGTGGTCGACACCGCCCTCAAACGTGCCGGTATTTCAAAGTCAGAGCTTTCGGCCATCGGCTTTACCCGCGGTCCGGGGCTGCTCGGCTCGCTCCTTGTCGGGACGAGCTTTGCCAAAGGACTGTCGCTCGGTTTGCGCATCCCTATTGTCGACGTCAACCATCTCCACGGCCATGTGCTCTCGCACTTCATCCGCCGCAGCGAGGAGGACGCGGTGCCTGAATACCCCTTCATCTGTCTGCTCGTCTCCGGCGGCAACAGCCAGATAATCCTTGTCAGAAACTACAACGACATGGAGATTCTCGGACAGACCATTGACGATGCTGCCGGCGAAGCCTTCGACAAGTGTGCCAAAGTCATGGGACTTCCTTATCCCGGGGGGCCGCACATCGACCGTCTCGCGGCCGAGGGCGATGCTTCGGCTTTCAAGTTTGCCAAACCACACATTCCAGGACTCGACTACAGCTTCAGCGGCCTGAAGACCTCATTCCTATATACCCTGCGCGACCGTCTCAAAGAAAATCCCTCATTCATCGACGAAAACCGAGCCGACCTTGCCGCCTCGCTGCAAAAGACTATCATCGACATCTTAATGGACAAGCTCGACAAGGCCGTCCGCCAGACCGGTGTCAGGACTGTGGCTATCGGCGGAGGTGTCTCGGCCAATTCAGGAGTGCGCGACGCCGTAGCCGACTATTGTAGACGCCGCGGGTTGACGGCTTTCATCCCCCCGCGTGTCTTCACCACCGACAATGCCGCTATGGTGGCCATTGCTGCCTATTATAAGTATCTCGACAAAAAATTCTGCTGCTACGACGAGGTCCCCTACGCCCGCGTGCAAGTCTGATTCCCCTAAACCTTCAACCTTCAACTTTGAACCCTAATGCAACTATCAATAATCGTCATAGGCGACGAGCTTCTGCTCGGCCAGGTCATAGATACTAATTCGGGCGACATAGCCCGTCATATAGCTCCATACGGCTGGGAGGTCAGCGACGTCCAGGCTGTAGGCGACGAAGCCGGTGAGATTCGTCGCGCCATAGACCGAGCCTTCGAACTCAGTGACGTGGTCATTACCACCGGCGGCCTCGGTCCGACCAAGGACGACATCACCAAGGGTGTCCTCCGTGATTATTTCGGTGGTGAGCTTGTCGAGGATACCGCGGTGCTCGAGAATGTCAAGGATATTGTGAGCCGCCGAGGCTTCCGTCTCAACGACCTGACAGTTGCACAGGCTATAGTACCTACCTCCTGCCGTGTCATTCAGAACCGCGTCGGGACGGCGCCTATCATGTGGTTTGAGCGGGAGGGCAAGGTGCTCGTGGCAATGCCGGGGGTGCCCTTCGAGACCCGCGAGATGTTTCAGAGCGAGGTTTTTCCGCAGCTGTGCAAAAAATATCATAGCGACGTCGACATAGAGCATGCCGTGCTCATGGTGACAGACTACACCGAGAGCGGCCTCGCTGAAAAGATAGCCTCCTGGGAGGAGGAGCTTCCCCCGTATCTCCACCTCGCCTACCTTCCGAAGCCGGGACTGATACGCCTGCGCATCGACGGCGCTCATGCCGACAAGGATTTCATCACAGCCGAGGTGCGCCGAGCCGCCGAGGAACTTCATACAATGCTCGGCGACGCGGTCATCGCCACCGAGGATCTTACTCCGGCCCAGATTCTGCTGAAGGAGTGCACCAAGCGCGGTCTGAAACTCGCCACAGCCGAGAGCTGCACCGGCGGCAACATTGCTCATGAGCTTACGCTCGTCCCCGGCTCGTCGGAAACCTTCGTCGGTTCGGTCGTAAGCTATAGCAACGAGGTCAAGATGTCGCTTCTCGGTGTAGGGAAGAAGACGCTTGCCGACAGCGGAGCGGTGAGTCTCCCCGTGGTCTATGAAATGGCCGAGGGTGTCCTCCGGGCCACCGGCGCGCAGGTGTCGGTAGCCACGAGCGGCATTGCCGGTCCCGGCGGAGGGAGCGAGGAAAAGCCTGTCGGCACGGTCTGCATGGCTGCCGCAGTCGCCATGCCCGACGGAACATTCCTCTGTGAAACTTCCACGAAGCACTTCCCCGGCAACCGCAGCCGTGTCATAGACGCATCGACTACCCGCGTCCTTATCGAGGCAATAAAGTTGCTTCGCAAGCTCTGACAATCGGCCTGTTATCAATAAGTCATCACATCTATACCATAACCATGAAAAATTTATTATCTATCCTGCTTGTCACCATTATGGCGACAAACTTAGGCTATGCCAAGAAGCAGGCCGCAATGCTGACCCCGGCTCCCGGAGCGGAGAATGTCAACGTCGACACCCGTCTTTCAATTCTGTTCGACTCCGAGCTGGTGATTGGCGAGAAGGGACTGATTCGTATTTTCGACGAGGCGACGGGTCTCTGTGTCGACAGCCTCGACATGTCAATCCCGGCCGGCCCCACCGAGGGTACGAAGCTTCCGAAGGCTCCCTATACACTTAAGCCATACGTCTACGACCAGCCGCGCCACACAAACCGTACCATCAAGCCCGGAACACCTTCCGGCACGGCTGCCCCGGCCTCCGACGAGTATCAGCTCAACATCATTGGTGGTTTCACCGATGCCTTCCACTTCTACCCGATTATCGTCAGGGGTAACAGGGCCGAAATCTATCCCCACAATAATATGCTCGACTATGGAAAGAGCTATTATGTCACCGTCGACCCAGGTGTCCTCTCCGTCGGCGGCAAGCCCTTCAAGGGAGTGACTAAAAAGGATGGCTGGCGCTTCACTGTCAAGTCCTCCGCTCCTGCCGCTTCGCAGCGTCGCCTCGTGGTGGCAGCCGACGGTTTTGGCGATTTCAATACAGTGCAGGGCGCTCTCGACTTCATTCCCGAGTTCAGCTCAGAGACTTGGACCGTCTATGTTAAGAACGGAGACTACGAGGAGCTTGTCTACTTCCGCAACAAGAGCAACGTCACCATCGAGGGTGAGAGCCGCGAGGGTGTCTATATCCACTATCCGAACAACGAGGTCTTCAACCCACATCCGGCTGACGTCAGCACCAATGAATGGCTCGGCACTTTCCCCTCCCGCCGCGCGCCATTCATGATGGACAACTGCACCGACATGACTCTGTGCAACTTCACCGTGGCCACCACATGCCGTGGCCAGGCCGAGGGCTTGCTCATCATGGGTGAGCGCAACGTTGTAAAAGATGTTACCGTCATAGGTGACGGCGACGCTCTCCAGGCCAACGGCTCCCTCTTTATGGAAAACTGCCGCATCGAGGGTGGGGGAGACACCGTGCTCGGCCGCGGTCCCGTCTATTTCAAGGATTGCACACTCTTGTCGCGCGGCCCCTTTGCATACGTCCGCAACGGTACAGCGAGCCACGGCGATGTATTCGTGGACTGCACGCTCATAGGTCTCACTCCGCGAGCCGTATTTGCCCGCACCAACGGCACTTATCCGCAGTGTGAAATGGTGCTAATCGACTGCACGCTTGAAAACATTCCTGCCGAGGGGTGGGAGGGGGTGACCAAAGGCCCGTATGACTATGTCCACTACTGGGAGTCGGGTAGCCGCAATCCCGACGGCACTCCTGCCGACACCTCGCGTCGCGCCGAGGGCTCGCGTGTGCTCGACCCGGTTGACGACGCGGCTCTTATCAAGGCCTACCGCGACCCGGCTTTCGTGCTCGGCGGTTGGAATCCCTGCAATAAGTGAGTTTCAATGCCGGATATGGCATTAGTTAATGCTTCTTAAACTATAGCCGGGTGTTTCAACCTGCAACGTATATGTAGCGTTTTAGATACAGTTAGTTAAAATTTATCTGTATCTAAAACGCTATAATTATGGACTTTGATAAAGCAATTTCAAGATCGAAAGTGGTACTGGCCGAGTTCTATGCCTCATGGTGTCCTCACTGCCAGCGTATGATGCCCGTAGTGGCGCAGGTCACGGAACTTTTGGACGGCCGTGTGCCTGTGGTGAAATATGACATTGATCAGAACAAGGGAGCTGCCGACGAGGCAGGAGTGCGGTCAATCC
Source organism: uncultured Duncaniella sp. (assembly GCA_910586665.1). Taxonomy (GTDB): domain Bacteria; phylum Bacteroidota; class Bacteroidia; order Bacteroidales; family Muribaculaceae; genus Duncaniella. Next base: position 36,142 of record CAJUIX010000017.1, read on the forward strand.
CTACTTTCCTCATCTATGTCGACGGTAAGGAGACATGGCGTCACAGCGGGGAGATAGACGGCGAGGTGCTTCTTGCCAAGGTTGAATCATTCCTATAAACCGGGGCACCCATGTCTAATTCGGACGATACATTGCTGAGTGATTTCCTTCAGGTGCTCGGTGTGCCACACACTGTCGGATATTCCGACGGACGTTTTCTCGCGATGCCTTTCAAGTCGCTTTTCGGCTTGTCGAAGCTGCTCACGGAGTATGGCGTCGATAATGAGACTCTGCGTCTTGCCGACAAGGATGAGATTTCAGCCCTGCAGCCTCCATTTCTCGCCCATACGGGGCGTGGTTTCGTGATTGTTACCGACATGGATGCCGACAGGGTGGGCTATCTCACTCAGGGTGTAGCCGAGACTATGCCGCTCCCGGACTTCAAGGAGGCCTGGAGCGGTGTTGTTATGCTTGCCTACCCTGCAACCGACTCTGTCGAGCCTGGTTATCGCGGCCATGCCACGATAGAATTGGCCAATCGGGCCAAGAAGTGGGTGCTGGCGGCCTCACTCGCTGCGTTGTTTCTCTACCTTTTTATAACTAACGGACTTTATAGCCACGCGTCGGTCTACGGCATTGTCCTCATCGACCTCTTCGGGCTATGGCTTACCTACATGCTCGTCCAGAAGTCGGTAAAGATCCAGAACGCGGCTGCTGACCGCGTCTGCGGTGTCCTTCAGGCCGGGGGCTGCGACAGCGTGCTGGAGATGAAAGCCTCGAAGTTTTTCGGCATCTTCGGATGGAGCGAGGTGGGTTTTGCCTACTTCTCCGTGAGTCTGTTGGCGTTGTTGATGTTCCCGCAGTGGATCCGCTATCTTGCGGCATGTAATGTCTGCTGCCTCCCATTCACATTCTGGAGTATATGGTATCAGAAGTTCCGTGCCGGCGTCTGGTGCACGCTCTGCGTATGCGTCCAGGCCTCGCTGTGGCTACTATTTTTCTGTTACCTCGGCGGCGGGTGGTTGAAAGACGTCTTTCCTCTGCGCATCGAATTTTTCGTGCTCGGACTGACATACGTTGCCGTCCTACTCGGCCTCAACCGTCTTCTGCCCCTGATTGATAAATCGGATAGCCCGATGAATGATAACCCGCAATAAACAATAGCATCATGCCTTCCAATCCCCTCCATATCGACCGCCCCGTCCTCAAAAGCGCCGTCTGGCTGACTCCGCGCGAGATGAACGACCTCCGCTTCTCCACCAAGCACACCATCCTCACCCCCGAGCTGCTCAAGAAAGCGCAGCTTGAAAAATAGATAGGTATGTGTTGCCGGCGCATATCTCGGCGCAAGATATTGGTTGTAGGGACGTTGCGTACAACGTCCGACCCCGGATGAAATACAATATATATTCATAGCCGGTTCCCAACGGACGTTGCACGCAACGTCCCTACAAACCAATTAGGTTAGCAATATGTTGAAATGCAGGGCTTTGCCTGATATTGGTTAGTGCATTGATTCATGGTGCTCTTTCCCTTCAAATATCATATCCCCGGTGGTTATATAAATGACTTCAAGAGCTTTATCCATCGGTTGGAACTCTTTTAGTGTTTCGGAATATGCGCCTTCCATACCTGCCGAATGGGTCAGAATTATGCGATTACCCTTTATGATTCCGAGATAGGAACTAACTGCGGCTGTCCCCATACTTCCGTTTGGATTCGGTGGAAGCATATAAGTCTCAACCATTCTAACAATTCCATCCTTGAGAAGCTCGAACTCCAAACTGCTTTTCCCATTCTCGTCGGCCACAACATACTCCTTACCAAGCACGAAAGAATCAATAGGTTCGGCAGAGCTTTGCCAGCCGGCAAGAAGCCCTTTCTTTCCGTTGGGGAGAAGCACTATTGATTTGAAGGGGGTGTTTACCCCGGTCCATTTGAATGTTTCACCTATTTTGGCCTTACCGATTACTGTTTTTTCATCGTCGTAATCCAATATGTCTTGATCCTCGGTTGAAATTATGGTGTTGATGTGTTCTTTCTCGCTGAATGTCTGATTGACGCACGGAATTTTTTCTCCCTGCCAATAGACGCGTATGTTGATTGTTTTCTTCAGAGGATCGTATTTGATTTTTACGATGCTTTCATAGTTGGCACCAAATGTCACGCTGTTTTCACTGCGGCTTATGATTTTGTCGAATTGTAATGATATGCCGTCCATTTCGTTTTCGCCATATCCGCCAAGATAGGAAGGATTGTCGAGGTTAATGCTAAGGCTATTGAAATCATACCCGTTGGAATCTTTTTTGGTCCAGTCGCCGTTAAGCGGGTCATCGGCAAATGCCGTCAGCGGCAGCATTAGTAGTGCCGTAACCAGTGATAAGAGGATTTTGGTTTTCATAATGATAAAAATTATTTGGTTGAAATTCTGTTGTTATTGAAGGCGGAAGGTGATGGGGATAGTGTAATAGACTTTCACCGGGGTTCCGTTGATTTTGCCGGGGATGAACCTCGGCAGGGTTTTAACCACACGGACTGCCTCCTTGTCGAGGTCGGGGTCACGACTTCTCATGACGCGTACATCACCTATGGAGCCTGTCTGGTCAATCACTACGGACAGGACCACCCGCCCTTGGATATTATTTTCCTGAGCCATTGCCGGGTATCTGACGTGGTCGGACAGCCATTTCATCATAGCCGCATCCCCTCCCGGAAACTGCGGCTTCTCCTCAACATTGTTATAGACCTGGTCAGGGTCGATTTTGTTTGCCTGATATTCGGCTGTCTCCTCGATTGTTTCTTCTTTGGCCTCATCTTTAGCGACTTGTAGTTCCGTGGCCTTTACGGTTTCGAGGACAGCTTCTATATCCTTTTTTGTAACTTTGCTTTCTTTGGCTCGCTTGTTGGCTTCGGCTCTTACCTCTTTACCCTTTGTGCGCCCGGCGTCATCGTTATAACTGTAATCTTCCTCCATATTCTGGGTCGTCTCCCGCTTGCCGGTGTCATAGCCGTAGGCATCTTCGCCCCGTCGGTCGGCATCGCCTCCTTGAATATTGTCGACAAATAGGATTGATTCTTTTTCATCATTCGAAGAAGTAAAATAATCTCCTACATAGTGCCAGACGATGAATCCGAGTGCCGTTACTGTCAGGGCCGCGGCGCCGATGATAAGGTATTTCTTGAATTGGTCAGATGTGGAGGCGGTGCTGTCAAAGAGAAACTCATCAAGGTATTCTCCCTCATGCGCAGGGTCTTTCATCAATATGGGCGCGGGTTCGGCCGGTTGGGTGCTTTCGTCTGTTATCACCACCTCTGTTGATGTCTGGGTTGCTTGCTCGGTCAGAGTTTCTTCCGTTTTTTCCAGCGTCTCTACTGTCTGAGGAACTTCTACCGCTGCCGCAGGCATTATTGACGCTGCGATGATTACCTGTGTGCCGCATTTCGGGCAGAACTTTGATTCCTCCGAGAGAGGGTTGCCACAGTTGTGGCAGAAAGATGCCGCCTGTGCCGCTGCCGGGGTACTCGGCGCGATAGTAGGGGCCGCGGCAGCGGGCATAACTGACGGTTGCTGTGCATACGAAGGGTATTGCTCCGGCTGCTGTCTTTTGGGAGCATAACGCTGTATGGCTCTTTCTCTTTTTATTTCCTGGATTTGATCGGCAACGGCCTGGGGTACACGGACTTTGTTGACGGGATTGAAATAGGTGCCGATTGATTTCATCGTGACAAGCCCCTGAGGGATGCCTATAATGGTAATGAACTGCAATAAGCCAAAGAAGGACATTATTACAGCTTCTACCAATCCTATGGGGAAATAGAGTATTCTGATTATCAAGGCGAATATCTTCCACCACAGAGGCCGTTTCTTTTCTGTCAGGAGTTCGAGATCGCCCTTGCTTACCATTGCATAGCCATGTGGCCAAAACAGAAAGATACTGAACTGGAATAAGCCTAATCCTATGGGCAATCCGATTATTGAGATACAGAATAATACCCCGGTAATGGCAGTGAGGATAGCTAAAACAAACCCGAAGAACGGGAAATTCCATAATACATTTAAGAAAGTATTCATGTGTAAAATGACGCTCCTGAAAAATGTCCCCCTATTGCAGGAATGTGTTATTAAGGTTAAAGAATAGAAAAGCGCAGGGACATTGTGCTGTTTATCATGTTAGAGGCATCGCAAAACGGCCACATCGAAATAAACAGTCACCCCATGCAATGTCAATTACAACCACTCCCCCTCTTGTCGCGGGTGGTTATAAGACAAATATAGGCGTTTTTGACTGCTTAATCCTTCAGCTTAAAAAGTTTTGGCGAATTTCTAATAAAGGATAAGGCAAAACGCTTTTTTCTCAATTGATTATGTAATAAATATAGGTGGGCTCTCCCACTCATAGTGACAAAGATACACAAAGTTTTCAAAAGAACCTTAAAATCAGTGAAAATTTTTTCGTCTGTCATAAAAAACTAAAGGTAATATTCATAATGTGAGAGCTAATATCATATCGGGGTATAACATGGCCCATTCTATAGCACTTATTATACCTGATAGGGTATAATAATAGCGAATGATAAATAAATTATACCCGTTGTGGTATAATTGGTTGTATGCCCGTCCTTAGAAAAAGTACTAATGAAAGAAACAGCGCCCGGAGGTTTGTTGGCCGGGCGCTGTTTTCACAAAAAATAATTTAGGATTATGATAGATGGCTTGTATCAGGTAGCTGTTTGGTCATCTGTCGTCGGGGAGAGAGATAGGCCGGATTTATTCAGCGGGGATGTCCTCGGCTTTAGCCTTGCGGCCGCGTTTGGGTTTGGCCTCGCCTTCAGCCTTGGGGGCCTTGGCCTTGCATGCACGCTTCGCGGGTGCTTTCTCGGCTTCCTGCCCTGCGGTCTTCTCGCGGAGGAGGTGTTCCTCGTTGAAGTGCTCGATGTTCTTGCGCATCGACTCGGCCTCCTTGTTGAGCACCTCGATTTCGCGTTCCTGGTTGCGTATAGTGGTCAGGAGTGATGAGAGTTCCTCATTGTCAATCGACATCGGGTACTGCTCCTCGACGCGGACAATGAAGTCGGCCAGGACATTCATGTAGTTTGTGAAGGCCTCGAAGGGGGTGTCGTAGGGTGAGAACTGCGAGTGGACAGAGCCGTCGTGCATATTCTTGGTCGACATATAGAAGAAGTGGTCGGAACCCTGGAGGTAATACCAATCCTGCTTGAGTCGGCGGTCTTCACAGAGGCGGACGCGCTCGCTGACGGAGTAGAGCTTGTTGAAAGCCTCGTTCTGGAGCTTGTTGCCGAGCCATGCGGAGGTGTCGCGGGCTTCGTCTGCCCATGAAATCGGGTGGAGCACCGACAGTTCAGCCACAGGTTTGAGCTTGGTCACAGCAGTGGTCGGTGTCCAGAACTCTACGCCGCGCTCTTCGGCGAAGCGGGGAAGCGCTTCGAGGAACTGGAAGATGCCTGTCTCGCGGGGCTGGAAGTCACCGAAGACTTCGAGGTTCATGAAGAGGTTGATAATCTGCTCTTCGGCGGGAGTGGAGGCAATCCAGTCGATGTATTTGTCGGCTGTGAGGGGATATTCGTCCCATGCGGTGTTGCTGAAGCGATCCGAGATGTCGTCGGAGAACTTGTCGTTCTTTAACAGGATTTTCAGCTTGGGAGATGAGGCGGCGTTGTAGACATAGTTGGGTGACTTCCATCCGAGGATGTGCTTGGCGCCCTCGGTAATCACGCCCTTGTAGCCCATAGCGTGAATCTGCGGGGCGAGTTCGTCGCTGTAGATAAGCTCTGTATTGCGGAGCACCTTGGGAGTCTGTCCGAAGAGCTCTTTGATTTTCTCATCGTGGGCCTTGACCTGGGCTGCGAATTCCTCCGGGTCGGCAAGCGACGAAAGGGAGTGGGCGTAAGTTTCTGCGAGGAACTCCACGCAGCCTGTCTCGGCGAGTTTCTTGAGGAGGTCGATGAATTCGGGGACATAAAGCTCGAACTGTTCGAGTGCGGTGCCTGAAATCGAGAGGGCACACTTGAACTTGCCGCCTGTGGCCTCAATCATACGCAGCAGCGACTCGGCAGCGGGGATGTAGCTGCGCTGGGCGATGCGGGTGATGATGTCGTCGTTGGCGAAGTCGTCATAATAATAGTGGTCGTTGCCTATGTCGAAAAAGCGGTATCTTTTCAGACGGAATGGTTGGTGGATCTGAAAATAAAAACAAATTGCTTTCATGATTCTTGGTGTATAGTGCTTGTTGGGGCGTCAATTTCGTGTCAGTTGAATCGTGGTCAACGCCGCTATTTTATTTGTTTAAAACTTTGTTGTAAATATCAATCACCTTGCGTCCGGCCTTGTCCCATGTGATCTGGTTGACCTCGGCGAGACCGTCCTCGCGCAGCTGGTTGTACATGGCGGGGTAGGTGACAATCGAGTTGATGGCGTCGGCCATAGCGTCGATGTCCCAGTAGTCGGTCTTGATGACGTTGGTGAGGATTTCGGCACATCCGCTCTGCTTCGAGATAATCGAGGGGACTCCCATCTGCATGGCCTCGAGCGGCGAGATGCCGAATGGCTCGGAGACGGAGGGCATGATGTAGACGTCGGAGGCCTTGAGCATCTCGTAGACCTGGTTGCCCTTTTGGAATCCGGGGAAGTGGAAGCGGTCGGCAATGCCGCGCTCGGCAGCGAGGAGAATCATCTTGTCCATCATGTCGCCGCTGCCGGCCATGACGAAGCGGACGTTGGGATTGTTCTTCAACACCTTGGCGGCAGCCTCGACGAAGTATTCCGGGCCTTTCTGCATGGTGATGCGGCCGAGGAAGGTCACCACCTTGTCCTTGCTCTTGTGTTCGGGAACGTTGAGCTGCTCCTGGGTGAGGGGTGTCACGGCGTTGTGGACCGTGGTTACTTTGGCGGGGTCGATGCCGTAGTTGTTGATGACGGTATCGCGCGTGAGGTTTGACACGGTGATTATATGGTCGGCGTGATACATGCCGTCCTTCTCGATGCCGAACACGGTCGGGTTGGGTTTGCCGCGCGAGCGGTCAAACTCGGTGGCGTGGACGTGGATTACGAGCGGCTTCCCCGACACCTGCTTGGCATGGATGCCTGCGGGGTATGTGAGCCAGTCGTGAGAGTGGATGATGTCGAAGTCGACGGTGCGGGCCACGACGCCGGCACAGATTGAGTAGTTGTTGATTTCCTCGACGAGGTTGTTGGGGTAGCGGCCTGAGAACTCGATGCAGCCCAGGTCGTTGGTGCGCATGTAGTTGAAGTCGGCATAGATATGGTCGCGCAGGCGGAAATAGAAATCGGGGTCCATGACCTTGCCGATGCGCTGCTCGACATATTCACGGCTGACGTCGCGCCATGCAATGGGCACTTGCGACATGCCTATGATGTTGGCGAAGTGCTTCTCCTCGTCGCCGAAAGGCTTGGGTATGACAAATGTGATGTCCATATCGCCACACTCCCACATACCCTTAGTGAGACCGTAGCTGGCGGTGCCGAGACCGCCGAGGATGTGAGGGGGGAATTCCCACCCGAACATTAAAGCTTTCATGGGGTGTGATGATTAGTCCATTATGAATTTCTTGAGTGTTGTGAGCGTGCGGAGCACTTCTGCGACATTGGTCACATGGCTGATGGCGCCACGGCCATTGTAGGGCGGGTTGGCGTCATAGAGCTGCGAGAGGGAGCCGATGCAGCCGTTTGACATCTCGTCCTCGAAGCCGATAAGCATACGGTCGATGTAGCTGACGCCGCTCATGCCGAACACCTTCAGATAGGCATCCGAGTAGAAGCCGATGAGCCAGGGGCGCGAGGGACCGTTGTGGAGTGCCATTTCGCGCTCCTCGGGCGAGCCGAGGTAGCAGGGGCGGTAGCCGTAGCTCTTCGGCGAGAGGGTGCGCAGGCCCTTCGGGGTCAGAAGCTCGCGGGTCACGATGTCGAGCACCTTCTTGCGCTGGCGGCGGTCAAGCGGCGAGTAGTCGAGACCGATGGCGATTGCCATGTTGGGGCGCACTGAGGGGTCGGCGTATGTCCCGTTGACATAGTCGTAGAGATAGCCGTAGTCGTTGAGGAAGGTGCTGATGAAGGGGGCTGCCATCTTGTCGGCGGCCTCTTTGAACTTCTCCTCGTCGGTGGTCCCCTCGGAGAGTTTCGAGGCAAACATGAGTGCGTTGTACCAGAGCGCGTTGAACTCTACCAAAAGGCCTGTGCGGCCGATTACGGGACGTCCGCCGAGCGAGCCGTTCATCCACGACATTGGTTTGTCGAGTCCATCGGTGGTCACCATTCCGTTGTCGTCCACCTTCAATAGCGGATGCTTCTGCGCGAGTATGAAGTTGAGGATTTCGCGGATGACGGGGAGGTATTTCTCCTTGGCGTCGTCGCGTCCGTAGGTTTTGGCATACTGCTGTAAGGCCCATACAGCCCAAAGGGGTACGTCGGGGAGGTCGATGCCAATGATGCGCTTGTCGTTCTCGCCGCTGCTCATGAAGTGCTTGAGTGCAGTGAGCGCAGTAGAGGCTATGCGCTCGAAGTCCTCGCGGTGGTTTATGGCGATAGTGGCTCCGGGGAGTGCCATGAAGGTGTTGCGGGCGAGAATTTTTCCCCAGGGATAGCCTGAGAGGAGATACATGCCGTCTTTCTCGTTGAGGTAGCACTGCTTGACGGCGTTCTTCAGACAGTTGAAGAAGGAAGTGCGGCAGGTGCGGTGGGCAATCTCGTTCTCATACATTTTTGCAAGTGAGCGGGGCGATACCTCGCTTGTTCCAGCCGAGAAAATGACCGACTCACCTTTTTTTATGGGCACTTCGAAGTAGCCCGGCACCCACAGGTCCTCGCAGTAGGGCACTCCGCGCTCCAGGTCTTTGACATACTCGAAGCCGTTGTACCAGTTAGGCTCGTAAGTCCAGGTGGGCTTGTGGCTGAACTGCATATAAAGCGTCGGATAGCCCGGATAGAGGCAGGCCGACACGCCGTTCTTCACTTCGGGGACGGTGGGGTCGAGTGTGTCGTTGGCCACACACAGTTCGTTGGCGTCGCGGAAGGCGAGCACGGGGCGGAAGCGGAGCGTTGTCGGCGAATGGGCCTCCACGAGGGTGTAGCGGATGAGGATGCGGTTCTCGTTGGAGATAAATATTTTCTCCTTGGTCAGGATGACGCCGCCGACGCGATAGGTGGTACGCGGGACGCTCTCGCAGTCAAATTCACGGATATATTTGTGGCCGTTTGGACTCATGACTCCGCCGCGGTAGCGGTGGAGTGCGAGGTTGAACGGCGCGCCATGCTGGTAGACCGTGAGGTCGAGCGACGAAAGCAGTACATGTGACGAATTACCCAGCTCCGGCACGGGGACCACCAGAAGTCCGTGCTGCTTGCGGGTGTTGCAGTCAACTATCGTCGTACAGTGATAAGCCCCCGACTGATTAGTGCGGAGCATTTCCTTCGGAAGTGACTGCTCCAGATTAATCATGAGGTTTTTATCAAATTTAAGATAGCTCATTTAAGGTATAATTATTTTATTGATTGTTAGATTCCGGCTAAATAGGGCATTAGGTCACGCCCTTCATGATATGTATATTAGAATTGACGCGGCTCCGAAGGTTGGAGAGTTGACTATGCGGGGTCGGGTTAATATTAAGTCACGAATTTAGACCTTTATTCCGATAAAAACAAACTTTGCAGCAAAAAATCATAGATGTTTTTTAATTCTGCTGAACAACATACCCGCGCAGCATATAAAAATTCCCGGAGCAGCATTTTCGTATGCCGGTCCGGGAATCTTTATGTCTTATCGTGGGGTGTGCCCGCATTATTTGAGGGCGTCCTTTACAGCGTCGTTGGGAACCATCTGTTCCTGGAAGGTGTAAGCACCGGTCTTCGCCGACTTAACGACCTTGATGACCTTGCTGTAGGTGCGGCCTTCGCCTTTTTGCAGAGATGCAACGGTTTTCTTTGCCATGAGTCAGTGAATTATTTGATTTCTTTGTGGACAGTAACTTTCTTGAGAATCGGGTTGTATTTCTTCAACTCCAGACGCTCTGTAGTGTTCTTGCGGTTCTTCGTGGTGATATAGCGTGAAGTACCGGGCATGCCTGATGCCTTGTGTTCAGTACATTCGAGGATGACCTGAACGCGATTGCCTTTAGCTTTCTTTGCCATCTTCTTTTATAAAATGTCTAAGTATTTGATTTCTGTTATATAACCCTTTGCGGCTGCTTCCTTGATGGCAGCGTCGAGACCCTTCTTGTTGATGGTGCGAAGGCCTGCGGCAGAAATGGTAAGGGTGATCCAAGCTTGCTCCTCAACCCAGAAGAATTTCTTGTTGAAGAGATTTACATCAAACTTGCGCTTAGTGCGACGCTTTGAGTGCGACACATTGTTGCCCACCATTGCTTTCTTGCCTGTGATCTGACAAATTTTTGACATGGCTGTTGGTTTTTATCTCTTTGTTGTTTACTAATTATATAAGTCACAGCGCCTTGTGGCCGCCATCTCAATTCTCATATCGGGGCTGAGTGCATCTTTCAGAGCCCTTTTTCAAGGATGTGCCACAAAACTCGGCTGCAAAGTTATGAAATTATTCCCTCTTAACCAAAGGTTTTTCACTCTTTTTAGGTGAGGCTCACATATTTTAACCCTTGTGAGGGCTAAAAATAAGGAGTGTCGGCCAGATGCCGGCACTCCTTGGTGGTATAGCTATGGTGTTATGGAGAAATTCGTTGGCTTATTCCTCGTACTTCTTGACGATTACAGTCGCGTTGTGGCCTCCGAATCCGAAAGAGTTGGAGAGGGCGGCGCGCACGGGGCGGTTCTCGGCTTTGTTGAAGGTGAAGTTGAGGGTATAGTCGATGTTTTCGTCGTTGTCGCCCTCCTCGTGGTTGATAGTGGGGGGGACGATGTCGTTCTTGCAGGCGAGCACTGAGAACATTGCTTCGAGGGCGCCGGTCGCGCCGAGGAGGTGGCCGGTCATTGACTTGGTCGAGCTGATGTTGAGCTTGTGGGCCTGGTCGCCGAAGACGTCGACTATGGCCTTGACCTCGGAGATGTCGCCGACGGGGGTCGAGGTGCCGTGGACGTTGATATAGTCGATGTCGGCCGGGGTCATGCCTGCGTCCTCGAGGGCGTTTTTCATCGAGAGGATGGCTCCGAGTCCCTCGGGGTGGGTGGCTGTCAGGTGGTGGGCATCGGCGCTCATGCCACCGCCGGCCACTTCTGCGTAAATCTTGGCGCCGCGGGCCTTGGCGTGCTCAAGCTCCTCGAGGATGAGGACGACGGAGCCTTCGCCCATGACGAAGCCGTCGCGCGAGGCGCTGAAGGGGCGCGATGCGGTCTCGGGGGAGTCGTTGCGGGTCGAGAGGGCGTGCATCGAGTTGAAGCCGCCCACGCCGGCGGGATATATGGCTGCTTCTGCGCCGCCGGTGACGATTGCGTCGGCCTTGCCGAGGCGGATGAGGTTGAAGGCGTCGATGATGGCGTTGTTGGACGATGCGCAGGCCGAAACGACACCGAAGTTGGGTCCGTGGAAGTTATATTCCATCGAGATGTGGCCCGAGGCGATGTCGGCAATCATCTTGGGGATGAAGAAGGGGTTGTATTTCGGGCCTTGCTCGGCGCCGTTGACAGCGTAGTAGCCGGCCTCTTCCTCGAAAGTGTGGAGGCCGCCGATACCTGCGGCGACGATGACTCCTACGCGGTTGCGGTCGAGGTTGGATGCGTCTTCGATACCTGAGTCACTGACGGCCTGGCGGGCAGCCACGATAGCATACTGTGCGTAGAGGTCGAGCTGGCGGAGCTTCTTGCGGTCGAAGTGGTCGGCGGCGTTGTAGCCCTTCACCTCGCAGGCGAACTGGGTTTTGAATTTAGAGGCGTCGAAGTGTGTGATGGGGGCGGCGCCGCTCTTGCCGGCTACGGCGTTGAGCCAAGTGGTCTCAACATCGTTGCCTATGGGGGTGAGGGCGCCCAGGCCGGTCACCACTACTCGTTTTAATTCCATTGGCAATAGTTTGTGGGTTCGTTAAAGGAAAAATGTGTTGGATGAAAGGAAAATTTATCCGTTTGTATAATTGATGTGCCACCTTTAACTGAGAAGAAGGCTCCACCGCGCTGATTTGAATTTGGCGTGGGGAGCCTTTGGTGGCTCGGTCTGAGCGCTGCCTGTATGGTAGAGGCTGCCGTTGACCGGTGTTCTTACTTCTGGGTGTTGGCCTCGATGTATTCGATAGCGTTCTGTACGGTGCTGATCTTCTCGGCCTGGTCATCGGGGATAGTGATGCCGAATTCTTTCTCGAATTCCATGATGAGTTCTACGGTGTCGAGGCTGTCTGCGCCAAGATCTTTTGTGAATTCAGCGGTTTCGGTTACTTCGTTTTCGTCAACACCGAGCTTATCAACGATGATAGCTTTAACTCGAGATGCAATTTCAGACATAGTTTTAAAAATTGTAAGTTGATTAGTAATTTCTTAATTTAAGGGAAAATGCAATGATTTTTCGCATTTGCGGTGCAAAGTTAAGTATTTTTTGACAACTTTCCACTATCCAAAAGTATAAAGATGTTAATTGGGCTGCGTTTTACTTATTTTTTGGCTCTTTTGGCCTTCTCGCTGTCCTATTTTGCGGATTCAAATTTATTTTATTGTTACAAACTTGTTACGAACAATGGTGTTATACTATTAAATAGAAATTTTTTGTCCAATTTTGTATTTGGATATTTACATCAACTATATCTCATCATAAGAATCATGAAACTAAGACACGCCCTCATCGTCACCCCGCTCCTCGCCCTTGCTCTCGCTGCATGTTCCGGCCGGAAGGAGAAGGCTGCTCCTAACGACGGCATCACTGAATTTGCAGTAAACCAGACTCTTTTGACGGCTGACAGTAACTACCGCATAGACACTGACTACGGGACCGTCTACCTCGAACTATATACTTCTCTCCAGTGGCCCAAGACAATGGGAAGCTATGAAATAAAGACCCTTCGCGACTCTATCCTGAATTTCGCTTACTCCGACACTGTCTCTACAAGTGCGCGCGAGGCTGTCAGCCGCTTCGTCCACGACACATCTATAGTAGAGGGTGCTCGCAATATCGAACCGGTCGATACACTGCCCGCCGACTCGATGACATATTTCAACAGTGTCACCGCCTCTGTAATTGACCTCGACGAGGAAATGGTCACCTACCAGTTGACCAACTCCTCGTATCTCGGCGGTGCGCACCCGCTGACTGTCATACGCCCCTTTACATATGACTTCGCCGAAGGACGAGTGCTCGATTTTGCCTCCATATTCCGCCCCGAGGTGACAGCCGACTCCGTCATGCCGATTATCCGTGAGGCTCTCGCCCGCCAGTATTCGGTTCCAGTCAACTCTCTTGAGCGCGCCGGCTTCTTCGTGAATCAGATTACCTATCCGGGTAAGCCCTATATTTCAAATAATACACTCTATTTCCATTATGACCCCTATGAAATCGGCCCGTATTCGCTCGGTCAGGTTGATGTCGCTGTATATCCTTACGAGGTCGACAGCCTTCTCCGCCCGGCTGTCAAGCGCCTCTTCGACCAAGGTTTCTGAGGTGGCGGGAGATAGTTTCCGAAAATAAAATGCCTGTAGGGATGTTGCGTGACGTGTCCAAATTATAAAATGGTAATGGACTATTTATAGGTGGACGCTGCACGCAGCGTCCCTACAGCATCATTAACCCCCGACTTTAAAATTCAACCCAAACTTTCAACCTTAAACCAACCCATCAAATCATGGAAGATGCAAAACTATCCGCCCGCTCACTAATGGAGTTTCTCGACCAGAGTCCTGTAAATTTCCTCGCCGTGAAAACCGTCAGCCGCCACCTTGACGATGCCGGCTTCGCCCGCCTCGATCCCTCTGAGAGCTGGCAGCTCGCCCCCGGAGGTAAATATTACATAACTAAAAACTCCAGCGCTATCTTTGCCTTCGTCCTCTCGACCGAAGGTCCCGCTTCTGGCTTCCGCATTATCTCTGCCCACTCCGACTCCCCAGGCTTTCGCATCAAGCCCAAAGCCGAGATGCTTACCGAAGGTGGTATTGTCAAGCTCAATGTGGAAGTCTACGGAGGTCCTATCCTCTACACATGGTTTGACCGTCCCCTTTCAATAGCCGGACGCGTCATGCTCCGTACTGACAATCCTTTGCATCCCCGCACCGAGATTATCCGCTTCGACCGTCCTCTGCTCACCATACCCCACCTTGCCATCCACTTCAACCGTGCGGTCAACGACGGCAACCCTCTCTCGCGTCAGAAAGATATGCTCCCGGTCATCGCCATAGTGCGCGACGCTGCCGAGAAGGACAATCTCCTCCTCCGCACAGTGGCCGATGCGCTTGGCGTAAGTATGGCCGATATCATTGACTTTGACCTCTCGCTCTTCGACACCACACCCGCCTGCCTCGTGGGGCTCAATGAGGAATTCCTCACCTCCGGCCGTCTCGACGACCTCAGTATGGTCCACGGAGCCATGACAGCTCTCCTCGAGACCACCTCTACCCGCCAAACACGCGTCATGGCTATATTCGACAACGAGGAGACGGGTTCAGGCACCAAGCAGGGCGCAGCTTCGCCAGTGCTCATGCAGCTCCTGCGCCGCATAGTCAGCGCTCTCGGTGGAAGCGAGGAGGACTACTTCAGAGGTATCGACAAGTCGTTCATGGTGTCGGCCGACAATGCACACGCCTTCCACCCCAACTACTCTGAGAAGTATGACCCGACGAATCACCCTGTAGTCGGCGGAGGCCCGGTGATTAAAATCAACGCCAACTGCAAGTATATGACCGATGCTGACTCAGCAGCCGTCTTTCGCACTATATGCGACAAGGCCGGCGTGCCATGCCAGTACTTCGTCAACCACAGCGACGTCGCCGGCGGCTCCACCCTCGGCAACATCCTCACCTCGCAGATTGACCTCCGCGGTGTCGACATGGGGGAGGCAATCTGGGCCATGCACTCCGTCCGCGAGACAATGGCCACCCGTGACCATGCCTACACCATCGCCGCCTTCAAGACATTCTTTGATTTGTAGAATCTCTATTATTCTATAATATAACGCCGCCTCGGACAAAAGCGTCCTGAGGCGGCGTTGCTATGTTTATCAATAATCAAAATCAGTCGTGTTTGCGGTCCATTGCGTACCAGGCGTAGGCGATGTAGGCGACGACGAAGGGGATGATGAGCGATACCCAGCTCATGCATGTAAGCGTGAAGCGGCTCGACGAGCTGTTGAATATGGTCAGTGACGACGAGGGGTCGGTCAATGAGGGGTAGTAAGGAGTGTTGTTGTAGCCGGCTATCCAGAATAGCGCGAGCACGACGAGCACGGTTCCTGTCCCTGTCCACCATATGCCGCAGGTCCAGTGCTTCGCGAAGGCTGAACGGATGATGCCGTAGAGGACGAGCACCACTCCTGCGAGGAATGCCACGAGCGCCCAGGGGAGGTCGATGAGGTTGTGGAAATATTTGAACTCGCGAAGCTCAAATGAGCTGCGCGGGCCGTCGATGCTGCCGTCGAAGGTGGTCTCAAGCGATGCCGTGGTCATAATCAGCCCGACGAAGAGAAGGAAGAACACGAGGAAGATGACGGCGTTGACCAGCACGCGGCGGCGGTTGGTGCGGAAGAAGTTATCGTCGGCCTTGTTGTTGTTCATCAGGTAGAGTGCGGCCTGTGTGCGGGCGAGAAAGAGGACGGCGAAGCCGAGCACGAGGTTTTTCCAGTAGAAGATAGCCTCGAAGCCGTGGGTGGGCGCCCAGCGGGAGATGACGGGAGAGGAGTTGTCGAAGAGGTTGCCCTTGCTGATGCTGAACTCGGCTCCGAAGAACATCATTGCCACGGCCACGCCGAGCAGGATGCAGCCGACGCTGCCGTTGATGAAGAGGAAGGTGTCGTAGGTGCGGGTGCCGAAGACATTCCCCTTCTTTGCACGGAATTCGTAGCTGACGGCCTGGAGCACGAAGCTGATGAGGATGAGCATCCAGAGCCAGTAGGCGCCTCCGAAGCTCGTAGAGTAGAATAATGGGAAGGAGGCGAAGAAGGCTCCGCCGAAGACGACGAGGGTTGTGAACGTTAGCTCCCACTTGTGGCCGAAGGAGTTGATCATGCGCCGCGAGGCCTCCGACGAGTTGCTTACGCCGAGCAGGAATGTCTGTCCTCCCTGGACGAAGAGGAGGAAGACCAGAAGGGCGCCGAGCACTGAAATCAGCAGCCACCAGTATATCTGTAAGGATTCAAGTTCCATATCTTTGATTTTTAGAATGATAGTGATTCAACGGATTTTTTAATATTCGTCGTGGTCGGAGCCATTGCGGATCTGGTGGGCCATAATTGTGATTTCAGCCACCAGCAGGGCGGTGAACACTGCCGCAAACATCCAGAAGGTCAGCTGCACGGTCGACGAAGATATGGCCGAGATAGCGGCCTTGGCGGGCATGAGCCCCTCGATAATCCAAGGCTGGCGTCCGACTTCGGCGGTCACCCAGCCGGCCTCGGAGCAAATCCAGACGACCACGATTGAGAGCATGGCCACCCACTGCCACCAGCGGCGCTCCCAAAGCTTGCCGCCGCGGGCCATGCTGACAACGGCAATGATGAAGAAGAGGAGCAGGTAGCCTCCGGCCATGACCATGATGCGGAACGAATAGAAGGTTACGCCGACCGGCGGTATGGCTTCCTCGGGGCTGTCAAGGTAGCCGTAGCCGAAGTAGCGGTAGTCTTTTTTGAGATTCTCTCGGGCTGCTGCCATAGCCGCGGTGTCGCCCTTGGCCATAGCGTTGTCGAACTCGCGCAGGGCTTCATGGGCGCGCTTACCTATGATGATGCGTTGGGCGTAGGAGTCGGTGCGCACGGTGTCACCCTCCGGCGTGAGTCTGATGCCGTTGATGAGGTCGTTGATGCCGGGGACGAAGCTGTCGGCGTCATGGTTGGCCAGGAGAGAGAGTCCCTTGGGGATAGAGATTTCGAAAAGGAAGGGGTCACTGTCGTCGGCGCGCTGTTTGGAGGGGTCGAGGATGCCGAAGCCGACGAGGTCCTGACCGACCTTGCCGTCGTAGAGTCCCTCCATAGCGGCGAGTTTCATAGGCTGCACGCGTGCCACCTGCACTGCCGAGCCGTCGCCGGTCCAAATGGTGAAGATGATGCCGACGAGACCGACCCAACCGGCTATGCGGATTGAGTCGAGGGCGAACTCACGGCGGCGCTGCTTCATGAGATACCATGAGCTGACACCGCAGACGAAGACAGCTCCAAGCACCCAGCCGTCAAAGACAGCGTGGAAGAATTTGTTGATAGCGACAGGGGAGAGCACCACGTCCCAGAAGTTGTCCATGACGTTGCGCATCTGTCCGGGGTCGAACTCCATCCCGACGGGATACTGCATCCATGCGTTGGCGATGAGAATCCAAAGGGCCGAAATCGAGGCTCCGAGGGCTGTCAGCCATGTCGATGCGAGGTGGAAGCCGGGGGATACCTTCTTCCAGCCGAAGAACATCACGGCGATGAATGTAGCCTCCATGAAGAAGGCGAGGAGTCCCTCGATAGCCAGCGGGGCGCCGAAAATGTCGCCGACAAACCAGCTGTAGTTCGACCAGTTGGTGCCGAACTCGAATTCGAGGATAATACCCGTGGCCACACCCATAGCAAAGTTTATGCCGAAGAGTGTCATCCAAAACTTTGTGGTTCTGAGCCATTTGGGGCTGCGCGTGCGGTAATAGATTGTTTCCATGATGCCGACTATGACGCTCAATCCGAGTGTCAGCGGCACGAAGAGCCAGTGGTACATGGCGGTGAGGGCAAACTGCCATCGCGACCAGTCGACTACGGTCATCAAATCATCCATAGGGCTTGTGTGGTCTGAAAAGTTAGTATAGGGGGTTAGTTGAAATCGTCAGGTTGACAGGCGCTTGCCACTATCTGTTGAGCATGGAGCTGCGCACTGCTTCGGCGCGCTGCTCGTCGCTGTCATAGTCACGCGAGAGTATGTCGGGGAAGAAGAAGAGCTTGAAGATAAAGAATATAATGAAGAGTTTTATCAGAATGATGATCCAGAGTTTGCGGCCTACGGTCATCGAGCGGAAGCCGTCGACATAGAAACCCACGACCCTTGCGGGCCATGAGGCCATGCGCTGCAGCAGTGGCGCGTCTGTGTCGGTCTGTCGGCTCCTCATAGTCTTTATAACAAAATAATCGGTAGGCTTGCGGGCAAAGATAAGAAATATTTTTTATTTGTTTTAAATGTCATTCATTGTCATTTATTATGCCTGCGCTGATAGTTTTTATATGCGCGGCCTCCGATTATGCCTCCGATGACTCCGGCGAGTATTGGAAGAAAGATGAAGATGTTCATATAGAATTGTTTTTTGAGATATAGATGCAAATATAAGACTTAGTTTTTAATTATTTTCATAATTAAACATATTATTTATAGCCAAAAACAATATGAAGGGTAGGCATGGGCATAAAAAGGAGCGCGATATGACCGGCATATCGCGCTCCTTGAATATTAGGAATAATGTTTATCTCAAATCTTAGGCTTTCACTACACCTTTCTTGGCATTGCGGCGGGCGTCGGTGATGTAGGCCACGGGTGCTGCAATGTAGATTGTAGCGAGTGTACCGATAATTACACCGAAGATCATCGCGAATACGAATGAACGAATGGCGTCGCCACCGAGGATGAAGATACAGAGAAGCACGAGGAGTGTCGAGCCCGAGGTCATGATTGTACGACCGAGGGTCGAGTTAATCGACGAGTTGATGGTGGTGAAGAAGTTCTGTTTGGGATAGAGACCTACGTTCTCACGCACACGGTCGAAGACAACCACGGTGTCGTTAATCTGGTAACCAATCACAGTAAGGATTGCGGCGATGAACGACTGGTCGATTTCCATTGCGAAGGGGAAGACGCCCCAGAACATCGAGTAGAAGCCGATGATTGAGAAGGCTGTGAACGCAACGGCTGCAAGTGCGCCGAGCGAGAAGGCGATGTTGCGGAAACGGAGCAGGATGTAGAAGAACATCGCGAGGAGTGCGAGGATAACGGCGATGTATGCGTCGGTGCGCATGTCGTTGGCCACTGTCGGGCCGACCTTCTGCGACGACATGATACCGATGTTCTCGTTGGTGGTCGAGAAGTCCTCGATGCTCATGCCGTTGAGCTGGTTCTCAAGACCCTTGTAGAGGATTTCGGTAATCTCGTTGTCGATGCCCTCCTCGTCGGAGTCAATCTTGTAGTTGGTAGAGATACGAACCTTGGTGTCATCGTCGATAGTGATGACGCTGAGCTGCGCGCCGTCAAAGAGGGGAGCGAGCTGGGCCTGGAGTTCATGGGTCTTCACGGGGTGGTCGAACTGAACGACGTAGTTGCGACCGCCGGAGAAGTCGATACCCTGGTTGAGTCCGCGACCGAAGAGGAAGCCGATGATGATGACAACCACTGCGATAACAACGCCGAAGCTGATTTTGCGGGCACCGAGGAAGTTAATCTTGGTGTTGTAGAACATCTTGGCCGAGAAGGGAGTAGCAAATGTGAGCTTCTCGAAGGGCTTGGTCTTGGCGCAGAAGATGTAGATGAGGCGGGTCAGGTATACCGCTGTGAAGAACGAGCAGATAATACCGATGATGAGCGTGGTAGCGAAGCCCTTGATAGGACCTGTGCCGAAGAGGAGGAGAATCACACCTGTGATGATAGAGGTGAGGTTTGAGTCGAAGATTGCGGAGAAGGCGTTGCTATAACCGTCGGCGATAGCCGTGCGGACGCTCTTGCCTGCGCGAAGCTCTTCCTTGGTGCGCTCGTAGATGAGCACGTTGGCGTCAACTGCCATACCGAGGGCGAGCACGATGCCCGCGATACCCGAGAGCGTCAGCACTGCCTGGAAGGAGGCGAGGATACCGAAGGTGAAGAAGATGTTGAAGATAAGGGCAAGGTTGGCGATGAGGCCGGGGATGAGACCGTAGAAGAGGCACATGAAAATCATGAGCAGCACGATAGCCACTACGAATGACCACACGCCGTCCTTGATGGCCTGCTCGCCGAGCGACGGACCGATGACTGTGTCGGAGATGATGTCGACCTTGGCGGCCATTTTACCGCTCTTGAGCACGTTGGCAAGGTCCTTTGCCTCGTCGGTGGTGAAGTCGCCTGTAATCTGTGAGCGACCGCCTTCGATGACAGAGTTGACGCGGGGAGCGGAGTAGACCTGGTCGTCAAGGACGATGGCCACCTGCTTTTCGATGTTGGCGGCGGTGATGCGTGCCCACTGGCGTGCGGCCTCGGGCTTCATGTTCATCGACACATAGTTACCACCCTGCATTGCGTCATAGTCGCTGGTGGCAGCTGTAATCACGTCGCCGCTGAGAGCGGGCTTGCCGTTGGTGGTCTTGAGGGCTACGAGCTGGTAGATGCTGAGGTTGCGCTTACCGCGGACGGAGTCATCGACCTGGACAATCTGGGGCTTGAATTCCCATGCGAGCTTCACGTTGGCGGGTATGATGCCCTTGGCCAACGGAGAGGCGAGGATTGCGTCGATAGTGTCGCGGGCGGTCTCTGTGGCGGAGCCGACGCCAATCATGTTGGCGGGGTTGCCCACCTGGAGGAAGTAATCGAAGAGACCCTTGCCGTTGCCTGTAGTATCGGCGCGGAGGGCGTTGTCAAGGCCCTGGAGCATGGGTGCTATCTCGTTGAAGGGAGTAGTTTCGTAAAATTCGAGGTTGGCGCTCGATTTGAGGAGCTCGCGCACACGGTCATGTTCCTTGACGCCCGGAAGTTCGAGGAGGATCTGGCCGTCCTTTTCAAGTTCCTGGATGTTGGGGGCAACGACGCCGAACTGGTCGATACGGGTGCGGAGGACGTTGGTCGAGCTGCTGACGCGGTCTTTCACTTCCTGACGGAGCGAGCTTTTGATAGCGTCAATGTTGTCGCCACGCTTCACCTGGTCCTTGAATACAACAGAGAGGTCGCCCTGGGGGTCGAGCTTGCGGTACTCGGCGCAGAAGACGTCGATGAAGTCATTGCTCTTGTTGGCACGGGTGATTGAGTCGGCGCTGCTGACTGCACGCTCGAAATATGGGTTGCCTTCGGCATTGGCCATTGAGCGAAGGATGTCGGGGACTGATACCTGGAGTGTTACGTTCATACCACCCTTGAGGTCGAGACCGAGGCCTACACCGAGTTTCTGTACTTCGTTGAAAGTATAGCCTAAATAAACCTTTTCGTTAGCGATGTTCTTGATGTACTCGCTGTAGGCTTTACGTTTAGTTTCAGGGCTGTCGTTGTCCTTGGCTGCCTCGACTGCTGCATATTCGGCCGCTTTCTTCTCGTAATGGTTGGTTACGAGGGTGAAAGACAAGTAGAATAGGCAGATGAGCACCATGAATATGGCTATCACACCTGCGACAACACTTCCCAAAGATCCTTTGCTTTGCATTTGTTAAAGTGATGTATTAAAAGAGTTAGTTAATGATTTTTTTGATTGGTTTTCATGGGGAAACCGGGATTGGCTCCGATTTCAGCTTGCAAATATACGAATTTTCTTTTAATTAGCACTACCTGTGCCCGATTTTTGCCTTATTTTAGCGCAAAAGAGGTTCTTAGGGAGATTTATTGTCTGCGGAGGGAGCGATATGTGCCCAGCGTATCAGGGCCCTTCCATAAGATAAAGATGAGCCAGGGCCAGGAGAAGACGGGGGCGCTGCAAGTTATGAACCATACGATAAAAAGAATCAAGATGCAGCCTTCGACAGCGAGGCGCCATGCGCATGGCATCTCCCGAGGTGTTTTACGGGTCATAAGGATGTAGGAGGCCCATGCAAGCCAGCAGATGAGGATTGCGGCTGCCGCTATTCCGGCGCCGATTGAGAGGTCTGCGGCCGGGGAGTTCGTTGGCTGTGCGATAAGCACGATGCAACAGGCCAATGCGAGCATGACGAGCTCGGTTACAACACTGTCAAATAATGATTTAATCTGATTGGTCATGGTGAAGGTGTAATGTTATTGATATGCAAATATAGACATTTCCATTGATTTGAGAAAGGTGAAATAAGTTAAAAATGATGATGTGTGGTGGTGGGTAAGGTTTATTTAGTTATCTTTGTGAGCTGTCTTTTTAACAATGCCTTATGAACACATTGCATATTAGAACTTTATATCTTCTGCTAATCCTATTTGTCACGTCGTGTAACGGGGATATATTTGTGGATGACGATACTCCTCCCTCTGCAAGCGCTCTCGAAGTGGCTGACGGAGGGGAGGCTTCGCTTACTTTCGGTACGGAGCATCTCGACTATATCCTGCTGCTTCTGCCGGAGTTAGAGCCGGATTCGGATGATTTGGGCATGCGGTGGCGCGACAAGCTGCTTGATGACTACCCATCATACGATAAGAATGACTATAAGTATAGGGCTGTCAGATATCTTGCTTCTGGCGAGACGGAGCATCACAATTTGGATGCTACATATATAAATTTCAAAAAGTATGAAGACTCGGATAATCCTACCCAAAGGTTGCGCGTATGGAATTCTGTGCTTGAGCTGGAGCTCGTCCGAGAGAAGAAAGGCAAGCTTACTGTCCGTAACGTCCGTAATTTCAGTAATGATTTCTTAGATTGTGATATAAATCTGTGCTATTCATATAAAGATGAGATTGTCGGACTCTCGCTTGCCCCGAGTTTTGGAGACGGGAGGCCCTACGAGGTGGTTGGCATCGAATATGAGAAGGATTGCCGGATATTGACAGAGCATGGCACTGACTCGGTGATGATTTCTGTCGACAATCCGGGGACGGAAGAATTGCGCTATGAGTTTCCTATCGCCGAGCATTGCCGACTTTATGTGGACTACGGTCTCAATCCCCGGCTCGGCTTGAAGCTTGACGGGGCAGGCGGATTCCCGGAGGTAGGGATTCCGACTTTTAGAAATGAGCCGGACGACGGCGTCGTCATGGTTGAAGGTTGTTTTCATGGTGAGAAAGTGCCTTTTTCGACGGGCCGTGTCGAGATTCCGGGGCTGGCAAGCGCGCTTCCTGATTTTGTGACTGCTGGTTTTAATAAAGTTTATACCTTCATTATTCCGTCGGGAGTAGGGGTGAGGGCTAAATTTTATGTAAGTCGGTTGGTTTTCCATACAATAGGGTCGTTGAGGATTCGAAATCCCCGCGATGGGCGCGAGCTTACCGTCCCGGTCAAGGTGAAGGTCAGCCAGCCGTGGAATTATTATATGAAGTGGAATAAAGTTGACCTGTAAATAGAAGAAATGATGTATATTCTTGACATGAAACGAATTGTGAAGCAAAGTGCATGGACGTTTGCAGCTGTGTTGCTGCTCTCGACGATGACAGCGGAAGCTACTGAGGTTGGGGCCGGAAGAGTGACAGTGGTAGATTCTACAGACGTGACAGAGCCGGCCGGGAAGAAATATGTGCATTACCTTGGCTTTGATTTCCGCGGGGCATGTGTGGCTTCGGCGCGAAAGGCTGCGGAGAATATATATGTGGGGAGCCGCGATCGTCATGCGGCTCTGTCGGGTCATGTCAAGTATGCTTTCGGCTATTCTGGGTCCACGCGCCAGGGACGACTATATCCGGGTGCATACCAGGGCGTTGGCGTAGGTGTGACGAGCTTTTTCGCTGGACGACTGACGGGTACGCCTGTCAGCGCCTATCTGTTGCAGGGGGCTCCGATAGTGCGCCTGGCACGCAATCTTACTTTTGGCTATGAGTGGAATTTCGGAGCTTCCTTTGGCTGGAAGGAGTATGAGGACTCCCCTGTGCCGTTGGGATATAGGTCTGAGTCATCCTCCTCGCAGCCGCCGCTCAACCTGATTGTCGGCTCGCCTGTCAATGCCTATATAAATCTCGGATTCATGTTTAACTACCGTCTTTCGGCGCGGTGGGGGCTCACTGCCGGTATCGACCTTACACATTATTCCAATGGTAACACATCGTGGCCCAATCCGGGGGTCAATATGCTTGGTGCGCGTGTCGGGATGACCTATAATTTCGATGCTGACCGGCGCGGGGAGATGCGGACGCTTGCTGACAATGCCGGCATCGAGCCTATGAAGCCACATATGAGCTATGACCTGGTGGTTTACGGGGCTGTGAGGAAGAAAATGACCAAGATTGACGATGTGCCGCAGGTGTTGCCCGGGCATTTCGGTATCGCAGGTTTGAATTTTGCACCTATGTATAATTTCAATCGCTTTCTGAGGGCCGGGTTGTCGGTCGACGTGCAGTATGACGAGAGTTCTGACCTAAAGAAATACTGGGTAGAGGGGACTATTGGCGACGACGTGATGTTCTATCGTCCGTCGTTTTTCCACCAGGTCTCTGGCGGACTATCGGCTCGTGGAGAACTTGTGATGCCTATATTTTCGATTAATGCGGGTTTGGGTTACAATCTTATAGGTAACTCTGATTCTAAGAATTTCTATCAGGTGCTGGCGTTGAAAATCCATGTGGCGCGCAGTTTCTTCCTGCATATAGGCTATCAGCTCAATAGTTTTAAGAATCCTAATAATTTGATGATTGGCGTCGGCTACCGCTTCCACGACAAACGATAAAAACGATTATTCCCGTCAGAGCCTAAGTGTTAGGTCTCACGGGAATAATTGTATGTATTAAATTGATGTAGCTGGATGTTACTCGTCCGGGTGGTCTTCGCGCCAGGCCTCGTCGGGGTGGCAGCCGCTGCCGTCGAAGCAATGCGTGCAAAGGCGGCATTTGGGTAGACCTATGCTTTCGATGAGATTTTCAATCTTGCTGAACTGGAGTGTGGTCAGTTCGAGACGCTTGGCTATCTCCTTGACCATGCGTTCATATTCAGGGGTGTCGGTGGTCGCATAGATATCGAGTTTGGCGGCGTCGTCACCCTCGAAATCCTTGATTATTCGGCGGGTGATGAGCTCGAGGTCGCTTTTGGATGAAGTGAAACCGATGAATGGGCAGCCATAGACGAGCGGGGGACAAGAAATGCGTGCATGGACTTCACGCGCACCGCAGTCAAAGAATGTACGGACATTGTCGCGGAGCTGTGTGCCACGGACTATTGAGTCGTCGCAGAACACCACTCGCTTGCCGTCGAGGATTGCGCGGTTGGGGATGAGTTTCATCTTGGCCACGAGGTCGCGGCGCGACTGGTTGCCGGGTGTGAAGCTTCGAGGCCATGTAGGGGTATATTTTAGTACTGCGCGGCGGTAGGGGATGCCGCGTCCTTCGGCGTATCCGAGAGCATGGCCGACGCCGGAGTCGGGGATGCCGCATACGCAGTCTGCCTCGGTCGGGTCTTCCTGGCCCATCTTGCGGCCCCCTGCTTCACGGGCGTCTTCGACATTGATGCCGTCGTAGTCGCTCGCGGGGAAGCCATAGTATACCCAGAGAAAGGAGCATATCTGTTCGCGGCGCGCGGGAGCCTGGAGCACTTCCATGCTTTCGGCTTGGAGGCGTATGATTTCGCCGGGTCCGACGTCGCGCAAGGCTTCGTAGCCGAGGTTGGGAAAGGCTGATGTCTCGCTGGCTGCCGCGTAGGCTCCCTCCTTGCGCCCGATGACTATCGGTGTGCGTCCGAGGTAGTCACGCGCGCAGATGATGCCGTCCTCGGTGAGGATGAGCATAGAGCATGAGCCTTTTATTTTTTTGTAGACGAGGTTGATGCCATCGACGAAGTCCTTGCCCATGTTTATGAGCAGGGCTACGAGTTCGGTCTGGTTAATGTTGTTGGCCGACAGCTCGCTGAAGTGCATGCGTTCCTCAAGGAGTTCGGCAGCGATGTCGCGGATGTTGTTGATTTTGGCGACCGTGACGACGGCGTAGCGGCCGAGGTGCGAGTTGACTATAATCGGTTGCGGGTCGGTGTCACTGATGACCCCGAGTCCCTGGCATCCGACGAAACGGTCAAGCTCGTCTTCAAATTTGGATCGGAAATAATCTCTTTCGAGACTGTGGATTGTTCGGTTGAACCCATGCTCCGGGTCAAAAGTTACCATGCCGGCACGCTTTGTGCCCAGATGCGAATGGTAGTCGGTGCCATAGAACAGGTCGTTGACACATGGCTTGGTCGATATCGAGCCGAAGAAACCTCCCATTGTTTATGTCCTTAATGATTGGTGCTTGAAAATTTGAAAGTGCAAAGGTACGCAAAATCTCAATACGGCAAGGCTCCGGCCTGATAATTTTTTTTACATCGGTCGGAATTAACAATAATGAAAATCGGAGAGGCTATTCGGCATGGGTAATATATATAAATGTAGAGTTAGCTAAATATAGCTTTATATCTCACGTCAGGCTTTATCGCAATGATTGATTGTTGTACTTCGAGTAAAACTGATTGTAAATTGGTTCGTATTTCTGTTTTTAGCAAAAAAAACGGCATAAGGTGAAAAAAAGTTTGGAAATATTTGGCCAGCTAAAAAAAACGTCTTACCTTTGCATCGCAATTGAGGGAGACACCTCAGCAAACAAGACTCCGTAGCTCAGTTGGTAGAGCAACTGACTCTTAATCAGTGGGTCGAGAGTTCGAGCCTCTCCGGGGTCACCAAGCCAAACGGCAAAATACAGAAAACCTCTGAAATCTAGACGATTTCGGAGGTTTTTCGTTTACCCCAACCGGCATTTCGGGGCAAAATATTGAGGGTGTGCGGTGGCCCAAAAGGGTACATTCGCCATCGGCGCGAAAAGTGTACCCTTTTAAGGGTTCTGACCGCTAACCCTCAATACATTACGATGATTTATTCTGCCCGAAAAACAAGTGTGTTCAGGTGCTACGAGGGTACACTTTTTTGATGTGTACCCGATTGTACCCTTTTTCGTACCCTCGGAAGCCTATTATGATGTGATTTTCAATTCGTTGCCTTGAATTTGCAAGATTGAGAAAAATTTTGTATCTTTAATGTAACACTAAAACCACATCAAAGTATGAAAAATGAAAATTTCTTTAATGCGACTTTCATCGCTCGAAAAGCAAGGGTACTGCGTAACGGTGAGGTGCCCATCATCTTGCGTATCACTATCGCCGGACAACGTGCGGAGATTAACATCAACCGTACTGTAAACCCTGCATTGTGGAACTCGGCAAAGGGTGTGTCCAAAGGCAAGACACGCGCGGATGCAGAACTCAACCGCTACCTTGAAACTGTACGGACTAAGCTGTTCGCCATTCACACGCAGATGGTGGCGGAAGGAGTGCTTATCAATCCCGACACCATGAAGAAGCGCTTTATCGGTGCTGATGAAAGCACCAAAGTTAGAATGTTTCTTGAAGTGTTCCGCGAGAACAACGAGAAATACCGCAAGCGTATGGAACTGGGCGACATCGCCGAAGGTACTGTGCTGCGCTGGGAGCGTTGTGTTGTGTATCTGGAGGAATTCCTGAAACTCCGCCGTAAGGTTGGCGACATCCCTCTGCAAGATGTCACGATGCCGTTGATTGATGACTTCGAGCTATGGTTGCGTATAGTCAAAGGGTGCGGGCATAACTGTGCTATCCGCTACATCAGCACAATCAAGAAGATAATCCGCGATGCGGTCAATTTCAAATGGATTGACCGTGATCCGTTCTACGGTCGGACTTACTCAAAGAAGAAAACCCAACGTG
The DNA here is from genome assembly GCA_910586665.1 of uncultured Duncaniella sp. GTDB lineage: Bacteria > Bacteroidota > Bacteroidia > Bacteroidales > Muribaculaceae > Duncaniella. The sequence goes on from CAJUIX010000017.1 coordinate 63,729, forward strand.
AGCAATTGAGCGAGGCCGAACTCAATGCAATCATGTCGCTTGACCTCAAGGAACTGCCACGTCTTGAAATGGTGCGCGATGTGTTTGTGTTCTGCTGCTTTACCGGACTTGCCTTCTCCGATGTGTCCGCGCTGACCGCTGACAAAATCGTGACGGATGCCGACGGTGAGCAATGGATACGCAAGCGTCGAGAGAAAACCGATGAGCTTAGCTCAATCCCGCTGCTTGAAATTCCCCGGCAGATCCTTGTGAAATATTCCGGTCACCGTAAATTGGCCGGAACTGACCGACTGCTGCCGGTGCTGTCCAACCAGCGCTGCAACGGGTATCTCAAAGAGATTGCCGACCTTGCCAAAATCACCAAGAAATTGACAACCCACGTTGCAAGGCATACATTTGCCTGTATGTCACTTGATAATCATGTGGCAATTGAAACAATCGCTAAGATGCTCGGTCACACTAATATCAAAACGACCCAACTCTATGCCCGTATGCAGGACAAGACCATTTCGGAAGATATGGTGAAAATGCGCCAAAAATTCGATTGTGTTATGATGAACTGACATCGGACAACGAAAAACAATGACAACGGCAACCGGGCGATGTGCTTCGGTTGCCGTTGTCATCTTTTAGGTGTTGGTGTCAGTCAAATTTGGGTCGGTAGTTGGATTGCAGGAATAATTCAACATCTTCCTCGGCATAGAGGATTTTACCGTCAAGTCGATAATACGGGATTAGACCCCGGTCGCGGTAATCCTGCGTGGTACGTCGGCATACACCGAGCAACTCCGACAACATTGCATCGGTGATGAACCGCTTGCCGTGGAGCAATGGGTGGTATTCATCTTTCAACTGTTGGCACATGGCGGTTATGTCGGCGGCTTGTGCTGTCAGGCGCATTATGCGCGGGTCGGTGGCGGTGACTGTTTCTTTCATTGCCCCGCTCCTTCCTCCTTGATGATTAACTTGGCAATGTCGCCGCCCTTGAACTGCGAAAGCCTGCCGAGATGGGAGAACCCGATTTTGCCTCGTTCTTTCATCGTGCGGAGTTTTCGCTCGGATATGTGGAGATAGTCGCAGGTCTGCTTGGTGTTGAGCCAATCCGACAATCTTTTGTCGCGCAACTCGTCATACATGGCCTTGACGGTCTTGTGGAGAAAATCGACACGCTCAATAAGTGCGTCGAATACTTCTCGCTCAATTTCAATGGTGTCCATAAATTTGTGGATTAAGTGGATTTTGTAGTGGTGTTTGTGTGGGATATTATTTGAAAAATTCGGCGGGTATCCCTCCCGCCGAATCACCACTAAATCCACAATCAAAAATTTATGACTGCGATTCAGTGGCAAAGTTAGCGATTTATTTCCGGATTTCCATGCTACTGCACGGAAAATCAGTCAAAACCGATGGCGCGGGCTTCGTTTCTTTTTACTCTGCATACGGCGGCGGAATTCTTCTTCGTCAGGGTTGAACGATTGCCCCTGCTGGAACAGGTCAAGCCCCGGAATTGGAAGGTCGTAATTACCGAAATCGGAAACGGATTGGGTGACGGAGGATTGATGTTGCCCGCTTGTGGAGTGCTGCTGACTGTCCGATGTTTGGGTATATTGTGCCGTGTCGGTCTGCGATTGATTATCCGAAGTGGTATCTTCGGGTATCGGCTCCACCGTTGGAGCAACAATAGGTATCGTAACATCGGGAGTAGCTGTATTAGCATTTGCCGGATTGTTGAATCGATCGTTAATGGCATTTGCCGAAAACTCCTTGCCCAACCGGGAACCGTTCAATACAGTCATGGTGTTGTGGTCAATGAATGTAACACCATATATGCGTCCTTCCTCCGTGTAGCGGAGAACAATATCAATGTTACGTGCTTTCAATTTGGCGATAAAATCAGACTTGTCGGTGGCAACCGTAAGCACATCGGCAATTTTGCGCTTCGTGGGAGCAACATCAATCTTATCCTTAGCCCTTTCAAATCTCCCGTCAATGGCGGTGCGACTTGCGAACTTGCCGAGGCGTGAAGCCTTGAAAGGCGTTGCGATTGTCTTGCCGCTGTCATCGGTGGCGAAATACACCAATCCGTGGTATTCTCTGCCGTTTACCCTTCCGTCGTTCTGCTCACACTTCACATTATATAATGAGAGTATGGCGTTATATTCGCCGATGGTCTGGAACTTGTAGCGCATACCGACCATTTTGACGGTATTGGCTACCTGACGCTTGATGTCACCAGACGGGTCAACCTTGCGTATGGGCATATCGGGCGAGATTTTCTCCCGCTGCGCCTTATGGAGATTGTATTTCTCCTCCAGCTCGGTGGTGATCTTCTTGCTACGGCGATAGAGAAAATCTTGATTGAGCCGCTTGCCCTGCTCGTTGACATTGACGGTCACTATATGGATATGGTGGCGATCAATGTCCGTGTGCTTGTAAATGATGAAAGGTTGCTCACCGAAGCCAAGTTTGTCAAGATACTCGCGGGCAAGGATTTCATACTGCTGCTCCGTCAGTTTGTCGTCGGGGTGCGGATTGAGGGAGATATGGAGAACGGGCTTCTTTGTCCTGCCCATTTTCGGCATGAACAGGTTGAAATTCTCCACCATGCGGGCTATGTCAATCTGACCGTCTGCCGGAAGAATGATTTTGTTCGCTCCAAGCACACGACCTTCCTCCCGGTTCATCTTCATACCGTTGTATGACAACGCCCCGTAGAGCGATGAGCCTATCGAGATTTTAGCGACCATTGCTGCTGGAATTTTTCAGACAATGACAAGACTTCCGACATCACGCCCACCATTTCTATGGTGAGTTTCTCCAACTTGTAGAGAGCGGTCATCGCTTTTTTCTCGGTGAAATTCTCCCGGAGGGTTCTCACGGTAAGGTCGTAGTTCACCCCGATTGTGCGATACTGTGCGAAAAACTCCGAGAGTTTGGCGCAATAGACTGCGAGGGATTTGTCGGAGATAAGCACCTTGAATGGCTTTCCGAAGATAAGCTGCTTGATGAAAGTAGCCTTTACGGTGGTTCCGGCCCGTTCCATCATTCGGGTGAGTTCATCCCATTCGAGGTCGTCAAAGCTGACTTTGACATGGTGGCTGCACTTGTTGGCAACCGGCGGTCGCCCGCCTTTGTTGATGTAATGTGTCATAAAAAAGTGGATTAAGTGGTGACTGCAACGCGGAGCATTTGCCAACCGCAGGTTTGGAACAGGGATGCCCGACTTCGGAGGGTAGCCTCACATAGCAAGGTTGTTTTGTGGGAACGCGAGTTACCCAAAAACTTTTCGGTTTCCGAAAAGACACCTTGCTATGTACCGACGTACATCTTACCTATTATGAAATAAGGAGTTATGCCCGTCATGACAGCCCGGTTTGCCATTAAAGGTGTACGA
>CAJUIX010000018.1:0-18999 GCA_910586665.1 uncultured Duncaniella sp.
CGATGATACTGCGAAAGTGGGAAAGTAGATAACCGCCCCCTCTGAAGACAGACCGGGACCCGGACACATAGTCCGGGTCCCGGTCTTTTTTTTGCATATATCCAGCTATAATTTGAGGATTATAACAATTCTTTCCTTCTATAATCGGTGTTTTCTCACTGATTTTGTCTAATTTTGTAATGATATAATCCAATGTCGTCTTATTTGTGAGTATGGGATAGACATTATGTTTATTTTATATAGATATGAAGTTGTTTAAGAGGTTGATATTCGCACTTACCGCTATCACTGCAACCCTGATGCAATCTTATGCCGACACGCCTGTCGACTATGAGTGCGCTCTGACTGGGGGAGGTGGAAGCGGGATTTTCGCTCCATATTATATATCCTCGCTTCGTCATGGCCGCTTTACCCAAAGCTCCAATCTGCAATTTGAAGCCGCTGTCTTAAAACATACAAATGATTCTGCCCGATTCTCCTATGGATTCGGTGCTGGTTTTATAGCCGGTTATGCTTCGGATACTGATTATGACCGTTACGATGCCGCTACAGCTACATGGTATAGTCATTCCATGCGCCCTGCCGCTTTCCGCCTACAGCAGTTATACGGTGAACTGATTTACCGTTCTATTTTCATTGAGGCCGGCATGAAGGAGCGTGGATCAGCAATCCTGAATCAGAACCTCACGAGCGGTGACTTGGTTGAAAGCGGTAACACCCGCCCGATTCCACAAGTAAGAATCGGTTTTAAAGACTTTCAGGACATTCCTTTTACAAAGAAATGGTTGCAAATCTCAGGCGAGCTGGCCTACGGGATGATGATTGATGACAACTGGCTTGAAAAGCAGTATAATTATTATAAGTATCACATCACGAGAAATCAGCTCTATAACTATAAGCGCATCTACTTCCGCACAATGCCATCGCAGCCATTCTCGCTCACAATCGGTATGCAGGCTGCAGCCGTATTTGGCGGAGAGACAGATTATTACCTGAAAGGTGTGCTCACAAAGCAGGAGCGCCATTCCAAATCAATAAAAACCTTTATTAAGATGCTTCTTCCAACGCAGGATGGTGGCGACGGCTTCTATACCGGCAATCATCTCGGAACATGGGATATCCGCGGACGCTACCGGCTCGGCAACGGTGTTGAACTTTCGGCATATACCTCCTGGCTTTGGGAGGACGGCTCCGGCATCGGCAAGCTCAATGGCTGGGATGGCCTCTGGGGTATAGAATACAAGGCCCCCAAGCCGGGTCTGCTGAGCGGTGCCCTTATCGAGTATCTTGATTTTACAAATCAGAGCGGCCCGATTCACTATGCCCCGGGTGATTTTCCTGATACCGACCTGACGGATCATGCTTCAGGCGCGGATGACTATTATAATAATGCAGCATACAATTCGTATGCCTACTATGGCCAGTCCATCGGCACCCCGGCAATGATGGCTCCGATATATAACACTGACGGCTATCCTGCATTTGTCGCCAACGCGATGCGCGGTTTCCATGTCGGCATCGAGGGCATGATTACTCCTACGATTGACTATCGTGTGAAAGGCGGTTACCGCAAAGCGTGGGGCACCGCCAAAATCATGCTCCCGAAGCCCATGCATCTGACCTCGGTGATGCTCGAGGCCTCATGGCGTCCCGAAAAAATCAGCGGGCTCAGTTTTAACGCAAAGGTTGAAGTCGACCGTGGCAATATGCCTTGCAATGCTTTCGGGGCTATGCTTAGTGTCAGATACAGAGGCATGTTTAATTTTTGAATTCAATCAAGATGAAACGATATAATTGTCTGCCATTACTTCTATGGAGCCTGGTGCTGCTTCTCTTGTCCTCCTGTACCCACAACAATGGTGACATAGGGGAGCTTTTCGGCAATTGGCGGCTTGACCGTCTTACAGCCGACGGAGTCGAGGTCCCGCTGTATGACGGTGCCGGAGATGATGCCCCGGTCTTGTTCACATGGGCATTTCAAAGCCGCATAATCCGTATAACTGCCATATACTCTCATAGCCTGTACAATGATTTTTGGGGAACATGGGAGGAGCAGCCTGACGTGCTCGAATTGAATTTCACATACAGCAGCACTGATGCGAACCATGTGCCGCCGGAAATCCTTCATCTTAATGATGACGGCATAACCGTGCTTACCAAAGACAGCTTCTATAATAATAAAATGGAACTTAGCTACGTCGCATCCGACGGTAAGACTTATAAATATTATCTCTCAAAACCTTATTAACAAGAACTCCACAGCTATAAATAATACCTGCTTATGGAAAAGGCAAAAGAAAAAATCCTCGTCACAGGCGCTGACGGATTCATAGGCTCACATCTCACCGAGGCACTGCTTCGCGAAGGGTATGCCGTGAGAGCTTTAAGCCAATATAATTCATTCAACAATTGGGGCTGGCTTGAAGAAATCAGTCATCCCGACCTGGAGATTGTGACCGGCGATGTCCGTGACCCCAATTTTTGCCGCCATATCACACAGGGTTGCAGCGTGGTCTATCATCTTGCTGCCCTTATTGCTATACCCTACAGCTACGTTGCCCCCGACAGCTATGTCGACACTAATATAAAAGGTACACTCAACATGTGTCAGGCTGCCCGCGATTGCGGAGTAAGACGCCTGGTTGTCACCTCCACCAGCGAGGTCTATGGCACTGCGCGCTATGTGCCTATTGATGAGAAGCATCCGAAGCAGCCGCAGTCACCCTATAGTGCAACTAAGATTGGAGCCGATGCGATAGCTCTCAGTTTCTACAATGCCTTCGAGCTGCCGGTGGTGATAGCCCGCCCATTCAATACCTATGGCCCGCGTCAGAGCGCCCGTGCGATTATTCCCACAATTATAACACAGATTGCAAATGGCGCGTGCGAAATCAAGGTGGGAGATCTCAGCCCGACAAGGGATTTCAACTTTGTGAAGGACACTGCTGCCGGATTCATTGCTCTTGGACGTGCGGAGGGTGTCGAAGGTCGTGAAATCAATATTTCGACCGGGACGGAGGTGAGCATGCGTGAAACTCTTGAGACCATTGCCGGGATTATGGGCGAGAAGGTAAACTACATTGTCGACCCGGCACGTCTGCGCCCATCGGGTAGCGAAGTCTTCAGGCTATGTGGCGACAACACTCTTATTAAGTCTCTGACAGATTGGCGTCCCCGCTATTCGCTCGAACAAGGCCTGCGTGAGACTGTCGAATGGTTTTCAAAGCGGGAAAACCTCGCTAAATATAAGTCAGGAATCTATAACGTATAGCCGACATGGAAGCCCGGACAACTCAGAAACGAAGAAATCTCAATGTTCTTTTCCTCGGGGGCGCCAAGCGTGTGTCCTTTGGCCGTAAATTGGTAGAGGCCGGCGAGAAAATGGGTCTCGCTGTCAAAATTTACAGCTATGAGATTGACGCCGAGGTCCCTATTTCACTTATAGGCGGGGTCATTATCGGCCGCCGGTGGAGCGCGCCTGATGTGCTTGATCATCTCCATCAGGTCGTCAGCGCCTATAAAATAGATGTGCTGCTCCCCTTCGTCGACGGAGCAATTTCTATAGCGGGCGCATATATTGCGACTTACGGCGATGCCTGGGCCCCTGTAGTAACCTCCGGCAAGGCTGAAATACTGTTTGACAAGGTCCTTTCAGCCCGCGAGTTCGAAGCCGCCGGCCTTGACATACCCGCCACATATATTGGCGGACGCCCAGTGTTCCCTCTAATTGCCAAGCCTCGACGGGGGTCGGCATCAAAGGGGATAGAGATTATCGAAGGGATAAATGAATTTCGCCGTATAACTAAGAACAGCGAGGACTATCTCATACAGACGTATTACCCCGACCGCGAGGAGTTTACAGTCGACTGCTATATATCCCGTAAAGGTGAAATACTCTGTATCAGCCCCCGTAAGCGGCTCGAAGTCGTCGGAGGCGAGGTGTCGCGCACAGTGACAGTTGATTCAAGTGAAATACGGCAGGCATCCAAAGAAGCCATCTCGCGTCTCGGCCTTCGCGGTGCAGTGACACTCCAGTATTTGCGCAACCTGGATAGTAATCGCCTAATGCTTATGGAGATAAATCCCAGGCTCGGCGGCGGTGTGGTCTGTTCCATCCATGCCGGGGCCGACATCCCTTCGATGATTCTTTCAGAGGCGGTCGGCCTAATGCCCGAAGCGGCAGCCGATATAAAGGCCGGAACCCTGATTTGCAGATATTTTGAAGAAGCAGTGTTCACAATATGAAAAGCAAGGATAAGATTATAATCATAGCCGAGGCAGGTGTCAACCACAATGCCTCTATGGAAATGGCCCGCCGCATGGTTAGGGAAGCAGCCAAAGCTGGTGCTGACTATGTGAAATTCCAGACCGCGGTGCCCGAATTTGTGATTTCGTCGATAGCGCCCAAGGCCGCGTATCAGAAAGAGACGACTGGCGAGTGCGAGTCACAGCTCGACATGTGTCGTGCCATACATCTTCCGCTGGATGCCTACGCCGAGCTTGCCGGACTGTGTCGCGAAGAGGGGATAGGTTTCATGAGCACTCCTTTTGACCTTGTCAGCATCGACACTCTCTCGTTGCTCGGCATGGACTATTGGAAAATTCCTTCGGGAGAGATTACCAACCTCCCATATCTTCGTAAGATAGCCTCGAAGGGGGGCCGCGTTATCATGTCGACCGGGATGTCAAACATCGTAGAGATTTCGACGGCTGTCGATATTCTCGTCGAGGGCGGCATCAAGCGTGAGAACATATATCTTCTGCACTGCAACACCCAGTATCCCACCCCATATTGCGATGTCAACCTCTTTGCTATGGACAGCCTGCGCAAGCTTGATGTGGGTGGTGTCGGCTATAGTGACCACACTCTCGGAATCGAGGTGCCGATAGCTGCTGCCGCGCTCGGCGCGAAAATCATAGAGAAGCATTTCACTCTTGACAAGAATCTTCCGGGTCCCGACCACCGCGCCTCGCTCGAACCGGCCGAACTCGCCGCTATGGTCAAGGCCGTGCGCCACATAGAGGAGGCTGTGGGTACGCTGGAGAAGCATGTCACCGACAGCGAGCGCCCCAATATAGAAGTGGCCCGCAAAAGTATAGTGGCGGCTCGCCCGATAGCGAAGGGTGAGGTGTTCACGGAAGATAACATAACCGTCAAACGTCCCGGCAACGGCATCAGCCCTATGGAATGGGACAATGTGATAGGCAAGTGTGCCATAAAGGACTTCCCATACGACTCCCTTATCGAACTTTGAGCAGCCTCCGGGCGTATTAAAACCAACAATCCTACCTTATGAAAGAATCGCTTAAACTCTCGCTTTCGCAAAAGATGCAGCAGAGGCTCTCGCCTTTGCAGATGCGCTTCGTGCGTCTGCTTGAGATGAGCGGGCCGGAAATCGAGGATGAGGTGCGCCGGGAGCTTGACGATAACCCTGCTCTCGGAATAGCTGATAATGAAGAATCGGTCTCCCATGACGATTCTTTCAATGAAAGCGCGGAGGAAATGCAGCTCGCCGACTATCGTGACGAGGACGACATACCTTCCTATCGGCTTGAGGCAAACAATCATTCGCGTGACGACAGCTACTTTGAGCCGACAGCCGTCGCTGAAGAGTCATCGCTCAATGAAGCATTGCTTTCACAGCTCTCAGAGACAGATATAAGCCCTCTCGACTATAAGATTGCCGGATATGTCATTGGAAATATTGATGATAACGGCTATCTGACGCGCACCCTGGTGCAGATTCTCGATGACCTTGCCATAAATGCAGGCATTGATATTGACATGGAGCATTTGCGCGCTGTGGTCAGGCGTGTCAGGGCGCTTGACCCTCCCGGGGTCTGTGCCTTTGACCTTCGCGACTGCCTCGCGTTGCAGTTGAAGCGCCTCGAACCCACTCCGGCTCGTAAGACCGCGCTCGAAATAGTGGAGCACTACTTCGACCTGTTCTCGTTGAAACATTTTGACCGTCTCGCCTCAATGCTCGGCTTAGATAAGGATCAGTTGAAGGACGCTGTCGAGGTGATTCGTTCACTCAATCCCAAGCCGGGGAGCGCTGTCGGCGACAGTGAGGCAGATGTGAAATCCCGACACATAATCCCTGATTTCATTGTGGAGACGGACGGCGACAGCCTCACGCTCACCCTTGTCAACAACATCCCTGACCTCGCCATAGAGAAAAGCTTCGTGAGTGACGGAGCCGGATTCATCGACGGTGAGAGCGCGAGGGGACGCAAGGAGGCGGAGAGCTTCATCTATCGTAAGAAGGAGGATGCCACGGAGTTTATCGGCCTCCTCAAACTACGCCAGCAGACGCTCTACCGTGTCATGTCGGCTATCGTCAAACTGCAGCATGATTTTTTCATGAGCGACGATGATAGCAGCCTGCGCCCGATGATATTAAAAGATGTGGCGCGTGAGACCGGATATGACCTTTCAGTCATATCACGGGCCACAGCCGGAAAGTATGTGGCCACGCCGGGAGGCATCTATCCGTTGAAATTTTTCTTCAACGAGCGCGTGGGTGTTGACGACGAGGCTTCTTCGAGGGAGATTCTCGCGGCCATCAGGGAATTGGTTGAAAGTGAGGACCCGCAGCATCCGCTGAGCGACGATACGCTGATGAAACTGCTGGCTGAAAAGGGCTATGAGATAGCCCGCCGCACGGTGGCCAAGTATCGTGAGCGCATCGGTATCCCGGTCGCGCGTCTTAGAAAAAAGATTTAGGCCTTCGGATTAAACATCACCCGGCTATAAAATAAAATGGCAATCTCGGTTGTTATCATTATATGAAGAAATTTTCAGAAATACTGTCGGCCATATTTTCGCCGCTGCTCGTTCCGACCTACGGAATGATTCTCGTCGCCTTCCTGACCATACTGCGGCTTCTGCCGGTCAACCTGCTTTGGACGGCTGTCGGAATCACCTTTGTGATAACCTGCCTGGTGCCGGTGTCGGTAATCATTGCTCTTTATCGCTCAGGTTCCATCAAGGATCCGGGACTCAACGAGCGCACCGAGCGCCTGGTGCCCTATGCTGTTGTCATACTCTGCTATGCCGGCTGTAGTTTCTTTTTCTACAAGGCCAACGCCCCCTTCTGGCTGCCAATGTTCTTCGCCGGCGCTGCTGTGGCCACAGGGATAAACACCGTCGTCAACCGTTGGTGGAAAATCAGTGCCCACGGCGCGGCTATGGGTGGCCTCGTCGCCCTCATGTTCAGAATAGTCGCCTCGCACTATGCGCTTTTCAACATGAACGTATGGCTGTCGGCTGTAATAATTGCCGCCGGACTCGTGATGACAACGCGTGTATACCTCGGACGCCACACCCTCTGGCAGGTTATCGCCGGATGTGCCAACGGATTCATATGTGTATATCTTCTGTCTATGATTCATTAAAATCAATAGACTTTCAATAGTAATATTTTATATATTTAACCAATTATAGAAATCATGAAACCAACAGTGAGTATTATCATGGGGAGCACCAGCGATCTTCCCATATTGAAGAAGGCTGCTGATTTTCTCAATCAAATGGAAGTGCCCTTTGAGATGCACGCCCTGTCGGCTCATCGCACGCCTGCGGAGGTGGAGAGCTTCGCACGCGGAGCCGAGGAGCGCGGTATCAAGGTGATTATCGCGGCCGCAGGTATGGCAGCCGCCCTTCCGGGTGTGATTGCGGCCATGACTCCGCTGCCTGTAATCGGTATACCTATCAACTCGACCCTTGACGGCGTCGACGCTCTCTATTCAATCGTCCAGATGCCTCCGGGTATATCTGTCGCCACCGTCGGTATCAATGCCGGGCTTAACGCAGCCGTGACCGCAGTCCAGATTCTCGCCATCGGCGATTCCGGGCTTGCAGCCCGTTTCAAGGCCTATCGCTCCACCCTGTCGCAGAAGATTGTCAATGCCAATGAGGAGCTGAAGGCTTTGAAATATGATTTCAAGGTTGATTGAAGAAATAAAATGAATAGAAGTATGGCTGACAGCCTTAACTTAAACTATAAGCGCCGTCCCACCTGGCCTGTCAGAGTAGGCCGGGTGGAGCTTGGCGGTGACAATCCTGTGCGTCTCCAGTCCATGACCTCTACGAGCACGATGGACACTGACGGCTCTGTCGCACAGATTAAGCGCATAGTCGACGCGGGCGGTGAGATTGTCCGTCTGACCGCGCAGGGGGTGCGCGAGGCCGAGAACCTTGCCGAGATTTCGGCCCGTCTGCGGGCCGACGGTGTCGACACCCCGCTGGTTGCCGACATTCACTTCAATCCACGCGCAGCCTTTGCCGCCGCGTCGAGAGTGGAGAAGGTGCGCATCAATCCGGGCAACTTTGTCGATCCAGGACGTGTGTTCAAGAAAATTGAATACACCGACGAGGAGTATGCATCGGAGATACAGAAGATCGAGGAGGGACTCTTGCCTCTGCTCGACATATGTCGTGAACACGGGACGGCATTGCGCATCGGTGTGAACCACGGTTCGCTCTCCGACCGCATTATGAGCCGCTACGGCGACACCCCGGCAGGCATGGTCGAGAGCGCTATGGAATTCCTGCGTGTATGCCTCAAGCATGACTTCCGCGACGTGGTTATATCTATCAAGGCCTCCAATGTCTGTGTGATGGTTGAGACAGTGCGCCGCCTCGTGGCCGCTATGGATAGCGAGGACATGCACTTCCCGCTCCACCTCGGAGTGACGGAGGCCGGCGACGCCGAGGACGGAAGAGTGAAGTCGGCTGTCGGCATAGGCTCGCTGCTTGCCGACGGTATCGGTGACACTATCCGCGTGTCGCTCAGCGAGGAGCCTGAATGTGAAATCCCTGTTGCAGCCTCGATTGTCAAATTTATTGACAGTCTGAAAGATGGTAGGGCCATTGACATGGCCGAACTTCCGTCGGGCTACGACTGTTTCACTCCTTCGCGCCGCAAGAGCCGCTGGGCCGACAGGGTGCCGCAGGTGGTGGGCCTCGACATCAAGGCTTCGGAGCTGTCCGACGCCGTGAGGGTGCTCGCCGAAGAGGGGCTTTCCGATGAACTTGCAGCCACTATTGCCGCCAATCCGGCTAAGGTTGTGGTCGTAGGCTCCAATGACCCTAACGCGATAGGCCATATAAAGAATTTCATCTTCTCGATGATGAACCGTGGGCTTGAAAACCCTGTCGTCCTACATCGCGACTATGCTAAGAAGAGCGAGGAGGAGATGGTGATTGCAGCTTCGATTGAGCTTGGCTCACTGCTGCTCGCCGGTTTTGCCGACGGTGTTTGGATTGAGTCGGAGACGCTCGACGAGCGCCGCCTCTCGGAGATTTCACTCAATATCCTCCAGGCCACCCGCCAACGCATATCAAAGACAGAATTTATATCCTGTCCCGGCTGCGGACGCACTCTATACGACCTCCAGTCGACCCTGCGCGACATCAAGGCCGCTACGTCACACCTCAAAGGTTTGAAAATAGGCGTCATGGGGTGTATTGTTAACGGCCCGGGCGAAATGGCCGATGCTGACTATGGCTACGTCGGCGCCGGAGTGGGACGCATCAGTCTCTACAAGGGGAAGGAGTGTATCGAAAAGAATATTCCGACAGAGGAGGCCATAGGGCGCCTTGTCGAACTGATAAAGGCCAACGGCGACTGGATTGAACCTGATGCGGATTGACGAAAGATATATGCAGCGGGCTCTCGAGCTTGCCCGTCACGGCGAGCTTGACGCCTCGCCCAACCCTATGGTCGGCGCGGTCATAGTGGATGCCTCGGGCCGGATCATAGGGGAGGGGTGGCATCGCCGTTGTGGCGAGGGACATGCCGAGGTCAATGCTGTCGCTTCCGTCAGTGACAAGTCTATGCTGAAGGATTCGACAATGTATGTGACGCTCGAGCCCTGCTCGCACTATGGCAAGACACCCCCCTGCGCCGAACTGATAGTCAGCATGGGAATCCCCCGCGTGGTAGTAGGTACGCTCGATCCCTTTGCCAAGGTTTCGGGGCGCGGAGTAGCCCGACTGGAGGAGGCCGGGGTGGAAGTCGCTGTCGGCGTCCTTGAAAAAGAGTGCCGGGAGCTGAACCGCAAGTTTATGACCGCGCATGGACTTTGCAGGCCATACGTCACGCTGAAGTGGGCGCAGAGTGCCGACGGATTCATTGACGGGCATATATCGACAGCCGTCACGGCGGTAGCCGTCCATAAGCTCAGGGCTATGCACGATGCCATACTGATAGGCAGCGGCACGGCTTTGGCCGATAATCCGACTCTGACTACCCGAAACTATGCGGGGAAGTCGCCTATCAAAGTCATTCTCGACCGCCGCGGGCGCGTCAGCCGCGATATGGCGCTCTTCGTGGAGGGGGAGACGCTCGTCATGTCAGACTACGACAGTCTCAGCGATGTGATGACACGTCTTTATGAGCGCAATGTCACCTCCGTTCTCGTCGAAGGAGGCGCAGAGGTCCTGAAATCATTCCTTGCCGAGGATTTGTGGGACGAGATAAGGGTTGAAGTATCGTCCGAAAATATTAATGGCAGAATCAAGGCCCCGGTTTTGCCGCAAACAGAGATTATTCCAAATATCGAGACCCTTGATGGTCATAAAATTTTAACATATAAGAAATGAATATACAAAACGCACGAATTGAAGACGCTCCCTTCATCGCCCGCTCTATCATGGCCGCGGTCGGCGATGAAATCTGCCATAATCTGGCAGGAGAGGCGCACTCGCTTGAAGATGTAGAGAAACTTTTCACCCGTCTTGCCGAGAGGGAGGACAGCCAGTATAGCTATCTGAATACTCTTGCGGCGGTTAATGATGAGGGTGAGACTGTCGGAGTCTGTGTCGGCTATGACGGAGCCACGCTCCATGAGCTTCGTAAGGCATTTTTTGAAGAGGTCGAGAAAAGTCTTGGCAAGAACCTTGAAAATGTCGAGGATGAGACTGATGCGGACGAATTCTATCTCGACACCCTCGCCGTCGACCCTGCTTACCGCGGACGCGGCATCGCTTCCGAGCTGCTGAAGGCCATGATTGACAGGGCGGCTTCAATCGGCAAGCCTGCCGGGCTGCTCGTGGACAAGGACAACACCCGCGCACGCAGACTTTACGAAAGTATAGGTTTCAGGCAGGTGGGCGAGCGTCCGTTCTGCTATGTAATGATGGACCACCTTCAGTTTGTCAAGTGATGAGAGCGCGTGTGTCATTGCGTGCCGTCATCCTCTCTTTCATAATAGGCTTATCATCCGTCACCTACGCCTTTCCGCTAAAAGTCAATGGTCTGGATACACTACGAACCGCGATTCTTATACGAGACCTGCGCTTCGGCCGTGATATCGTGGCCGAGAATATAGACCGACCGCTGATTCCGGCTTCAGTCATGAAGTCGGTGACAGTCGCGTCAATGCTTAACCTTGCAGATACGGCTGAACGCTTCGTTACGCCTGTCTATGCTGCCGGGACGATACGCGACAGTGTGCTCGACGGCAATATTGTGGTCAAAGTATGCGGCGACCCTACCATAGAGTCTCAATTCTTCCCTGAGTCCCAAGGTTTTGCCGACAGTATTGTTGCCGGAGTGAAACGTCTCGGGGTGAAAAGCATAAGGGGAAAGGTGATTGTCGACGAGTCGGATTTTGCTGACGCCACCACCCCTCCCGGCTGGATGGACGAGGACATACCCTGGTACTATGGCGCGCGTCTGCAAGGGGCTAATTTCAGAGACAACCGTTTCCGTCTGCGTCTCCCTTCGAAGCAGACCGTCCCTTTCGTGCCCGATTTGAAATTCAAGTATGTGCAGCCCGGGCGTCGCGGTGTTAAAATCGACCGTAAGGACGGCTCTGAGACGTTCATTGTCAGTGGCAACCCCCGCAGGGGGCTGAGTGATAACTTTGCCACCCCTTATCCCTCAAAGGTCATGGGTCATGAGATTACGGCGACCCTCAAGGAGTGCGGCATCAAGGTGGAGAACCTTAGTGTCCGCGCATCGGATGTCACACATATAATATATGAGCACAAGTCGCCTGTCTTTGCCCAAATTATGCGCAGTCTGATGTTCCGCTCCGACAATCTTATGGCCGAAGGGATGCTCCGGGCCATTTCGCCAGGTGGAACCCGTAATGACGCCATAAGCGAGGAACTTGCCGTATGGACTATGGCCGGAATCAGCCCACACGGTGTCGAAATCAAGGACGGAAGCGGGCTGTCGAGAGATAACCGCCTCACGGCGCGTTTCCTGGGCGACGTCTATGGCTATATGTCACGCGACCTCTTCGGCCGGGACTACACCTCTCTCTTCCCCCGCGCTGGATTCGACGGGACGATGAAGAATTTCCTTGTAGAGACACCGCTTGCCGGACGCGTGGCCATGAAGACCGGCTCGATGAAGGGTGTGCAGAGCTATGGCGGCTATCTCTTCGATGAGGATGGTTATCCGACACATCTGATTGTATTTATTGTCAATAACTTCAGATGCAGCCGCGCCACCTTGAAAAAAGATATAGAGCGTTTGTTATTAGAAAAAATTAATGTAAGTTTGCAATCTCAAAATCAAACAGAAGAGATAGCAATCACACAAGAAACAGATATATAATTATGAATAACGACATGACAGGACTGCTGAATCTGGCATACGAGATAGAGGGATTGTTGATGCTCCACATCAACAGAGGTGATGAGGCAGCCCCGGAAATGAAACAGCTTTTGATTTCGAAGGCCGAGAAGCTGCTCGAAGGGCTCAAGGGTGCATCGGTCATCCCGCCGGCACCCGTAGCACCGGTGCTGAAGACCGTTGTCCCCGCTGAAACCGCCCCGGTCGAGGCTCCGGCGGCGACCCCGGCAGCGATGGCTCAGGAGGCTCCCGTGGTCGAAACTAAGACCAATGAGGAGGTTGCCGCTGAGGAGGCCGTAGCCGAGAGCGCCCTCGAAGAGGAGAGGGGAGATGCCGATATGGCTCCTACCGTCAATGACACTCTTGGTAGTGATGTCCAGCCTACTCTCGAGGAAAGACTCGCCCGTGAGCGCGCAGCCGATATATCAAAGGCCTTCACTCTCAATGATCGTTTCCGCTTCCGTCGCGAGCTGTTCAGAAATTCCGACGAGGAGTTTAAGGAGACACTCGAAGTGATAGGCACGATGTCAAACATGGAAGAGGCCGAGGATTATTTCTACAATGACCTCTGCTGGGATTCCGACAAGGAAGAAGTGAAGGAGTTCATGGCTGTCGTTGCCAAGCATTTCTGAAACTTCCGCCGGATTTCTGATTACTGATAATTCCAATGGGTAAACTTTACATTGTTCCGACCCCTGTAGGTAACATGGCCGACATGACGCCCCGCGCCGTCGAGGTGCTGAAGTCGTGTGACCGAATCTATGCGGAGGACACCCGCACGTCGGGAGTGCTCCTGCGTAATTTCGACATCACCACTCCTTGTTCGAGCCACCACAAGTTTAATGAACATTCGACTGTCCGCCCTATCATCGAGCAGTTGCTGGCCGGGGAGACCGTGGCACTTATCTCCGACGCGGGCACTCCCGGCATAAGTGATCCGGGCTTCCTGCTCACCCGTGAGTGCCGTCGTGAGAATATCGAGGTCGAGACCCTCCCCGGGGCGACGGCCTTTGTCCCTGCGCTTGTCAATTCGGGTCTGCCGACCGACCGCTTTACTTTCGAGGGCTTCCTGCCCCCGAAGAAGGGGCGTCAGACGCGTATCGAAAAAATTGCTGCGAGCGACTGCACATCTATAGTCTACGAATCACCTCTGAGACTCGTAAAGACGCTCGAACAGCTTGCCGAGGCCTGCGGCCCGACGCGCCAATGCTCCGTGTCGCGCGAGATTTCGAAACTCCACAACACGACCGTCAACGGAACGCTCGAAGAACTCGTGAAATTTTTTGGCGAGAACCAAGCGCGCGGAGAAATTGTTATAGTTATAGGTGCCCAGGAGGGTGCCGGACCTAAAGTTCATAAGAATAAATTTAAAGATGCTTAAACAGAATCACATCAACTATTGAATTTTATGAAAAAGATTGCAACCATCGCAGTCATCGCGACTGCTATTCTAAGTGCTTGTAACGGAGGTAAACTTCGTGAGGCAGAAGCCCAGAACGAACAGCTTAAGGGTGATTTGAGAGAGACTCTCGCCACACAGGACAGCCTCCTCGTCCTCGTGAATGACATCTCCGACGGCATGAGCCAGATTAAGGATCTCGAAAAAATTATCTCTACTCCGGGTGCGCTTGGCGAATCGGCCTCACGCAAGGAGCAGATTAAAAATGATATGATAGCCATACAGCAGGCCCTCCAGGAGCGCCGCCAGCGTCTGGATGAACTCGAGAAGAGACTATCCAACACAAGCGGAGAAGCTACCACACTCAAACGCACTATCTCCAATCTCAAAGCCCAGATTGCAGAGCAGCAGACCGAAATCGGCACCCTAACCAACCAGCTCGCGAGCGCGAATATCAAGATTGAGGAGCTGAGCGCCGCTGTCACCAATCTCAACACTGTCAAGGACTCACTTTCGACCGACCTTACAGAAGAGCGTGCCCAGAAGGAGGCAGCCGAGGAAGCAGCCATCGCAGCGGCCAACGAGCTTAACACCGTATATTATGCCGTGGGCACCGGCAAGGAACTGAAGGCAAAGAAAATCCTCGAATCAGGCTTCCTCCGCAAGACCAAGGTGATGAAGGGCGACTTCGACATGAGCTATTTCACCTCTGCCGACCGCCGCACACTCACAGAGATTCCCACTCACAGCAACAAGGCTAAAATCAAGACCTCGCAGCCCAAGGATTCATATCAGATTGTCGACCAGAACGGACAGAAGGTCATCAAGATTACCAATCCTGAAAAATTCTGGCAGCTGTCGAACTATCTCGTGATAGAGGTCGACTGATTTTAGAGGCGGAATCATACATATAAGACTGAACGATTTTTATTTTTTCATACTTACAATATCGGGGGTATACAACCCCCGATTCTTTTCATTTTTTAACTACCTTTCTAAAATTATGAACCAAGGATTATCCATTGTGGCAATGCTTGCTCTAAGTGCAGCCTCGGCTGCTTCGGCTCAGAATGTTGATGCCGCCTATCTCACCTATCCTACATACAATGGTGACGATCTCGAACTCAAAGTGGACAACAAGGGGACACATTGGCGCCTGTGGTCGCCTGCCGCAGAGGGCGCGAGGGTGATGATCTATCCGACCGACCGCAACAGCGCCGCTACCGACACTATTGCCATGACCCACGCCGAAAACGGGACGTGGGTGGCAAGTGTGCCCGAGAAACTATATGGCAAGTTCTACACCTTCTCGATTCTCGACAAGGGTAAGTGGCTTGCAGAGACTCCGGGCGTATGGGCGAAGGCTGTCGGCACCAACGGCCACCGTGCAGCAATCATCGACCTCGATGCCACCGACCCGGAAGGCTGGCAGAACGACAAGGGTCCAGCCATTTCCCACATCAATGATGCCGTGATTTATGAGATGCACCATCGTGATTTCTCTCAGCACCCCACTTCGGGAATCGTCAACAAGGGTAAGTTTCTTGCCCTTACAGAACCAGCTACCACCAACGGCCAGGGTGACGCCACAGGTATTGACCACCTTAAGGACCTCGGAGTGACTCACGTCCACATCCTTCCTTCCTATGACTACAACAGTATCGACGAGTCAAACCTCCCTTCTAATGGCTACAACTGGGGCTATGACCCGTATAACTATAATGCCCCTGAGGGTTCCTACTCCACCAACCCCGCCGAACCCGCTGTAAGGATTACCGAGATGAAGGAGATGGTCAAAAATCTGCATGACAACGGCATAGGCGTTATCATGGACGTGGTCTATAACCACACGGCCAACAATGACGACTCCAACTTCTCGCTGACCGCTCCCGGATATTACTATCGTCATCGTCCCGACGGTTCCTACAGCGATGCCTCCGGCTGCGGCAATGAGACTGCCTCAGAGCGCCAACAGATGCGTGATTTCATTGTTAATTCAGTGAAATACTGGGCCAAGGAGTATCATATCGACGGTTTCCGTTTCGACCTTATGGCCATACATGACATCGAGACGATGAACGCTGTCACAGCCGCGCTTAAAGAAATCAATCCTAATATTTTCGTCTATGGCGAGGGTTGGACGGCAGGCGACTCCCCCCTTCCTGTCGAGAAGCGGGCTTTGAAGGAGAATGTGGCCAAGATGCCCGATGTCGCAGTGTTCAGCGACGACATCCGTGATGCAATCAAGGGTCATTATACCGATGCCGCCGACCGTGGCTTCGCCACCGGCAAGCCTGGCCTCGAGGAGACTGTGAAAATCGGCATCGTCGGCGCTACCGCCCACCCGCAGGTTGACTACAGTAAGGGCAACAATTCAAAGTTCCCCTACGCCGCCGCCCCGACTCAGATTATCAACTACGTCTCATGTCACGACGACCTGATGCTGACCGACAAACTGCGCAAATCCATGCCTGACGCCACCGAGGCCGAGCGCCAGCGCGCTGCCCGTCTGGCTCAGACAATTGTTCTTACCTCTCAGGGCACCCCCTTCATCTTTGCCGGCGAGGAAATCTTCCGCGACAAGAAGGGTGTGCACAATTCCTACAAGTCACCTGACTCAATCAACGCCATCGACTGGAGCCTCAAGCAAGACAATGCCGACCAGTATGAGTACTACAAAGAACTAATCAAGCTCCGCAAGGCGCACCCCGCCTTCCGCATGGCGACGACAGAAGATGTGGCAAAGCATCTGAAATTCGACAAGCTCAGCGAGCCTAATCTTATCTCCTACTCGCTTGTCGACAACGCCAATGGCGACAGCTGGAAGGAAATCAAGCTCGTGTTCAACGGCTCAGACGATTCCCGCAATGTAAAAATCGCTAAGGGTGACTGGATTATCGTAGCCGAGGATGGCAAAATCAAGGCTGACGGCCTCGGCAGTTCCAAGGGTGGCAATATGACTGTGGCTCCGCGCTCGGCCCTCATTCTTGCCAGGACCAAGTAAGGTATTGTATATAATTTATTAAACCGAAGGAGCACCGGCTGCCCACGCCGCCGGCGCTCCTTCGGTTCTTTTTATTGAAAATGTTAAGAAAAGTATAGGCTTGGGCTAACGAACAATCACAATATTTGGCATAATATCAAAAAATAACTATTTTTGCACAAAAATCAGAAAAAAGCTAATTAAAGTTCATCAGTTATTTACACAACGTAACCCAAAAACAAAGTGGAGAGAAAAAAGAAACCTACCGCGATTCTGAGGATGCACTGTCCCGACCAGCCGGGAATCATAGCTGTAATCACAGAATTTATTACCACCAATCGCGGTAATATCATCTATCTTGACCAGTATGTGGACCGTGTGAACGGTATTTTTTACATGCGTGTGGAGTGGGAGCTTGAGGATTTCCTTATCCCGTCTGAGAAGATTGACGAATACTTCAACACTCTCTATGCGCAACGTTACGAGCTTACATACCGCATCAGTTTCTCAAAGCGCAGGCAGAAGATGGCCATCTTCGTGAGCAAGATGTCACACTGTCTCTATGACATGCTCGCGCGCTATGTGGCAGGGGAGTGGGATGTCGACATTCCGGTGATCATAAGCAATCACCCCGACCTCGCAGTGGCCGGACGGCAGTTCGGCATACCATTCGAGCACATCCCTGTCAATCGCGACAACAAGGCCGAGATGGAGCAGAAGGAATTTGAAATCCTTGACCGCTACGGCGTTGACTTCATCGTCCTTGCCCGCTATATGCAGGTGCTCTCGGAGGATTTCATCAAGCGCTACCCCAACCGCATAATCAACATCCACCATTCCTTCCTCCCCGCCTTCGTCGGAGCCAAGCCCTATCACCAGGCCTACGAGCGCGGTGTGAAGCTCATCGGCGCGACCAGCCACTATGTCACGGCCGACCTTGACGCCGGTCCGATTATCGAGCAGGATGTGGCGCGTATCAGCCATAAGGACACCATTGACGAGCTTGTGAAGAAGGGTCGTGATCTTGAAAAGATAGTCCTTTCACGGGCCGTCGAGAAGCACATACAGCGCAAGATTCTGACCTATAACAACAAGACTGTGGTTTTTAGTTGAAATTATTGATAGTTTTAGCCGAACTTATTGATAGTTTTTAGCTGAATTTGCTAAATTTTAAAGCTAAATTTCATGAATCTTATATAGGAAAAAATAAAAATATTTCCTAAATTTGCACTTTAGTTGAGAGCCGGCAAGGCGCCGGCAGTCCAACTATATCCGATAGGAATAATTTGGGTTCATTAATCAATAATTTATCAACCAGTTAACCATTAAAAACATCCTGCTTATTCATTAAGCAAAAGACAACAAAACAACCGTAACGACAGCCGCGAGGCATGTACACTAACAAACAAGTATCTCAACTCAAAAATTAACATCATTCATGGACAGCAACGAAAAGAAAAGCAAGCGCCCGCGCATAGGAGTGCGCCCGGTGAATTCAGACAGTGCCGAAAACCGTAGCGAGAGCAGTGACTTCAACACACAGGAGGGAGGCCATTATTCTGAATCTCAGGAACGTCATCAGGGAACTTATAATTCGTACGGTAACAACCGTCCATACCAGCCCCGTCCCTACAACAACAACCGTCAGGGAGGTTATGGCAACAACCGCTATAATAATCAGGGAGGTTACGGCAACAACCGTTACAACAACCGATATAACAACAACTACCAGCCCCGTCAGCAGGCGCAGCAGCTCGAAGGCGAGCCGCAGAGCCAGGCAGAAGGTACTGCAACTGCAGCAACTGATGGTGAGAATACAGGCGGCTATCAGCCCCGCCAGTCATATAACCGCTACAACAACCAGGGCGGTTACAACAATGGTAATCATTATAACAACCGTCAGGGCGGCTACAACAACAACCGCCAGGGTGGCTACAACAATAATCGCCAGCAGGGAGCCTACGGCCAAAACCGTCAGGGCGGCTACAACAACAACCGCCAGGGTGGCTACAACAATAATCGCC
>CAJUIX010000018.1:19099-66401 GCA_910586665.1 uncultured Duncaniella sp.
AGCAGGGAGCCTACGGCCAGAACCGCCAGCAGGGCGGCTATAACAACAACCGTCAGGGCGGCTACAACAACAATCGCCAGGGTGGCTACAACAACAACCGCCAGGGCGGTTTCAACAATCGTCAGGGTGGTTTCAAGAAGCAGGGGCCCCGTCAGAACCAGTATGGTATGCCGCAGGGTGGCCGCAGCTTCACTCCGCGTCCCCGTCGAATCGAGTATGAGGTACCCGTGCCCGATCCCAACGAGCAGATTCGTCTCAACAAGTTCATGGCTAACGCCGGACTCTGTTCCCGTCGCGAGGCCGATGAGTTTATCCAGCAGGGCCTGATCAAGGTCAACGGCAATGTCGTGACCGAGTTGGGCACCAAGATTTCGCACAATGACGTCGTCGAGTATAACGACAAGGTTGTCACACTTGAGAGCAAGTGCTACATCCTTCTCAACAAGCCGAAGGACTGCGTGACCACAAGCGATGATCCCAACGGCCGTCTTACCGTGATGGACCTTGTCAAGGGTGCATGCGAGGAGCGCATCTACCCCGTGGGCCGTCTCGACCGCAACACTACCGGCGTGCTCCTTCTTACCAACGACGGTGACCTCGCCTCGAAGCTCACTCACCCGAAGTTCGTGAAGAAGAAAATCTACCACGTCTGGACCGACAAGGATATCGCCGAGGAGGATATGCAGCGCATAGCCGACGGCATCGAGCTTGAGGATGGCCCCATCCATGCCGATGCAATCTCCTACGCCACCGATACCGACCGCAACCAGGCAGGTATCGAAATCCACTCAGGCCGCAACCGAATCGTGCGCCGTATCTTCGAAAGCCTCGGCTACCACGTCACCAAGCTTGACCGTGTATACTTCGCAGGCCTCACAAAGAAGAACCTTCCCCGCGGACGCTGGCGCTATCTTACTCAGGAGGAGGTCAACTTCCTGAAGATGGGTTCTTTCGAATAAAAAATATATAAAGATCTTATATCATATTATCCAACTTGCAAATGAAAAGGACTAAAGTCGTCGATCTGCTCAAGGACCCGGCACTGATTGGTACCGAGGTCGAGGCTAAAGGCTGGGTTCGCACCCGCCGTGGCAACAAACACGTTCAGTTTGTCCAGCTTAATGACGGTTCGACTATCAAGAATATCCAGATCGTCTTCGATATGGCAAAGTTCAGCGACGAGGAGCTCAAGCCGGTGACAACCGGCTCGAGCCTCTGCGTCAAAGGCATACTTGTCGAGTCGCAAGGCAAGGGCCAGACATGCGAGGTCCAGGCTGAGAGCCTCCTCGTCTACGGCACTGCCGATGTCGAGGCCTATCCCCTTCAGAAGAAGGGCCACACACTTGAATTCTTGCGTGAAATCGCCCACCTGCGCCCCCGCACCAACACATTCGGTGCCGTGCTCCGTGTGCGTAGCACGCTTGCTTTCGCAATCCACAAATTCTTCAACGAGCGCGGCTTCCAGTATCTCCACACCCCGCTCATCACAGCGAGTGACTGCGAGGGTGCAGGCGCCATGTTCCAGGTGACCACTCTCGACCTCAACAATCTTCCCAAGGATGAGGCCGGAAAGACCGACTACAGTCAGGACTTCTTCGGCAAACCCACCGCCCTGACAGTTTCGGGCCAGCTTGAAGGCGAGCTTGGTGCTACAGCCCTCGGTCAGATTTACACCTTCGGCCCGACCTTCCGCGCTGAGAACTCCAACACTCCGCGCCACCTGTCGGAATTCTGGATGATTGAGCCTGAAATGGCTTTTTATGACATCACCGACAACATGGACCTCGCCGAGGAATTCGTGAAGTACTGTATCAACTATGCCCTTGATCATTCTCTTGATGACATTATGTTCCTTCAGGAGATGTATGACAAGGACCTCGTTGACCGTCTGAAATTCGTTGTCGAGAATGACTTCGTCCGTCTCAGCTATGGTGAGGGTGTCAAGATTCTTGAAGAATCCGGCAAAAAGTTCGAGTTTCCCGTCCACTGGGGCACCGACCTCCAGAGCGAGCATGAGCGCTACCTCGTCGAGGAGCATTTCAAGAAGCCTGTAATCCTTACTGACTATCCCAAGGAAATCAAGGCCTTCTATATGAAGCAGAACGAGGATGGAAAGACTGTCCGCGCTATGGACGTGCTCTTCCCCCATATCGGCGAAATCATTGGTGGCTCTGAGCGTGAGGAGAACTACGACAAGCTCCTTGCCCGAATCGAGGAACTCGGTATCCCGATGAAGGACATGTGGTGGTATCTCGACACCCGTCGCTTCGGCACCGTTCCCCACTCAGGTTTCGGACTCGGTTTCGAGCGTCTTGTGCTCTTCGTGACCGGCATGACCAATATCCGCGACGTGATTCCCTTCCCCCGCACTCCGGGCAAGGCTGAATTCTAATCCCCTGTAGGATATATCCGCTAAGCAGCGGTCGGCATCAATTTATTTTGATGCCGACCGCTGAATTTATATGCTTTTGCCTGTTGAAATATTAACATTTTTTGGCTATCGGGAAGTTTGCAGAGCATTTTTGCCGGATACGTCAGATTTTCTGTATGCTCGTCGATATTGTGCGAGCTGATAGGGAGATATGTATAGTCTGAACTCTTCGAATAGTGATAATATTTATCTAAGAATCCGTATATTTGTAAAAAATAACAACCTTAAACATACCAATAGCCATGACCCGACGAATTTTCCTGTCATTATGTATGATACTGACCTTGCTCTCTATGTGGGGGCAGCCGCGCAAGAGGCACAATCCATTGCGCGAGACGAATCCTGAATTTTTCAAGACCGACGAGGCGCGCCGCATCGGCGACCAGGTGCTGCTCTTCCAGCGCGTCACAGGCGGCTGGCCTAAGAATATCGACATGGTGAGCCCTCTGACCGAGGAGGGCATAGCACGCGTGAAGTCCGAGTACGGACGAAAAAATGACTCGACGACGGACAACAATGCCACTTCTATGCAGATGCTGTATCTCGCCAGGCTCTATCAGGCCACGGGAGATGTAAAGTATCGCGACTCCTTCCGCCGTGGTGTGGAATATCTGCTGTCGGGGCAGTATGAAAATGGTGGCTGGCCCCAGTTCTGGCCTGAGATGCGTGACTATCAGATTCATATCACCTATAATGACAATGCTATGGTCAACACCCTGACCCTCTTCCGTGACATCATGGAGGCTGAGTATCCTTTCAATGGCAAGCTGACTGACAAGCAGTTGCGCAAGCGTCTGTCAGAGTCTTTCGACAAGGGCATCGACTGCATACTCGCCACTCAGATTGTCCGTGACGGAGAGCCGACCGTGTGGTGTCAGCAGCATGACCGTGAGACTCTTGCCCCCGCCCCGGCGAGAGCCTACGAGCTGCCCTCGTTCTGCTCAAGCGAAAGTGCGTCGATTGTCGCCCTGCTCATGTCGCTCCCGAACCCAGACGACAGGGTGAAGAGGGCCGTCCACGGAGCCATGAAATGGTTCGACAAGTATAAGCTGACAGGTATCAAGGTAAAGCGCGTTGGCCGTAAGGGCCAGAAGGGCGCCGACACCCGCCTTGTCGAGGAGCCGGGCGCAGGTCCTATCTGGGCGCGCTTCTATGATTTGGAATACTGCGAGCCATACGTCTGCGACCGCGACGGTGTACCTCGCCGTCACCTGGAGCAGATTGGTCATGAGCGTCGCAACGGCTACAGCTGGTTCAACAATACTGCCGCCCTCCTTTATCCCGCCTATGATAAATGGGCTACCGCTTATGACAAGGATAACAAGGTCAATATCGATCTCAAGAGCAAGGGCGCCAATGAGAACGGCACCATAGAGATGTTTCGCAAGCCGACAGTGTCAATCGGGGATTTTGACGCGGTAGTGAACCCCGGAGAGTCAATCCAGGCGGCTATCTCCAAGGCTCCAGACCAGCCTGCCGAACCCTTCAAAATCCTCATCCGTAATGGCAGATATAATGAGAAGGTGATTATTGACCGTCCCAACATAGTCCTTGTCGGCGAGAACCGCGACAGCACAATCCTCGTCCTTGCAGAGCGCAACGGACATGAGCTTGTGAAGGAGCATAGGGGCAAGCGTGTCGGCAACGGTGTCATAGTCCTCCAGGAGGGAGCTGACGACTGTGTGATAAGCGGACTTACGGTCTATAACAACTACGGTACCACCGTCGAGAACACCACCACCCACCAGATGGCCATCTACGGTCGCGCCACCCGCACTATAGTTATCAACAGCAATGTCTGGGCCGACGGCAATGACGCCCTTTCGCTTTGGGCGCCAAATTCGGGAGGCATGTATTACCATGCCGACCTTTTCATCCGTTGTCCGGGAGTTGATTTCCTCTGTCCGCGAGGCTGGTGCTACGCCACTCGGTGCAAATTCTATGGCGATGGCCGTGCGCTGATATGGCATGACGGCCGCGGCGACAAGTCAAAGAAGCTCGTCATCACCGAGTCCGAGTTTGATTCGAAGCGTCCGGCACCACTTGGCCGCTATCACCATGACTCGAAGTTCTTCCTGCTCCATTGCAACTTCTCGGAGCGAATAATTGACTCGAATATCGGCTACGCATACACCGACAAGGTGCTTGACCCCTGCCCGTGGGGACAGAGAGTCTATTTCTTCAACTGTCACAGGGAAGGTGGCGACGCTGGATGGCTCGCTGACAACCTTAAGAGCTCCGACGAGGCCCCGGAATTCCATGTCGTCACTGCCCGATGGACCTTTGACAATAGATGGGATCCAGAGAAACGCATCCACGACCTCTGGAATGTCCTGGCATACTGATTTGGTGCTTTAAAAAACGAAGGCGGGAGCCGTGTCATGATTTCTGACGCGGCTCCCGATTCTTTTTGATTTACCGGGTATGGTTTTAAACCTGTGGCGGGGTAGGGGGATTTATTGACTGCTGGGCGCCCTTTGTCTCGGATGTTATGAAGTGTTTCATCTCACCCTTGCGCTCATATGTGCGGCCGACGAGCATGAATATTCCACCGACGAGTATCAGTCCGCAGAACGTCAGTGCCGTCACCCAGGAAGCGAAGGCCACCACCCCTGCAAACATGGTGATCATATAGGCTATCACGACGCCCATCAACAGGATAAATCCAATCCAGAATAAGCCTTTTCCAAACGATTTCATAGTGAAAAAAAGTTATATATGTGAGTTTTTAATAAAATTCCTTATATACTATAAATGATTGTACTATGAAAAAGTTTAGAATTTTCTGAAAAGATGTGTGATTGCCTCTCTGTCAGTCGAATATCTTGTCCCAGTCTTTCCAGACGGCCTCGTAGCCGAGCTGGCGGATGTCGGCGGCGACTGCTTCGGGACTGCGGGGGTCGGATACCTCGAACTGTTCCAGTGCGTCGGGTGTCGAGACGTAGCCTCCCGGCTCGGTCTTGCTCCCGGCACTCATGGAGGTCACTCCGAGTTTCATCATATTGGCTCTGAATGTCGGCTCCTCGCGGGTAGAGTAGGAGATGTCGACGTCGTGGTCGAAGATGCGGAAGGCAAAGGTGACCTGGGCGAGCTCGCGGTCACTCATGACAACCTTCGGCTGGTAGCCGCCCTCGGCCGGACACATGCGTGGGAAGTTGACGCTGTAGCGGGTGCGCCAGTAGTTTTTGCGCAGGTAGAGGAGGTGGCGCGCGAGCATTGTCAGGTCGGTGCGCCAGTCCTCCAGTCCGATTAGGACTCCCATGCCGATTTTGTGGACTCCGGCCTGCCCCATTCGGTCGAAGCCGTCGACACGCCAGTCAAAGATTGACTTCATCCCCTTGGGGTGATACATCTTGTAGTTGGCCCTGTTGTATGTCTCCTGGAAGCACACTACGCCGTTGAGTCCGCTGTCGACGAGCCGTGCATAGCTCTCGGTCTTCATAGGCATCACCTCTATGGTAAGATTGTTGAAGTAGGGGCGGCAGACGTGAAGCACCTGTTCCAGGTAGTCGACACCGTTGAGCGTAGGGAACTCGCCTGAGACTATCAGCAGGTTCTCGAAGGGGCCGAGCCGGCGGATGGCCTCGCACTCAGCCTTGACCTGCTCCATCGTAAGTGTGACGCGCTTGAAGGGGTTGTTATGGTTGAATCCGCAGTAGACACACTGGTTGGTGCATGCGTTTGAGACATACATTGGGATATACATGGAGATTGTCTTGCCGAAACGCTCGAGTGTGTAGCGGTGGCTCAGCTGCGCCATCTGTTCGAGGTACGGCTCTGCTGCTGGTGAGACGAGTGCCATGAAATCCTCGATGCCCGGATGCGCCTTGCGTAAGGCGGCCTCGACGTGGGTGGCTGTGCGCGACTGGATGAAGCGCGTGGTCTCATCCCAGTCATACTTTCTTAATTCGTTGGAAAACATGTCTTAGGAATTTACACAGTCATCCACGAGCTGCTGGGTGATGCGCATCGCGCAGAAATTCGGGCCGCACATGGTGCAGAAGTGGTCATCCTCCTTGTGGCTCTCGACATAGTATTGGCGTGCGCGGGAGGGGTCGAGCGAGAGGTTGAACTGATCTTTCCAGCGGAATTCAAATCTGGCTTTGCTCATGGCGTCGTCGCGCACCTGTGCTCCCGGATGCCCCTTGGCAAGGTCGGCTGCATGAGCCGCAATCTTGTAGGTTATCACACCGTTGCGTACATCTTCGAGATTCGGTAGGGCGAGGTGTTCCTTGGGGGTGACATAGCATATCATCGCCGTGCCCATCCATGCGATTTGTGCGGCTCCGATTGCCGAGGTGATATGGTCGTAGCCGGGAGCAATGTCGGTGGTCAGTGGTCCGAGGGTGTAGAATGGCGCCTCATGGCATTTGTCGAGCTGTCGCTCCATGTTTTCCTTGATTTTGTGCATTGGGACGTGTCCGGGGCCTTCAATCAGCACCTGTACGTTGTGTTTCCATGCGATTTCCGTCAGCTCGCCGAGCACGTCGAGTTCGAGGAACTGCGAGCGGTCGTTGGCGTCATGTATCGAGCCCGGTCGGAGACCGTCGCCGAGCGAGACAGCCACGTCGTAGTCGGCAAGAATTTCGCAGATTTCATCGAAATGAGTGTAGAGGAAGTTCTCCCGGTCATGAATCACTGCCCAGCGGGTCATAATCGAGCCGCCGCGCGAGACGATACCCGTTAGTCGTTCCTGCACCATGTCGGCATGGGCGCGGAGCGCTCCCGCGTGGATAGTGAAGTAGTCTACTCCCTGCTCGGCCTGCTCAATCAGTGTGTCGCGATATATTTCCCATGTCAGGTCCTCCACCTTGCCGTTGACTTTTTCAAGTGCCTGGTAGACGGGGACTGTTCCTACCGGCACGGGGCAGTTGCGGATAATCCATTCGCGCGTTTCGTGAATGTTGTCGCCTGTCGAGAGGTCCATGAGCGTGTCGCCGCCCCAGTAGCAGCTCCATACGGCTTTGCTTACTTCCTCCTCGATGCCCGACGAAAGGGCTGAGTTGCCGATATTGGTGTTGAGCTTGACCAGGAAGTTGCGGCCTATAATCATAGGTTCGGCCTCGGGGTGGTTGATGTTGGCCGGGATGACGGCGCGCCCGGCGGCCACCTCGTCTCGGACAAACTCAGGGGTGATGTGGCTCTTGATACCGAGTGCCTCGGCATTGTTGTTTTCACGGATTGCCACATACTCCATTTCAGGCGTTATGATTCCGCGGCGTGCGAGTGCCATCTGTGTGATTTTCCGGCCTGCGGCGGCGCGGCGGGGCGCGTAGCGGTGGCTGAAGCGTATCGGGTCAAGGCTTTTGTCGGCCTCGCGCATGCGTCCGTAGTCAGATGTGATGTGCGGGAGATGTTCGAGGTCGTCGCGCTCACGAATCCACTCCTCTCTCAGGCGGGGAAGTCCCTCGTTTATGTTGACTCTGACATTCGGGTCGGTGTAGACACCGCTTGTGTCGTAGACGTATACAGGGGCGTTGTTTCGGATGATTTTCTCGCCATTGATGACCTTGACTGTGGGGGTGAGGTTGACACGCCGCATGGCCACTTTTACGGGATACAACTTTCCATCGATGTATATTTTTTCAGACCCCGGATAGGAGTTGACGTTGATATTTTCGATTTCCATTTTTGTGATAGTGATTGGTGGATTCTTAAAGATTTAGAAACTCGGTGAGGGGGCTTGTGGCAGAAGCCGAGTCTGACACGATTCCGAGTCCGGCGAGGTAGGCTTTGCGGCCTGCTTCCACGGCGAGTTTGAAGGCCACGGCCATTTCGACCGGGTCGCCGGCTACGGCAATAGCCGTATTGACCAGCACGGCGTCGGCTCCCATCTCCATTGCGTCGGCAGCATGAGAGGGTGCGCCAAGTCCGGCGTCGACTACTACCGGCACGAGGCTCTCATTGATGATTATTTCAAGGAAGTCGCGGGTCTTCAGACCCTTGTTAGTGCCTATCGGCGCACCGAGGGGCATTACGGCAGCCGTGCCGACGTCTTCGAGACGTTTGCAGAGGACGGGGTCGGCCTGAATGTAGGGGAGGACCTTGAACCCCTGTCGCGCAAGAATCTCGGTTGCTTTGAGGGTTTCTACGGGGTCGGGCATGAGGTATTTCGGGTCGGGGTGGATCTCGAGCTTGATGAAGTCGGTCCCGAAGCAGTCGCGGGCAAGGTTGGCTGCAAGGACAGCCTCCTCGGCAGTGCGGACACCTGACGTGTTCGGGAGGAACTGCACATGCTCCCGGTTGATGTGACGGAGCATATCGTCCTCTTCATCACGCTGCATATCAATGCGTTTCATTGCTACTGTTATCATCTGCGAGCCTGAGGCGATGATAGATTCGAGCATAAGACTGTTGGAGGAGAACTTTCCCGTCCCGACGAATAGTCGGGAACTGAAGTCCTTCCCACCAATTGTGAGAATGTCACTCATATTATATATGTATTGTTGGAACTATCTTTTTTTGAAGGCTTCCCGGAGTGCTGAAATTGCTGAACGGGTATATTCGACAGGATCCGGGGCGTTGATTATGGCGCCGCTCATAGCCACGCCGTTGACGCCAGTATCCATAATTGCGGGGATGTCCTCGAGTGTAATTCCTCCTATTGCCACAATGGGGATGAGTATGTCGGTCTTGCGGACCTCGTCAACTATGGTTCGGTAGCCGTCAAGACCAATTATCGGTGAGAGTTTTGACTTTGTGGTCGTATAGCGGAAGGGGCCGAGTCCAACATAGTCGACATCCCATCCACGGAAAGCTATTATATCAGCGGCTGTATTGGCCGTGCACCCGATTATGGCCTCAGGCCCCATATTCTCACGCGCCACCAGGGGATTCATGTCATCCTTGCCGAGGTGGACGCCGTGGACCGACATCTCTTTGGCAAGCTCTACGCGGTCGTCAAATACGAGGAAGGCCTCATTCTCCTTACAGAGGGGGATGATTTCGAGCGCTGTTTGACGAAATTCTTCGTCGGAAGCGTCTTTAAGGCGGAGCTGTATCCATTTGCAGCCTCCTTCGAGAACCATCTGTACTTCTTCGGCTATCGAATAACGGTCGGAAGGGTGGGTAATAAACTGTAGCATGAGAGGGTGGGGTTTATATTGGTATTTTTTAATGTATTGATTCGGCGAAGCGACGCATTTCGTCGGGGCTTTTGCCCCAGGGAAGGGCGCCAAGCATGGCAAAGCCACTGAAATTGTAACGACTGAGAGCCTCGATGCGTTCAGGAGTAACGCCTCCGAGGGCTATTACAGGCGTGTTTATGCTATGAAGCGCTTTAAGTTCTGAAGCATTGAAAGCTGAGGAGTAGCCGCTCTTGGAAATGCTGTCGAAGATAGGGCTGAGAGTGACGTAGGATGCTTCCCGACATTCTGATATTTCGTCAATCGTGTGGCATGAGCGGCTGAAGGGACCATTATATAGAGGTGGAAGCTTCGGACAGCGGCGGTTGAGGTGCAGCCCTCCGAGGTTGAAGTCATTGCATAGGTCGAAGTGCCCGTGAAGCACCAGGCGCGAGTGCATCTCCTGGGGGACTGCCTCGATGAGGCGCTGCATGTCCCTTCGGGAGGCAGAAGGGTGGCGCAGATGCACCCTGTTCCAACCGGCTTCGAGAATTGCGCGGACATTCAGGTGCTCGCGGCTCTCGTCGATATGCTCGGGCGTTATGGCTATTCTCAACATGGTGTCTGCAATTGGTTTTTCAGCCTCCGTAGAAAGCTTTGATGATTACGATGTCGTCGCCGTCGGCCAGCTGATGGGTGTTGCGGGCTGAGGCGGGAACCACTGTTCCGTTGACAGCGGTAGCAATTCCGGCAGCAGGAATGTTTTTCTTGTCAAGGGCATCCCGGAGGGTGGCGTTGTCGGCCAGTTCAAGTTCGACATGATTTATTCGGACTTTCATTGCGGTCGTTTATTTGGATTATAATTTTTTAGCCTGCGGGGGGAGAAGAAATGGTTGACCGGGCCGCGCCCTTTGCCGAGAGTGATCCAGCTGCTTTCTTCGAGGGCGTGGGTGATGTAGAGTTTGGCGAGTCTGACGGAGTCGGTCAGGTCGTTGCCGAGGGCGAGATACGATGCAATGGCCGACGAGAGCGTGCAGCCGGTGCCGTGGGTGTTTCTGGTGTCGATTGCATCTGCTTTAAGCTCGATGACCTCGTCGGAATCTTTCAATGACAGAAGGTCGATTTTATAGTCCTGCCTGTCGCTGTCACCACCTTTGATAAGGACATTGGCACATGACATTTCGTGGAAACGCTTGATTTGCATCATCGGGTCGCTTTCGCCGGTAAGAGCTGCCGCTTCGCGTCGGTTTGGGGTGACGAGAAGCGACAGTGGGAATATTTTGTCGATGAGCAGCTGCACGGCTTCTTTTTCAAGGAGTGTCGAGCCTGAGGTCGACACCATGACGGGGTCGACTATCAGGTTTGCCGGCCGGTAGTGCCCGAGTCTCTCGGCAACTGCGGCTGTGACCCCGGCATTGCAGAGCATGCCGATTTTTGTCGCCAGCGGGGGGATGTCGGTCATGACCATGTCAATCTGGTCGGCCACGATTGAGGGAGTGACCGGCATTATCGAGCGCACGCCAATAGTGTTCTGCGCAGTAATAGAGGTGATTACCGACATGGCGTAGCAACCTATGGCCGACATGGTCTTTGTGTCAGCCTGAATTCCGGCGCCTCCCGAACAGTCGGAGCCGGCTATGGTGAGCGTGGGGAAATAGGTTCTCATCGCTATAGCTTTTGTTAAAAATATATAAATATATACGACAAAGCGATAGAGGTGAAGAACACAGAGTCCGCTTTAACAAAAAAATTCATGTCTATAAAATGGTCGCGGACCTTTGCAATCCCTTCGGCGGTACTAACCGCATCAGGTTCGGAGGGTATCATCTCAGCGCTCCCTTTGAGTGGACGGGCGCGCACCCCTTTGTCGCCACAAAGGTAATTTTTTATATTTAAAAAAGCAAATAAAAAACTCCGACCGGTGACGGTCGGAGTTATAATGTATTTATAAGTAGCTATTTGGCTTATCTTTCGGCTCGCATTGGATTATTGAGGAAGTCCTCGTAGGCGAGGCGTATGCCTTCGGGAAGCTCTGTGCTGTAGGTCCAGCCGAGCGCGGCAGCCTTGCTCACGTCGAGGAGCTTGCGGGGGGTGCCGTTGGGCTTGCTGCTATCCCATACGATGCGACCCTCGTAGCCGACGGTCTTTGCCACGAGCTCGGCAAGCTCTTTGATAGTCAGTTCCTTGCCTGTGCCGGCGTTGACGGTCTCATTGCCGGAATAGTTGTTCATAAGGAAGACGCAGAGGTTGGCGAGGTCATCGACATAGAGGAACTCACGCAGCGGCGAGCCGTCGCCCCAGCACACGACTTCTTCCAGTCCCTGCTCTTTAGCTTCGTGGAAACGACGGATGAGGGCGGGGAGGACATGGGAGTGGGTGGGGTGATAGTTGTCATTCGGGCCGTAGAGGTTGGTAGGCATGACGGAGATATAGTCGGTCCCGTACTGGCGGTTGAGGTATTCGCAGTATTTCAGACCTGAAATCTTTGCGAGGGCATAGGCCTCGTTGGTTTTTTCAAGTTCAGAGGTCAGGAGGCAGGACTCAGGCATCGGCTGCGGGGCCATGCGGGGATAGATGCATGAGGAGCCGAGAAATTCGAGTTTCTTGACACCGTTTTTCCATGCGGCGTTGATGACGTTCATCTCGAGCATCATGTTGTCATACATGAAGTCGGCGAGAGCTGATGAGTTGGCCTCTATGCCGCCGACCTTGGCGGCTGCAAGAAAGACGTAGTCGGGTTTTTCCGATTGGAAAAATTTGTTGACGGCCTGCTGGTTGATGAGGTTGAGCTGTTTGTGGGTGCGGGTGATGATATTATTGTAGCCCTGGCGCTTCAGCTCGCGCACAATAGCCGATCCAACCATACCGCGGTGTCCGGCAACGTAAATTTTAGAATTCTTTTCCATATAAGAATTGCTTTTTAGTCTGAAAACTAATCTTTTTACCTTATTTTACTATTCCTTTTTCAAGATACTCCGCGAGGTTGGTGCGGACGTGGTCGCCGGCGCGCTCTACGGCGACTTTGGCCATGTCGGCGTCGACCATTAGGTTGACGAGCTGCTCGAAGGAGGTCTTCCGGGTCGGATCCCAGCCGAGCTGCTTCCTGGCCTTGGTCGGGTCGCCCCAAAGGTTGACCACGTCGGTGGGGCGGTAGAAGTCGGGGGAGACCTCCACAAGAACTTTGCCGGTCTTTATGTCGATACCCTTCTCATTGGCGCCCTCACCCTCGAAGCGAAGCTCGATTCCTGCGCGGCGGAAGGCGAGGAGGCAGAACTCGCGGACGGAGTGTTGCTCGCCGGTGGCTATGACATAGTCGTTGGCCTCGGGCTGCTGGAGTATGAGCCACATACATTCCACATAGTCTTTGGCATAGCCCCAGTCGCGGAGCGAGGATAGGTTGCCGAGATAGAGTCTTTCCTGCTTACCCTGGGCGATGCGTGCGGCTGCAAGGGTTATCTTGCGGGTCACGAAGGTCTCGCCACGACGTTCTGACTCGTGGTTGAAGAGTATGCCGGAGCAGCAGTACATATTATAGGCCTCGCGATATTCCTTGACAATCCAAAAGCCGTAGAGCTTGGCAACGGCGTAGGGGGAGTAGGGGTGGAAGGGGGTCTTTTCATTTTGAGGCACCTCCTCGACCTTGCCGTAAAGCTCTGAAGTCGATGCCTGGTAGATGCGGCATGTCGAAGCAAGTCCACAAAGGCGGACGGCCTCGAGGATGCGCAGCACGCCGGTCGCGTCGACGTTGGCCGTATACTCAGGGGCGTCAAATGACACTTGCACATGGCTTTGGGCCGCGAGATTGTATATTTCGTCAGGGCGTACCTTCGAGATTACCTGCATTATCGACATCGAGTCGCCGAGGTCGGCATAGTGCAGGTGGAAATGGTCGTGCCCCTCGAGGTGGGCGATGCGCTCGCGGAAGTCCACCGACGAGCGGCGGATAGTTCCGTGGACGTCATAGCCTTTTTCCAACAGGAATTCGGCCAGGAAAGAGCCGTCCTGCCCTGTGACGCCGGTGATGAGTGCGCTTTTATTGCAAAAGTTCATGAGTAACGGATTAAGATTTTTAGAGTTATTTGAAAATTCAATGCTTCACACTAATCTTTGCAGGGTTTTCTTTAAGTTTCTGCCATTTTTTCAGGTAGTCGAACCACTCGTCGGCGGAGTGGGGCGACGCTGAGTCGCGGACGGCGCCGGAGGTGAAGCTGTATTTGATGATGCCCTTGCTGTCGGGACGGAGCAGGGTCAGATAATTGACCTCGTCCTCCTTGACAGAGGCAAGGTTGGCGGCCGGGACGTAGATTCCGAGGCCGATAGTGTCGCTTATGTCAGCCATGTTCTTGTCGGGTACATTTGTGCCCCAGCTTCCTGCAAGGCCGTCGGTGGTGATGAAGCCCTCGTTGTCCTGGGCGAGTTTCTGGACGCCGGTGCAGAAGACTGCGTCGTCAGGCGCGCCGGTGAGCCTGATTTCGACGTCGTAGTCGCGGTGGCGGTCATAGACGGTGTAGCGCTGGCGCATCTCAATCGGGCGACCGTTGTAGATCCAGCCTCTGTCGGAAATTTCAATGATGGAGCGGACCGGGCCGGTGGTCACGATTCGCTGCGAGCGGGTGGTGACGGAGTCAATAGTCACAGGTGTCGAATTCTGATAGCCTCTGAAAGAGCCGAGTGCCACGGAGGTGCCGGCCCAGAGAACGTCGCGTCCGTAGCCCTGCTCGAGTTGCTGGCGGGTAGTGTAGAAGCCGGTCTCCTCGAGTTCGAGGCGCGGGGTGTTCTTGGCATAGAGGTCGACGCTCTGTCGGTTGTCCATATATACCCTTATGGCATTGTAGAGACCTTCGAGTACGGCGCCGTGGCCGTAGATGCTGCTATACATCTGACGGTTGTCGGCATCTCCGGGGAAGGCGATGGCCTGGATTTTGGGATGCTTCTTGTTTTTGTCGTTGAGGCGGATGTAGGCGTTGGTCCCGGGGGTGAAATTGGTCTCCCGTATTTCTTTCGACAGATCTATGGTATAAGTCTGAGTGGCCTTGGGCTTCATGTCGACGAGAAACACGAGTTCGTCGGCGCGGCCGTCGTCATCGAGGTCGTCGAGCTGCCATACGATTTCGGGATGCCCCTTGACTGAGGCGGAGTTTATCTCACTGCCGTTCTGGCCGACAGGTATGACTACGGGGACAGCCTCGCGCGGCTCGTTGGCATGGTTACTGACTGTGACGGTCAGCGAAAGCAGTAGTGGAAGGGCGAGCATTATATCTGTATAATGTGATGGTTTATTTTGGTTGCTTGATAATTTAGAAAACCGCGGGGACATCCTCGGTCACCGTGTTTGATATGACGATTGGATGGTCCCGCGGTCTTTGTGGTTGGCATAGCCGGCCTTGGCAATTGCTTTGTCGGTGGGATGTTACTGGCCGAGATAAGCTTTGAGCAGGTGGCTTTTCTGGCCTTTCAGCCTGCGGATTGCCTTTTCTTTGATTTGGCGGACACGCTCGCGTGTAAGGTCAAATTTGGCACCGATTTCTTCAAGCGTCATCTCCTGGCAGCCGATTCCGAAGAACATTTTGAGAATCTCCCTCTCTCGGTCGTGGAGCTGCTTGAGGGCGCGTTCAACCTCTTTCGACAGAGATTCCTGCGTGAGGGTTGCGTCGGCCATAGGTGAGTCGTCGTTTGTGAGCACGTCGAGGAGACTGTTGTCCTCACCTTCGACGAAGGGGGCGTCCACAGAGATGTGGCGGCCCGATACTTTCAGTGTGTCGGCAATCTTGTCGACAGGGACGTCAAGCTTTTCAGCAAGCTCTTCGGGCGAGGGACGGCGCTCGTTTTCCTGCTCGAATTTTGAGAGAGCCTTGCTTATTTTGTTGAGAGAGCCTACCTGGTTGAGCGGAAGACGCACGATTCGGCTCTGCTCTGCGAGGGCCTGCAGGATGGACTGGCGAATCCACCATACAGCATAGGAGATAAACTTGAAACCACGGGTCTCGTCAAACTTTTGTGCCGCCTTAATCAAGCCGAGATTGCCTTCGTTGATAAGGTCGGGGAGGCTGAGCCCCTGGTTCTGGTATTGTTTGGCCACGGATACAACGAAGCGTAGGTTGGCACGCACGAGCTTGTCGAGAGCTCTTTGATCTCCCTGGTGAATACGCTGTGCGAGCTCTACCTCCTCCTCGACGGAGATAAGCTCCTCTCGTCCGATTTCCTGAAGGAATTTGTCGAGCGACGCGCTTTCACGGTTGGTGATTGATTTAGTGATTTTTAATTGTCTCATGTTCTACTAATAGCAGATAATTCGTGCAAAAGTAGTAATTTTTCGGCTGATTTCAAAATCTAAAACGTTAAATGCTCGCTCCTTCGGGCACGAAAATGTGCCGTTACTTGCCTCTTTGGTCGAAAAGTTGCTCTTAAAGCACGCTTGGGGTGGGAAAAATGAAAAATATTTCGTAACTTTGCAATCCAAATCAGATAACAAAGAGCCGACATGTTGAGTTCGTTATAATATATTAATTCAACTTTTAGGTTCGCTAAGACTAACAAATCCTGCATGGAGTCAAAAAAAGTACTTTTCATCTCACAGGAAGTGTCGCCCTATCTCCCTGACACCCCTATGTCAGTGCTTGGGAGAGACATTCCGCAAGGTATTCACGGCAAAGAGTTCGAAGTGAGAACCTTCACGCCCAAATACGGTTGTATCAACGAGCGTCGCAACCAGCTTCACGAAGTGATACGCCTTTCGGGGATGAATCTTATTATCGACGATACTGACCATCCGCTTATCATAAAGGTCGCCACCCTCCTCCCGTCGAGGATGCAGGTTTACTTTATTGATAACGATGATTATTTCCAGCCGCTTCCCGAGAAGGGGCTGGAGACCGACCTGCTCCCTGATGATAACGACGAGCGTGTGATGTTTTTCACGATGGGTGTTGCCGAGACGGTAAAGAAGCTCCGCTGGCAGCCAGCAGTCATCCATTGCAGCGGCTGGGTGTCGACTCTCGCGCCACTCTATCTCCGTCGGAAATATGGCGACGACCCCACTTTCAGGGACTCCAAGATTGTCTATGCGCTCCAGCCGGAGAAGTTCGACGGGACTCTCGATGCCCGTTTTGTCGAGAAGCTCCAGATGAACGATTTTACAGCCGAGGATCTTGCTGCTCTCGGCGACAGCCCGGTAGACTTCGCCGGCCTCAACCGGCTCGCGATTGACTACGCCGATGCGGTCATACAGGTGACCGACGATGTCGACCCCGCGCTCGTTGACTACGCCCGTGCCTCAGGCAAGCCATTCCTGCCCTATGCAGGTGAGGAGGGACGCTCTGCAGCTTATACAGAATTCTATCGCTCGCTCCTTGACGAGGAAGAAGATTAATCCAAATATTAAATAACATAAATGAAGAAATCAGCTCTGCTCTCAGCCGGATTCATAGCGGCTTTGGCCATGACCTCGTGTGAGGAGTCGACTTCCACCGTCGGAAGCTCTCTGAGCAAAAATGAGGTGGAAATCATAGTTGATTCGACTTTCACAGTGTCGGGCCGCGCTGTCATCAATGACCTGGTGCAGTCGCGTACCGTCCTCCAGCTTCTTGGACAGATTGATGCCGAGGGCTACGGTAGTCTGAAGAGCGACATCGTGTGCCAGTATATGCCGTCGTCGTTTGTCGACACTCTCGGTGTCAAGCCCGAATATATTGACTCGGTGAAACTTGTCCTGACCATGTACAAGGGTGGCTTTGCGGGCGACTCAATCGTGCCTATGGGTGTGACAGTCTATCCGCTCAATCGCCAGCTCCCGTCCCCGATATATAGCGATTTTGACCCGTCGGACTACTATGATTCGTCGACAGTGTTCGGCTCGACCACATATTCCGGCCTCATTGATGGCGCGGATGGCGTGGGTGCCGATGGTTCCGGCAATATATATAAGGATATAATGGTGCCGCTGCCCAAGGAAATCGGTGTCAACCTCCTTAACCAGTTCAAGACCAACAAGGAAACCTTCTCGACCCCGCAGGAGTTTGCCAAATGGTTCCCCGGACTATATATATCCAACTCTTTCGGTTCGGGACGCGTCACCCGCATTGTCAGCAATATGATTAATGTGTATTTCCGCTCCGTGCAGCCTATCCCCGACACCAGTCCGCAGCGCGACACCGTGCTCCACGGGACCGGCACCTACATGGCTGTGACACCGGAGATTATCACTAACAACAACATGCTCTACAAGATGTCCGATAAGCTCCGCCAGCGCGCCGCTTCGGGCGATGCAATCCTTGTCGGTCCTATCGGCTACGATGTAGAGTTTGAGTTCCCCGCCCGCGAGGTCATTTCGCGCTACAAGGCTCAGAGCGGCGAGCTATCGGTGATTAATTCGCTCTCGCTCTCAATCCCTGCAAAGGCCATTGAGAATGACTACGGCCTCATGCCTCCTCCCTATGTGCTTGTTGTAAAGAAAAAGGATAAGGCGAAGTTCTTCTCGGGTACGCAGATTAATGATAACGTGTCGTCGTTCTATGCCACATATAATTCCTCGACCAAGACCTACGATTTGTCAGCCATGCGCGACTATATTGTCGACCTCATGCAGAAAGACGAGATTAAGGACGAAGATGTGAACTTTGTGATTTGTCCTGCGCTCGTATCCTTCCTCACCGTAAATACAGGCTATGGTACTTCTACGAAGGTCGTAGGCTCTATCACCCCTTATGTCACCGAGCCTGTCATGGCCGAGCTTGATATGGAAAAGGCCGAGATTCGGTTCACATTCTCCAAACAGACTCTCGGAGGCAAACAGTGAGTAAATTTCCAAGCTTTGGAGTGAGGATAAATCGAAAAATATTCGTATCTTTGCACCCGTAAAACCGATGCCGCCATTCGTGGTTGGCATGATGAAACAGGATTTTTCATAATACACAATAAATCCAAGCCGCAATAGCTCAGTCGGTAGAGCATTTCATTCGTAACGAAAAGGTCGTGGGTTCGAGTCCCACTCGCGGCTCATTAAATCCCCTCTAACTTATTGAGTTGGAGGGGATTGCTGATTTTTAAGGTGTACTAAAAGTGTACTAATCATGAAAAGTCGTAGCTTCATCGGAGCTAAATGAAATAAGCCCCAAGCAGAAATGTCATGTACCATGTTTTCGTCTTGTACTCAAGGAGGATTATGATGAGTGGCGCGAAATCTCTTATAGATGGATGCTTGTGATAGATGATTTCGGCACCGAACCACTTGAAGTTATGGACTACGGCAATATTCTTTATCCGATAACCGATTTATTGACAACTCGATACGACCGTCATCTCTTTACCATCCTAACAACCAACTTGACGCCGCAGGAAATTCGTCCAAGATATGGTGACCGCATTGCCGACCGCCTTAACGAGATGATGTTTAAAGTTGTTTTCGGAAACGCTACTTACAGAACTCTTTAACCGTTAAATATAGAATTGCATGCATATACGGTCGTGTGGGTATACATATATTATATAATAACATATTCTCTCTTCCACGCGCAAGGTTTTATATAGTATGATTACAACTCTTGGCAAGAGATAATTAAAAATTTCGGCCGGTATTTGCGGCTGAGTTTTCGGAAGTTTGGTTGACGCTGTATCTTAATTGTTTTACTTATAGATAGTTGCGTTTACTCAAGCTAAGTAAGAGAACACCCTTTATTTTTCTTATGCAAACCGCTCCTCATGCGGAGGTCCCTTGCTGGTATGTGTTGAACCATATCGGCG
The DNA here is from genome assembly GCA_910586665.1 of uncultured Duncaniella sp. Lineage (GTDB taxonomy): Bacteria > Bacteroidota > Bacteroidia > Bacteroidales > Muribaculaceae > Duncaniella. Next base: position 38,333 of record CAJUIX010000018.1, read on the forward strand.
GTACGTTTCAGAATACGGCCAGGAAGGAGTTTGACCGGTTCAATTCTTCCAATGGTGCCGTGCTCGAGCTGTTTGCTCCGACCTACGTTGTCAGAGAGGATAGACAGGGGGAGGTCAAGTTTCGGACAGTAAATCTGACGTTCCACTATGTTTTTGTCAGGGGTGTGCTCGATAATGTCAAGCAACTATGCGGGCAAGCTAATGGATTCTCATTTCTTATCAATCACGGAAGCGAGGAGCGTTACGCGGTAATAGACGACGCCAGCATGGTCCACTTCATGAATATCGCACGGGCATATAAAAACTGCCTGCCGTATTTCTCTCTCGAGGATATCGACCTCGAGGACGGCGACCTGGTGGAGGTGGTGAAAGGCGACTTTCCCGGACTCATCGGGACTTATATGCCGAAAGCCAAGAGCAAGACCGGCAACATCGTACTCAATATATATAATAATGTGGGAACCATCGCCTTCGACGTGAGGGCCACGGATGTGAGGGTGCTTGAGTTTTCCCGAAACTCGACCCGTGCGAATGACCAGATAGATGCCTTCGTGCCCCACCTGCTGAAAGCATTGCGATATTTTGACCATGACGAGGCCCTACCGACGGCTCTCGCAGCAAAACTGGCTGTGTTTTGCGGGCGCATGGAGGTGGCCAGGCTAAACAATCGGAAACTCGACGCGAGACTCCAACTTTTACTATACGCTGCCAACTATATAATTGGCAACACCGACCGGGCGGCAGAGGCTTTGGAAAAGTATGAACGAGTCAAAGACTCTGTGACGAATGAATGGACTCGCGGGACTAACGGCCTGATATTGTCAGTTATTACAAGGGACAAAAAATGCCTTGCAGCCTTATATGAGAGACTTAAATCACTTGACGCCAGCTCAAAAGCTCAACGCATGGTGATGGATGAATATGAATATTACCTGTCGTAAATAGCAATTTGTAATCATTTCAGATTTGCTATGATTTCTGTCCTTCCTTCGAGAATTATGAACTATAGAATCTCAGCCTTGTCTCCCACTGACGAGCTGCTCACGCTCGGTCAGATTTATTCCGAGGTTGGTGATTATGCGTCCTCAGTCCTTGATAGTGAGCATCTTTCATTGTCAAAGAAGTGTGGCGCAAGGCTATCAAAAGTCGTCGGAGAACTTATTTCAAGGCAGCGCATTGATTCGGCGGCAAATCTTTATGACATATCTTACGCCGAGGTAGTTGATGATGACATAACAACGATGACTATAGGTGAGCTGCACAGTCTCTACCGACGTTGGCCCATACGCCACCAGGAGCGGGCAACGGAAGGCAGGGAACATCTCACATTTTATTATGAGGGACGGGTTGTACGCGAGTTGCAGCTACGCAAGGCCGCCAATAAAGGGGAGCAGTTAAAAATAGACTACTGTGTCGCGGCTTATAACAATGAGCTTGAGAATCTGTCGTTTACATTATCGTTGCCATTAAAGGTGGATGAAGACAAGATTTTCCCAGACCCTACAAGGATATATACCACGGATGAGCTCATAGCCATTATCGGCCTTTACAGCAACTATCGGGATATCACGGAACGCGAGATACTGATTGAGTATACCGATATAGCTCTTGATATGATTGAAAGCGGTGATGATTTGCGACTTCTACTTGGCCTTATCACTGAAATCGCCGAACTTGGATATAAGAATGTAGTCCATGTTCCGGCATGGGTAAATGACCGTCTTGAAGCCGCGGTAAAAGATTTCTCTGTTTCAGAAAATTATGAATCACACATTGATAATTATGCATTGGCATTGCTGACATTGCATCAAATCAATGGCACCCCGTCTCTTGAGCGCAAAGCAATACGGATTATAAATCGCTGCTACAAAGCGGTATTTGATGTTAATGAGGAGCTTGGAAAACGGATTGAATATTTACATACAGCAGTGACATGCTGCGATTATGTCACTCGATTCAGTGCACGGAAGGCGGCAGCTATTTGGGGCACACTTTGCAGCTACGCCCAGTCTTCCGAACAGTTATTGTCTTCAATACAGATATTCCGGCTTTTAGAAACAGCCAAAGAGTTGGATGATTATGCCACTGTTTCCAATGACTTGAAAGATGTCCTCCGAAATTTGCTTTTAGCTCGTGGTGGACTCGGAGACATTGGGGCATCGGCATATTCACGATTCTAACTTCTGTATCTCTCGAACAGTTCAAAGATTTCACAAAGCGTTATGAAACAATATAATATAGCCGTGGCCGGGACCGGCTACGTCGGGCTTTCCATAGCCACACTCCTTGCCCAGCATAACCGCGTAACGGCAGTTGATGTGGTTCCTGAGAAGGTCGCGCTCATAAACCAGCGCAAGTCGCCGATCCAGGACGAATATATTGAGAAATATCTTGCCAAGAAGGAGCTTGATCTGACGGCGACCCTTGACGGGGCGGAGGCATACCGCATGGCGGATTTCGTTGTGATTGCGGCTCCGACTAATTATGACCCGGTGAAGAATTATTTCGACACCTCGCATGTCGAGGAGGTTATCGATTTGGTACTCAGCGTTAACCCTGATGCTGTCATGGTCATAAAGTCGACAATCCCGGTCGGCTATTGCCGGTCGCTGTATATGAAATATGCCGCTAAGGGAGTCAGCCGGTTCAACCTGCTTTTCTCGCCGGAATTCCTTCGTGAGAGCAAGGCTCTGTATGACAATCTCTATCCCTCGCGCATCATTGTCGGAATTCCCAAAATCATTGATGACGAGCGATTTGCAGAGGAGAATGAGGCTATACGCAGCGTTGCAGACCTGCAAAAGCTCGACGAGGCGGCGCATACTTTTGCGTCCCTGTTGCAGCAAGGCGCTATAAAGCAGGATATTCCGACATTGTTTATGGGCATGAAGGAGGCTGAGGCCGTGAAGCTTTTCGCCAACACCTATCTTGCCCTGCGCGTGAGCTATTTCAATGAACTCGACACATACGCCGAGGTCAAGGGACTTGATTCGCAGGCCATTATCGAAGGTATCGGTCTTGACCCGCGCATCGGGACGCATTACAACAACCCATCATTCGGCTACGGTGGTTACTGCCTCCCAAAAGACACCAAACAACTTCTCGCAAATTATGCCGACGTGCCGCAGAACATGATGTCGGCCATTGTCGAGAGCAACCGCACACGCAAGGATTTCATCGCCGACCAGGTGCTCAAAATGGCGGGCTGGTACGACTACTCTCAGCAGAACACCTTCGCATCCGCACACGAAGCGCCATGCGTGATAGGAGTCTACCGCCTGACTATGAAGTCCAACTCCGACAACTTCCGCCAGTCGTCAATCCAGGGCGTAATGAAGCGCATCAAGGCCAAAGGCGCGACAGTCATAATCTACGAGCCGACCCTCGAGGACGGCTCGACCTTCTTCGGAAGCCGCGTAGTCAACGACCTCACCGAATTCAAACGCCTATCACATGCAATACTTGCAAACCGCACCTCGCAAGAGTTGGAGGATGTCAGGGAGAAGATTTATACACGAGACATTTTCGCAAGAGATTAATATTTGATTTAAATATGAGAATAGATGAGCTGAATTGCAAACAACGAGTGGCTTGGATTGATTGTTTAAAAACGTTAGCTATCTTTCTCGTCCTTTGGGGTCATTGCATACAACTGCTTCAAAATGGGGAAATGCATTGGAATAACGACGTTTATTCTTTCATCTATGGATTTCATATGCCATTATTCATGGCTATATCGGGTTTTTTCAGCAAGAATCTGCTTAAATTAGACATAACCTCTTTATTAAGAAAAAAAGGAATACAGTTTCTATTTCCTGTGATAGTATGGGGGAGTTTAGCTTGGGGGTTAGATACTTTTGGCGCAAGAACATCTGGTATGTCAATTCAATATGCAATAGTCTTCCGTTATTTGTGGTTCCTTAAGAGTATTTTCATCTGTGTATGTCTATTTTATTTCGCATTTAAGATTTGTAAAGGCCTGGGGGGGGGTATTATTAGCTCTAATTTTAAGTCAGGCGATATCTTATTTTCAAGTTCGATATATGTTCCCTTGTTTTCTTTGTGGATATCTGCTGTCTATTAAATTTGATATTCTAAAAAGATACTCTTTATATATAGCAATTATTACCGCTATCGTCTATATTTATATGTTTCAGTATTGGGGTAAAGTCTATCATGACCCAGTATTTTCCATAAATGAATTGATTTATAATTTAAAATCTAATAATCTTATAGAAACATGGGATATACTATGTTTAGGCTATTTTAAATTAATATTTGGATTATTAGGAGCAACATCTTGTTTCTTCTTATTATATTGGATTTCAAATCTGTTTGATAATAAATTTCTAAATAATTCTATTCCAAAACTAGGAACACAAACGTTAGGAATCTATATCCTTCAAACCATACTACTTGAATCTCTAATGCCTCATTTAATATATTTTGAGTATAAAGATATTTGGATTTACAATTTTGTCCTGTTTCCCATAATTTCACTATTTGTATTATATGTTTGTGGCTATTTATCAATATTTATTACACAAAACAGATATTTATTTTGGATAATAAATCCAAATTTAAAAATAAGGGAGGACGTGGGCCGATCCAAGGTATTTCGTAAATTATAACCTCTATCGATGTTTAGTGAAAATACTTAATACAGAAAACTTAGGATAGAAATAAATATGCTTGCAAAATTAATCGACAAAATACGTCATAAAGGGACTCAGCTCTCCTATGTGACATATCAATTAAATAATTTCAAATATATTCTTAGACGGAATTATCTTGAAGACAAGGTTCTACACAGTCAAGAAAAAGGAATCTCTACACAGATGCATTGTGACCATGAAGTAATTGTTTCATTAACTACCTATGGTAAACGATTGCAAGATGTCTGCTTTACGGTAGAATCATTGATGCAGCAGACGTTAAAGCCTAATAGAATAATACTTAACCTTGATTCATCTGCAAGGAAGCAATTATTACCTATTGCTCTCAAAAATCAGCTTAAACGTGGGCTTGAAATAAAAATTGTAGATGATAACATTAGGAGTTACAAAAAATTAATTCCAACACTAAAAGACAATCCAGAAGCTATTATTATTACAGTTGATGATGATTTGTTGTATGAATTTGATGTTATTGAACGACTATTTAATTCATATTTGACATATCCAAACAAAGTTAGTGCATTAAGAACGCATACCATATTGTTTGATGATAATAAGACTCCTCTAAGTTATAATAAGTGGAAAATGGAATGTGCTGATACGCAGAATCCCTATCATTTATTTGCTACAGGAGTCGGTGGAGTCTTATACCCACCCCATTGTCTTTCTGATGAAGTCTTTAATCAAGATGTCTTTACATCAATATGTCCTACAGCCGATGATGTGTGGTTTCATGCGATGGCCTTAAAGAATGGGACAGGAATTGTAAAAGTTCCTTCAAGAAATTCAGATGGTTGCGATTATATACTCAATGAGTCAGTTCAGGATATGGGGTTATGCACAATTAACACCGGTGACGGTGGATTAAATGATCCACAAATTAAGGCGGTATACGAAAAATACGGGATATACGAAATTTTAAAGAAATAAATGCCATCAATCAAGTCAGAAATAACCAAAGGCGTATTTTGGATTGCTTTCGCCAAGTACTCAGGGATATTTATTTCCTTGGGTATTACGGCTATTCTTGCCCGAAACATATCTCCTTCAGCATTTGGCACAATGGCCATAGCTACGGTTATTATGGCATTTCTTGATATATTCACAGATATGGGTATCGGACCGGCTATAATCCAGTTTAAAGATTTGGATAAACGGCAGATTAACTCCTTGTTTATGTTCGGTGGCGGTATAGGTCTGTTTCTTTCTATAGGATTGTTTTTTGCGTCCAAACCATTAGCCTTATATTATGATGACCCGGTTCTGATTAACGTAATCCATTTACTTTGTATCTGTCTTTTATTCAATTCCTTGAATATAGTTCCTAACGGATTGATGCTAAAGGCCAAGAGATTCAAGACGATATCCATGCGGACTCTTGGATTCCAATTTTTCAGCGGGTTAATAGCTATATGGGGTGCATTACACAACTGGGGAATCTATGCACTTGTTGTGACACCGATAATTACCTCAATAGGAGTTTTTTGCGTCAATTTTTATAATTATCCACAGCAGTTTATATTTAAAATTGACATGGAGGTTATAAAGAGGATATGGAGCTATTCCTCATTCCAATTTCTTTTCTCTTTTACTAATTACTTTTCGCGAAATCTTGATAAACTCATAATAGGCAAATATTTTTCAATGTCCGATTTAGGATACTATGAAAAATCATATAGGCTTATGCAGCTGCCTCTTCAGAATATAACGTTTGTGATTTCGCCGGTTCTGCACCCAATTCTTTCCACATTACAGGATAACAAATATGAACTTGGAGCAAAGAATCAAAAACTGCTGACAATCTTATCACAAATCAGTTCCCCGATAGGGATTGTATTGTTTTTCTGTGCCCCGGAGATCATCACAATCGTATTCGGCTATAATTGGCAGCCGTCTATCCCCGTGTTTGAGATATTGGCCCTGTCCCTACCATTGCAGATACTCCTCTCGACATCCGGGTCACTTTATCAGGCCGCGGGAAGGACAAACCATCTATTTTACACAGGAATATGCAATACGGCTGTCACCGTGATCGGATTTCTAATCGCGGCTAAGTATTTCAGGACATTGGAGAGTATGGCCTGGGCCTGGGATATAACGCTGACGATAAACTTTTTCACATCATATATAGTGATGAACCGATACACACTCGGATTTCCGTTGAGAAAGTTTTTCGTGTCGTTTATACCGCAGATTATCAATTCTTTGATTACAGTCATAGTTGTGTATTTCCTTCTAAAAAGTTTTGCTTTCGAAAATATATTTTGTGAGCTTATGTTTAAGGTAATATCCATATCATTGCCGACATTCATCATGGCTTACATGCTCAGGCAATATAACATATTGAGTATAATAAGCGTCGCGGTAAGAAAAATCAGGAACAGATGAGACAAAGGACGGTCTGGATAGATGTCTTAAAGGGCATCGCTATAATATTGGTAGTTGTCGGACATAATGCAAACCAAAGTGTGTTTGATATGATCCAGTGCTTCCACATGCCATTGTTCTTTATGCTCTCAGGATTCCTTTTTTCGCCTAAGCCTATAAGGAATTATTTTAATAAATCGGTGAATAGATTGCTAATCCCCTATGTATCCTTCTTACTATTAATTTCGATTCCTGAAGTCTTATCATTGGCTATCCATAATGATATCGGGGGGGGGTAAGAAACTGTTATTCAGGATGATATATGGTGGTTATTATTTACAAGGTGCCTACGGCGTGTTTTGGTTTATAACCGTTCTGTGGATGGCGACCAATCTTTTTAACGTTATACTGTATAGAAAATATTCTATATGGCTGTTAACGGCCCTGATTGCTATAGGTTATTTTGCCGAACTCTTACCAACCCCGCTACCCTGGAATATTCATGTCGTACCGATGGCCGTGTCATATATTTGGATAGGATTCTTAATAAATAAGTCCGTCCAGGTTGGATTGCAAGAAATGAGAAGCCCCTCCCTGATTGCTTATTTCATGATTGCCGTGCTGATAATGACGGGTATATATATTTTCCGTCACGAACTGACTCTCAATATGAAATATAATGATTACGGCCTGCCGCTGCTTTCATTGGTATGCTCCGTAATATCATCAATATCCGTAGCTGTTTTTGCAATATTGATTGCAAAAATAGGACTGGTTGCAAAAATATTGAGCTTCATAGGCGACGCGAGCATGGTGATAATGTTTCTCCATCAGGCAATCAAATTCATATTCCTCACCCGGCTCGGACTTGAGGAGAATTATGTAATCGTAATCTTGTCCGGCATACTGCTGTCATTGGCAGTGTATGTTTTGATGAAACAAAGTAATCTGGCAAGGAAATATTTGTTAGGTGAAGCAAGGTGATGCGTTGGCTATTTGATCTTATAACAGTTCTTGGTTTTATTCTCACGGCTTTAGGAGCGTATCTTACATGTAATGCCGATACTTCTGTCGAGGTCATGAAACAAACGCTATTAATTGCGTTTGTTTCATTGGCCTTATTTACGACCGTAGGTTGGTATCATTATTATTACAAATCGAAGATATTGAAGTCTGTTTTAAAAGGACGAGACCATATAAATGGTACTACCAATAGGCTTATTGAGCTAAACCACAATCCCAAAATCAAGGTCCATGTTAAACATGGAATACAGGACCTTTCTGAAATATGTCAGGAAATCTCAGCCGGATTAAGAAAATACCATGCCCCTGACATATCTGTCTGTATACACTATGTCAATAAGGATGAAAACGGATACTATGTTAATGTACTTTGCAGGAATACGGAAAGCAAGCAGCGTCAATCCAAACGAGCTCCGTTTGCATCTAATAAAGACTATATAAACGATAATACAGATTTTAAGTTATTGATCCCCTTACTAAGTGCTAAACATATTAATAAAATATATTATTTAAATAATTTCCTTCCCTTTTCACCATATTATAGAAATAGCCATTTCTCTGTTGAAATGCAGCCGCGATATTATGGAACTTTCGGATGGATATATCGTATGATTATGTGGGAATTACCTTATAAAAGCACTCTTGTGGTACCTTTGGTTTCAGTTCAAGACAAAAAGCGCCAAATAGAAGGATTCTTATCAATAGATTCCCCAAAACTGTGGTCATTCTCTAAATCCTATGATTTGCCAATGGTGCTTCATCTTGCCGGTATGATAGCCCCTCTTGTATCAAAATACAACCAAAGTAATCTATTAAAATGAATGTATGAAACACACTATAAAATTAAAAAAAATTGTTACTGAGGATAATGCCGATAGTCCTATATTAGGGAGGAATGGATATGTATATATCGAAGATGTTGAAAACCATTTACATCCAATTGTTGAGTCTAAGATATTACAGAAACTATATTCTATATACTTGAAAAAAATAAAACAAGTATATGAGAATCAAAATTATTCGGTAACCATCTTTATTGCGTCTGGTAATAAAATTGATGAAAAGATAGATTCGATTAATCGGAGATTGAAGAATAAGGAAATTATCAATTGTGAGTAGATTATATATGCAAAAAATGTGGATATCTGATATTCAGAACACTGAGTTTCAAGCACATTCGGTTATAAAGTATACTCATCGGATAATTGGATAATCCTAATTGGGCTTCCAGACAAAAAGTAAAACAGATAATATCGCAGGGCGCGTTGAAGACAGCCATTCATGAAGGCAGTGATTTATCATAATTTTACATCGGATGAATTATTTGATTATGATATAAGTGCGTTGTCCTCATACAACAAGTTTCGTCTGATTGTAGACTTCATTTCCGGCATGACAGACAAATTCGCTGTCACACTCTATCAAGAACTTATCGGGATAAAGATATAGATTGAGAATATTCATTGGCTGTATTAAAAATATATATGAGAGTCCTTTATATTACTCATTATGATACATTGATGGGTGCCAATAAATCAATGCTACAACTTATTTTGGAATTACGAAAATTAGGAATAATCCCTACTGTATTATTTCCACATATTAATGCTGATTCGGAACTTGAAGCTATTTTAAAAAGCTATAAGATAAAATATATAAAAGCGCCCATTAGAATGGTAAAACATCCTAGGCGCATCATGTGCTTACCAAATTATTTTATTTCGTTATTAACCAGAAAACGAATTTTAAAAAGTTTAGATAGTGTAAAATATGATATTGTACATTCAAATTCGAGTGTAATAGATATTGGCAATTATATTTCAAAAAAAATAAGAGCCAAACATTTTTGGCATTTAAGGGAATTTGGCGATTTAGATTATAATCTTAGGACTCCGTTTTGTAAAAAATTCCAAAAAATAATCTATTGTGGAGATAATCATTTTATTGCGATATCTAAAAAAATTGCTTTGCACTATAAGCCTTATATATCCAATCAAAAGATGAGTATGGTTTATAATGGAGTCAAAATTCCGATAGATTTAAAAAATGAAAGAAATAATTCGATATTACAATTTTGCATCGTAGGACTTATATGCGAAAAAAAAGGTCAATTTGATGTAATAAAAGCAGTTAATGAATTGGTAAACAAAAGGGGAATAAAAAATTTTCATGTAACGATTATAGGGGATGGAGATGTTGAATATCTAAACGTTTTACATCAATATATCAAAGAACAAAATTTGCACAATATTATTGAATTCACAGGGAAAAAAAATGACATTGAAAAAATACTTGCTAAGATGGACGTTGGAATAATGTCTTCAGCAAACGAAGCCTTTGGACGTGTAACAATCGAGTATATGATGTCTGGATTAGCTGTGATTGCTTCTGATGGTGGGGCAAATCGCGAAATAATTACAGATAAATCATTGGGATATTTGTACTCTTCGGGAGATTTTATTGTTTTGGCAGATAAAATGGCGGATTGTATTATGCACCCTAATATTGTAAGAGCAAAAGCTGATAAGGGACAAAAGTACGCAGTATTAAATTTTTCTTCCGATATTAATAGCAAAAAAATTTATCAACTGTACTGTAATTATTCGCATATAAACAATGAACGGTAAAAATCAAAAAATATCTGTAATAACTGTCTGTTATAACGCTGTAGACTCAATTGAAGAAACAATCAAATCAGTTATCAACCAAACCTATGATAACATAGAATATATTATCATAGATGGTGGCTCGACTGATGGCACTATCGACATCATAAAAAGATATTCAAGCCATATAAATTATTGGATTTCAGAAAGAGATAATGGCATCTATGATGCAATGAATAAAGGTATTGCAATTGCTTCAGGGAGTTACATGTATTTCTTAAATGCCGGAGATACCTTTTATAACGAGTTTGTTGTTGATAAACTATTCAAAGACAAAAACTCGTTGTGCGTTGTATATGGAAATGTAATTCGTAGCAATAATAGAGTTATTTATGGTGGCAAATTTAGTAGATTCCGTTTGTCATATGAAAATATATGTCATCAATCTATTTTTTATCCAGCTAAAGTCTTGAAAAATTTTCAATTTGATACAACCTTTAAAATTTTATCTGATTGGGCATTAAACATGAAACTATGGAAGAAATATACATTCCATTTCATAGATACTATTATTGCCAATTATGAAGGTGGTGGCGTTTCAGAATTTAAAATGGATCCTTCATTTAATAGATTACATAGATATTTGATTTGGAAAAATCTGGGAATAGACGTATATATTTTTAATATTGGATATTCACTGATTCAAAAAATAAAAGAAGTATTCATTTCTCAGTGCGGTACAAATAGCATAAATTAACGACCGATTTTTAGATTGCCACTGCATTAATTAAAAATATAGTTAATTATGTTTTATAAAATTGAATAATGCACCAAATAGAATTTGCTAATTTATTGGTTGATAATATAAATATATATTGCATATCTCTGATGATATGTGGAATAATATTTTATTCTTTATGTAAGAAAGCAAATATACAATTATTTGATCCGTTAACATTTGCATTGGCGAACACAGCCTTAGCTGATGCTGTCCCAATATTTTTATTTTTAGAAAATAAAATAGCGATTTATGATTTTATTTATTTTATCTTTTTTGAAATATTATTTTTTGTTGGCGTTTTTTCTTTGAATAAATATTGGAATAAAACTTATCCGACTAATACAATAAAAGATAAATTTTACGACAAAACGATATTTAGATTTTTATTTATTATATATACAGCGTTAAATATTATTAAATTTAGACAACTAGGAATCCCATTATTTATGGATTCTTCACGTTTGTTATTGTTCCAAAATTCAGGCGGTTTAGGCATTATTAGTAGAATTTTGCCATTCATAAAAATCTATTGTCTTTTATTCTGCTTTAGAAAGATATACTTTAGGCATCTGAGATATATTTTACCCCTCATTATAGTATTTACTTGTGATTTATTCGATGGATCTAAGAGCTTTGTATTACAATACTTCATTTGTTTGTTTTTCGTTTGTCCAATCCCAATACGAAGAAAAACCATATTTCTTACATTTATATTGTTTATATCAATAATTATAATTAATCAGTATATTGTATTAGAGGGAAATATCGAATCTGCATTAGTTTCAACTGGTAACCGATTTTCTGCAAGTGGAGACGTTTATTATTCGTTAATGCCATATCGGACGTACTTATCTTTTAGAATAGAGGATTCTTTTTTATTCTTATTTAAACAAACCTTTGCCCCGTTTAAAATTGTGGATTATCCGCCTAATATTGGATATGAAATTGGAGAATGGTTAAAAGGTACTGGAGAGGCAACGGGTCCAAATCTTAGACCTTCGATATTGTTTCTATTGCTTTTTGGAAGTATAGGGGGAATCTTGGGCGGTTTAATATATGGTGTCCTACTCTCATTACTTATCTATCTAATTACCAAACTGAGAAAAAATTCAAGTCTTCTAATCTGCTCATTCTCTTTGTATGCCTATATAACTATCTGTAGCGGTTTCACTGGACCTCTTGATCTATTGGGACATCTACTAGATATCGTAATTTCATCTTGTATTGTAATATTTATTTATCTAATTATCTCCATTAAAAACAATGACAAAAATAATAGCTTTTTATCTTCCGCAATTTCATCAAATTCCAGAAAATGATATTTGGTGGGGAGAGGGCTTTTCAGATTGGGTTAATGTAAAAAAGGCTAAACCTATCTTTAAAGGTCAAATTCAGCCAAAAATTCCGCTAAACCATAATTATTATGACCTAAGTGATTGCAATGCAATAAAATGGCAGGCGAGCTTAGCTAAAAAATATAATGTTTATGGTTGGTGTATTTATCATTATTGGTTTAATGGCAAGCTATTGCTAGATAAACCAGCGAACCAAATTCTTAATCATCCGGACATTCAGATTAATTTTTGTTTCTCGTGGGCAAATGAAACATGGTCTAGAACTTGGACTGGTAAAGAACGTGAAATCTTAATAAAACAGGAATATGGAGGTGAGGAAGAATGGATTAATCATTATAAATATCTTAAACCTTTTTTTAAAGATAATCGATATATAAAAGAAGATAATAAACCGTTATTCTTGATTTATAAAAGTGCACAAATTCCAAATTGTGAGAATATGATGAAGAAATGGAATGAATTGGCTAAAATAGATGGATTTAATGGAATTTTCTTCGTTGAAACTCTAAATAGAGGCACTATTGAAAATAGAGATTTGCCATTCGATGCAAAAGTCGAATTTGAACCAGCAAGTATTAAAAGTTCAATAAAAAAAAATAAGATAAGGATTAGACGATATATAGTACGATTTGTAAATAAAATTTTCAAAACGAGGTTCACAGAATTAAATGCTGTAAAATTTGAAAATGAACTTAAAAACGTTGGAGAAAGGTTAGAAAATGTTGGAACATTTGCTGGGGCTTTTATGGGTTGGGATAATACGCCGAGGCGAGATTTAGCTGCCACATATATTAGTGCTCCAACAAAAGAGCAATTTAAAGAGTATTTAAGAAAGAAAATTAAAATAGGACAAGAAATATATAAAACAGACTACCTATTTATTAATGCATGGAATGAATGGGCTGAAGGAACGTATCTAGAGCCAGATGAGAATAATAAATACATATATTTGGAAGCTATTAAAGAAATCTTAGCGGAACTATAAATAAATTACTAATATGACCCCAATAATTCGGTTATGATTAGCGTATGTTTAGCGACCTATAATGGAGAAAAGTATATCTATAAACAAATTGTAAGTATTCTGTCACAATTAAGCACTGGGGACGAGTTAATTATTTCGGATGATGGCTCAACAGATAAAACAATAGATATAATTAGGTCAATTAAAGATGTTCGAGTAAAATTAACCCTCCATAAAAAAGGATTGATAAATCATCATAATTCATCTCATATCTATGTTACAAAGAATTTTGAATCGGCTATTTCCTGCGCTTCAGGTGATATCATTTTTTTAAGTGACCAAGATGATATTTGGTTACCTGATAGAGTTAATATGATGACTAAGTATTTAGAGGATTATTCTTTGGTTATGTGTAACTTTAATTTAATGGATAGTAACGACAATATTTACAAATATAATTATTTCAATAAGAATCCAATTTCCAAATTATTATTTGTAAATCTAATAAAAATGCCATTTTATGGTAGCGCAATGGCATTTAGAAAAGATCTGATTAAACAAGCTCTGCCTTTCCCATCGACCTTATCAGTCCATGACAATTGGCTCGGGTTAATAGCGATGAAATATGGTAGCGTCTATTATATTAATGAATCGCTACACAATTATAGACGTCATCCATCAACTGTTTCCAATTCTGCTAAATCAAGAAGTAATAATTCGTTACGATATAAAATTTCATATAGATTGGAAATCTTAAAAAATTTAATTCGACGATAAATAATATTATGGAATCATTTAGCGTCCTAATGTCTGTTTACGTTAAAGAAAAGCCTGAATATTTGGTTAGTAGCTTGGATAGCATTTTTAATCAAACACTTCTACCTAATGAAGTAGTGCTTGTCTTAGATGGACCTCTTACGGATGAACTTTATAAGATAGTTCAAGAATATTCAATGAATCATTCCGAACTAAAAGTTGTGTCACTTTCTGTAAATGGAGGTCTAGGACGTGCTCTCAACGAAGGCCTTAAACATTGCACACATGAACTTGTAGCAAGAATGGATTCTGATGATATTTGTTTCCAAGACCGATTTGAGAAACAAGTCTATTTCATGAAAGAGCATCCAGATGTCGATATTTCAAGTAGTTGGATTGAAGAGTTTGAAAACAATATAGAAAACGTAACTTCTATCCGAAAAGTACCTATTACCCATGAAAAAATTGCGAGATTTATAAAAAAACGTAATCCACTTAACCATCCAGCTGTTATCTTTCGAAAATCTTCAGTACTAAAATCTGGAGGTTACATGCATTTCCCTCTTTTCGAAGATTGGTATCTTTGGGCAAGAATGATGACTAACGGCTGCAGATTTGCCAACATTCCTGAATGTCTTTTACATTTTAGAACTTCCTTGAATATGATGAAAAGACGAGGAGGCTTTAAATATGCCAAAGATAATTTCAAGTTTCAAAACGAACTTTGTAGATTAGGACTCATATCACGGCTGAATGCTTTTACAAGCGGAATTGTACGAGGGATAGTATATCTAATGCCAAATACGCTTCGTACATTAGTTTATATAAATTTACTTCGATCTAAATAGTTTATTTATGAAAATAGCAATGATAGGTGCCAGCGGCTTTGTCGGCACCCGGCTTCTCGGGCTTCTGCGCGAAGAGCCACAAAAATATGATTGTTGGAACATCGATCTCATTCCGAGCCACTTTTTCAACGATGTGACCACTATCGGCGACGTCCGCGAGCAGGAGCAGATGGACCGGGAGCTTAAAGACGCCGATGTGGTGATACTCCTCGCCGCACAGCACCGCGACGACGTATCGCCCGTGTCGCTCTACTACGACACCAACGTCGGCGGCATGGAAGTGACACTCCGGGCTATGGAGAAAAACGGCATCAAACACATCATTTTCTTCTCCTCGGTCGCGGTCTATGGCCTGAACAAAAAGAATCCCGACGAGAACCACCCCGCCGACCCGTTCAACCACTACGGCAAGTCGAAATGGCAGGCGGAAGAGGTACTTCAGAAATGGTATAAATCGCATCCCGACTGGAACATCGACATTATCCGTCCCACGGTTATTTTCGGAGAGCGCAATCGTGGCAATGTCTATAATTTGCTCAAACAAATCTCGTCAGGCAAATTCCTCATGGTGGGCAAAGGAGAAAATAAAAAGTCGATGGCCTACGTCGGTAACATCGTCGCCTTTGTCAAGTTCATGATTGACAATGTAACCGAGGGCTACAACGTATTCAACTACATCGACAAGCCCGACAACAACATGAACCAGCTCGTTGCCCACGTCAGCAAGGTGCTAAACAAACACATCCCCGCGACACATTTCCCCTATTGGCTCGGTATGGCCGGAGGCTACTGCTTCGACATCTTGGCAAAACTCACCGGTAAAAAACTGACTGTATCCTCCGTCCGCGTAAAAAAATTCTGTGCTACAACCGAATTCGACGCCAGGAAAGCCCACTCATCCGGCTTCAAAGCCCCTTACACACTCGGCGAAGGCCTCGCCCGCACGCTCGAATTTGAATTCGTCCACCCGAGGACTGATGATATAACTTTTAAGACTGAATAAGTTTCATTCCAATAGGTACACATTATGAAAACCGCATTAATCACAGGTATAACCGGGCAGGACGGTTCTTTCCTTGCCGAGCTGCTTCTCGAAAAAGGCTATGATGTCCACGGGACTATTCGTCGCTCCTCTGTCGACTTCCGTGAGCGTATCGCCCACCTTGAAGGGCATCCGAATTTTCATCTCCATTACGCCGACCTTGGCGACTCTATGTCCATAATGCAGGTCGTGTCTCAAGTTCGACCTGATGAAATATACAACCTTGCCGCGCAGAGTCATGTGCAGGTGTCGTTTGACTCTCCCGAGTTCACAGCCGATGTTGACGCGACCGGTGTCCTTCGCATACTCGAAGCCGTCCGCCTCTGTGGATTGAAAGACACATGCCGCATCTATCAGGCATCGACCTCCGAGCTTTACGGAAAGGTCGAGGAAGTGCCGCAGAACGAGAAAACACCCTTCCACCCCTACAGCCCATACGCCGTCGCCAAACTCTACGGCTTCTGGATTGTCAAGGAGTATCGCGAGGCCTACGGTATGTACTGCTGCTCAGGCATACTCTTCAACCATGAATCCGAGCGCCGCGGCGAGACATTCGTGACCCGTAAAATCACCCTTGCTGCCGCCCGCATAGCACAGGGTAAGCAAGAGAAACTCTACCTCGGCAACCTATCCTCGCTCCGCGACTGGGGCTATGCCAAGGATTATGTGGAATGTATGTGGCTCATCCTCCAGCAGCCCGAAGCCGACGACTATGTAATCGCCACCGGTGAGCAGCACTCCGTCCGCGAATTCTGCCTCCTCGCCTTCCGCCGCGCCGGAATCGAGCTTCGCTTTGAGGGTGAAGGCGCCAATGAGAAGGGTATCGACATAAAGACAGGCAAGGTCCTCATAGAGATCTCCCCCGACTTCTACCGCCCGACCGATGTGGTCAACCTCTGGGGCGACCCGACTAAAGCCAGGAAGCAGCTCGGCTGGGATCCGACCCGGAAGACCACCTTCGAGCAGCTCGTCAACCTCATGGTCGACGCCGACATGGCCAAAGTTGCTGTAGAGCGCGCCGGCGAACAAGTCCGCACCAACCTCGCCGAATACCTCGAAAAAGGAATAGTAAAATAATCACTTAACTTCTAACCACATGAAAGGCATCGTCCTCGCCGGAGGGTCCGGCACTCGGTTATATCCGATCACGAAGGGGGTCAGCAAGCAGCTGCTCCCGATTTTTGACAAGCCGATGGTATATTATCCGATTTCCACGCTCATGCTGGCGGGAATTCGGGATATTCTCATCATTTCCACGCCATTTGACCTGCCGATGTTCAAGCATCTGCTTGGCGACGGTTCGGACTACGGGGTGCGCTTTACCTACGCCGAACAGCCGTCACCCGACGGTCTGGCGCAGGCCTTCATCATCGGTAAGGATTTTGTCGGTGACGACTCCGTCTGCCTCGTTCTCGGCGACAACATCTTCCACGGCGCAGGTTTCTCGAAAGTGTTGAAAGACGCCGTCGAGGATGCCGAGAAAAACGCCAAGGCGACCGTCTTCGGCTACTGGGTCGACGACCCCGAGCGCTACGGAGTTGCCGAGTTTGACGCCGAGGGCAACTGTCTCTCTATCGAGGAGAAACCCGAACACCCGAAGTCGAACTACGCAGTTGTCGGTCTCTACTTCTACCCAAACAAGGTCGTCAAAGTCGCCTCTGAAATCAAGCCCTCCGCCCGTGGCGAACTCGAAATCACAACCGTCAACCAGAAGTTCCTGAAAGACGGCGAGCTGAAGGTACAGACCCTCCCGCGCGGCTTTGCGTGGCTCGACACCGGCACGCACGACTCCCTCGCCGAGGCCTCGATCTATGTCGAGGTGCTCGAGAAGCGCCAGGGTCTGAAAATCGCCTGTCTTGAAGGAATCGCATACCGTCAAGGCTGGATTAGCGCCGACAAGATGCGCCAGCTCGCCCAGCCCATGCTCAAGAACAACTACGGCAAGTATCTGCTAAAGGTCGTCGACGAGGTCGAGCGCACCGGCAACCGCAATCTTGACTGAAGTAAGCGGCATAAATGTTTCTCAAAACACAGATTTATTCCTAAATTTGCAATTGGGAGTGGCACATCCAAAACAGCCGCTTCCCACAACTCACAACGACTATGAACGTAATCAAGACCCCGATAGAAGGCGTGGTCATAATCGAGCCACGCATTTTCACAGACGCGCGCGGATATTTCTTCGAGAGCTACTCCAAACGGGAGTTTGACGAGAAGGTGCGCCCGGTCGACTTCGTGCAGGACAACGAGTCGTGCTCGACGCGCGGCGTTATGCGCGGCCTCCACTTCCAGCGACCTCCGTTCACCCAGTCCAAGCTCGTGCGCTGCGTCCGCGGGCGCGTGCTCGACGTGGCTGTCGACATCCGCCGCGGCTCGCCTACCTACGGCCAACACGTCGCCGTCGAGCTATCAGAAGAAAACCACCTACAGTTCTTCGTCCCCCGCGGCTTCGCCCACGGCTTCGCCGTCCTGAGTGACACGGCCGTCTTCCAGTACAAGTGCGACAACTACTACGCGCCCCAGGCCGACGGCGGCATCGCGATTACCGACTCCTCACTCGGCATAGATTGGCACCTCGCCCCCTCCGAAGCCGTCCTATCTGAAAAAGACACCCGCCACCCCCTCCTCGCCGACTTCGACTCCCCATTCGATTACAACGTTGATCTCTATGAGTAACCCGACGCCATAATATTATGCATTAATCAAAAATGAACATCCTCATAACCGGGGCCAACGGGCAGCTCGGCAACTGCCTGCGCAACGCCGCAAAAGGCTCCAATGACAACTATATCTTCACCGACGTGGCCGAACTCGACATCACCAATGCCGATGCAGTTATGAAAATGGTAAAGGAAAATGACATCAACGTCATTGTTAACTGTGCCGCCTACACCAACGTAGACGCTGCCGAGGACAATCGAGACCTTGCCGAACTCCTTAATGCCACCGCCGTGCGCAATCTCGCTGACGCTGTGAAAGCCAACGACGGCACGCTCATCCATATCTCCACCGACTACGTTTTCGGCAAAGAACCCTACAACGTACCCTGCCGCGAGGACCAGAAAGGCACCCCGACAGGCGTCTATGGTATGACCAAGCTCCACGGCGAGCAGCAGATTGAAAAATCAGGTGTCAAAGCCCTAATATTCCGCACGGCATGGCTCTACAGCGAATATGGCAAAAACTTCGTCAAAACCATGCTCAACCTCACCTCCACAAAGCCGGAGCTGAAAGTGGTCTTCGACCAGACCGGCACGCCGACCTATGCCCAGGACCTCGCCGACGCCATATTCCACATAATCGAGAATCGTAAATTCGAGGGCAATGAGGGTGTCTACCACTACTCCAACGAGGGCGTCTGCTCATGGTTTGACTTTACCAAGATGATAGCCGAGTATGCCGGCAACACCGCCTGCGACATCCAGCCCTGCCACTCCGACGAGTTCCCCTCCAAGGTTAAGCGCCCCTCATACTCAGTCCTCGACAAGACCAAGTTTAAGGAAACTTTCGGCCTCAAAGTGCCATATTGGACTGACTCCCTCAAAATCTGTATCAAAAACCTCAAAGAAGACTCAAAATGAAACGCAATATACTTATCACCGGCGGAGCCGGCTTCATCGGCAGCCACGTCGTGCGCCTCTTCGTCAACAAATACCCTGACTACCATATCGTCAACCTCGACAAGCTCACCTACGCCGGCAACCTCGCCAACCTAAAGGACATCGAGGACAACCCCAACTATACATTTGTCAAAGCAGATATCGCCGACCTCGACGAGATGCGCCGCATCATCACGGAATACAAGATTGACGGCATAATCCACCTCGCAGCCGAGAGTCACGTTGACCGCTCGATAAAGGACCCATTCACCTTTGCACGCACAAACGTGATGGGCACCCTCGCCCTGCTCCAGGCAGCCAAAGAATATTGGGAATCGCTTCCCGAAAAATATGAGGGCAAACGTTTCTACCACATCTCGACCGACGAGGTCTACGGCGCCCTCAAACTTACCAACCCCGAAGGCATCGAATCCCCATTCACCACAGCAGCTTCCTCGGAACACCACCACGCCTACGGCGCCGAGTTCTTCCTCGAGACAACCAAATATAATCCCCACAGCCCCTATAGCGCATCCAAGGCATCATCCGACCACTTCGTGCGTGCCTACCACGACACATACGGCATGCCGACAATCGTCACCAACTGCTCCAACAACTACGGTCCATTCCAGTTCCCCGAGAAATTGATCCCGCTGTTTATCAACAACATCCGCCACCGCAAACCGCTACCCGTCTACGGCAAAGGTGAGAACGTGCGCGACTGGCTCTACGTCGTCGATCACGCCCGTGCCATCGACACCATCTTCCATGAAGGCAAGACAGCCGAGACCTACAACATCGGCGGCTTCAACGAGTGGAAGAACATCGATATCATCAAGGTCGTCATCAAGACCGTCGACCGTCTCCTCGGCAACCCCGAAGGCTACTCAGACGAGCTGATAACCTACGTCACCGACCGCCTCGGCCACGACATGCGCTATGCCATAGACTCCCGCAAGCTCCAGCGCGAACTTGGCTGGGAACCCTCGCTCCAGTTCGAGGAAGGCATAGAAAAGACCGTCCGCTGGTACCTCGACAACCAGGCCTGGATGGACAACATCACCTCCGGCGACTACGAAAAATACTACGATGAAATGTACTCAAACCGCTGACCCAACTCTCCCAACCACATTCTTAAAACATACCCCTCAGCCCTCCGAAAGCTCATTTGAAGCCTTTGGAGGTTTTTTATTTATATACCCATAACCAAAATATTAATCATATCAGTGAAGAATACATTCTCAGTATATAACAAATCCGGCGGGTTGCGAGCTGATTTGCCCCGGACGGAACGGGCGGCAAGTTGTACTTTTCAGCGGTAAAACGCCGTTTTATCCGGGGAAAAGTACAACTTGCCTGACAAATTCTGCACCCGTTGCGCGGTTGCCCCGGGGTCTTTCTCAACCTCGCCTTCGGCCGGCGAAATTAGCACGCCCCGATTATTAGACATAAAATCCAAATATAATCTTTGTATCACTATTCCAAATATCACGGTTGCCGATTATCGGATATTCGCATATTCCCATATTAACGGAAGAGGATACTCATATTATCAGATTGCCTGTTTATTCGCTAATTTTCCGCGATATAAAAGCGCGAAAATGGGATTACGGTTAAGGGTAAGCAAATAAGCGGTTTAGCAAGATGTTGATTTTCGGGGATTTGGCTGGATTTGGGGCGATTTTCTCAAAAAGTACACGTTTTGTACCCCGATTCGGGAGTCGTGAGGATGAGTGAAGTGTTAAGGAGTGTGTAGAGCGATTTTCAAATTCCTGCTTCCCGGATTATCTTTGCACAAAATCAGATAATCAGACATTTATGGCAAGAATAGAAAATCGCAAAAAGCAAAATCCAAAGCTACTGCAATCGGAATTGAGCGACGGACGTGCAAGCCTCTACCTTGAATACTATATAGGTCGCACTGAAACTCCCGTGATTGACGAGGACGGCAATCAGGTGTTCTACACCGAAGGAGCGATGGCAGGAAAACCGAAGTTCAGAATCAAGCACACCCGCAAGAAAGAGAACCTCAACCTTTATATATGGCTGCATCCGCGAACCTCGCAGGAGCGTTTGCAGAACAAGGACACTCTCACGCTTGCCGAAAAGATACGCTTCGAGCGTGAGCAGTCTTTCCTGGAGGACAGGGAGGGTTATCGCCTACGCAAGGAGATGGACGAGGACTTCTTAGAGTTCTGCCGCGAGTTTTGCAAGTCGCCGGCCCTCACAAAACACATCCGCGAAACATTGTTGCGTGGATTGAAGAAATTTCTGAACTTTCTCGCCGCCACTCCCAAATATGCAATCTTCAAGGAGCGTCTGAAAATGACACAGCTCACTCCTGAAATGGTTGGTGCGTTTGTGGAGTATCTGAAAGCAAACGGCAAAGGTGATGGCCCGAAAGCCTATTTCCGTATGTTCAAGCGGATGGTAACTGCTGCTGTCGATAAAGACCTAATCAAGAAAAATCCTTGCCGAGGTTTTGTCATCAAGAACGACAACATGACTCTGCAAAAAGAAATCCTTCTGCCCGAAGAGATAGACCGACTTGTGGCTACCCATTTCAAAGGCGAAAGACCGGAAATACACCGCGCTTTCATCTTCGGATTATACACCGGGGCGAGATGGTGTGATAGCAGCCACCTTACTTTCCGCAATGTGGACTACTCCACAAAGACGCTACGATTCCAACAGCAAAAAACAAAAGGGCATAGTTCATGCAGCTGGGTAATCGTGCCGTTGAGTGATGCTCTTATCCGCCTTATCGGACAACCGAAGAATGACAATGACGATGAAAGATTGTTCGACGTGCCGCACTACGACATCTGCAACCGGTATCTGGCGAAATGGGTGAAGAAGGCCGGAATCAGAAAGAAAATCACATGGCATTGCGGACGCCACAGCTTCGCGGTGAATGTCCTCACCAAAGGAGCGAACATCAAAACGGTATCAAGCCTGTTGGGACACACCTCGGTAAGAATGACGGAAAGGTATCTTCACGTTGTGGACAGCCTCAAGCAGGTCGCAATCAACTCGCTCGGCGAAATAAACTATGCGGCGGTCTAAGTGGGTTCAACCAAAATACAAAGTCGGTAAGTCCAAAGAGATTTATCGGCTTTTTCTTTTCGTCGCCAATCTTCATGAAAACAAAAAAGAAAAAATGGAGCATGAAATCGGCAATTGGGATTACGACTTTGGAGTAAGACCAACCGAACATTCGGCAAGGGTGATGTGCAGCAAATCCTATTTGGTGCTGCATATCACATACCTTGCCGAATCCCTGCGGATTACATTACGAATCAGAATATTAGCATGAACGAAATATTTGCACGAGGGCTATGAATATTTGGGTTTTGAATACTTTACAACGGTATTGAAGGTGTGTGTTTGGATATAATATAAATGCTATGTGCATATCAGTTCTGACGATGAGAAAAAATAATTACTGAGAGTTAATCAGTGTGAACGTAACCTCCATAAAATGTTGTCTATTTGGGTTTTATCAGGCATAAAGCCCACAAAGCTTTATATGGCGATTCATTAAAATTTGCATAATTCATTATATTTCAGTCAGATACAAAGCATCATTCAGATGATTGGCTGATTGAATGACTGAGTGATTGAATGATTGGTCATTCAAATGATTGACTGAATGAATGGCTGACTGATTGAGTGATTGGTCATTCAGATGATTGACTGAATGAATGACTGGGTGATTGAATGATTTAACAACGTGTCATTCAATTTTTTGGGAAGCCGAATATAGTTCTTATACAGAAGCCTTAAATGGTATTAGAACAAGAGCAGCCCGGCGAATACCGTATTTCTACACTTTAATACAATATATTTTGAGATGAAGTTAACCCATGAAAGGCGGTGATGCCGCCTTTCATAACTCATTCTTGTCTTGATTTATAGCTAATTACAGATTATCTCCTTTTTGGCTCTATATTTGGGAGGAACGCTGTTACAATTCCTAAAAGAGGTAATAATGTGCTTATCTGAAATATAAACTCTATGCTTGTCTTGTCGGCAAGCCATCCGAAAAAGGCAGAACCTATACCTCCCAGTCCGAAATTCAAACCGAAAAACAAACCTGCCATCATACCGATTTTATTCGGCTTCAATTCAGTGGCATATACCAATATCGCCGAAAATGCCGACGAGATTACCAATCCGATTATCACGGCAAGTATTATGGTCAGAGTGAAATTTACATAAGGCAGAGCCAACGCGAATGGTGCAGCTCCGAGGATAGACCCCCAGATTACATACTTGCGCCCGTACCTGTCGCCGATACTACCTCCCAGCACCGTGCCTACGGCTACTGCTCCCATGAAAGCAAAGAGGCATAATTGAGATACTTGAATATCAACGCCAAACTTATTTATAAGGAAAAACGTGAAATAGCTGGTCATACTCGCCATATAGAAATATTTTGAGAATGTAAGCACACACAATATAAATATAGCCCAATGTATCCTGCGGTTTGACAATGCCAATACTGCCGGATTTGGTGTGATAACCTTAGACTTTATCCTGTGAAGCTGTTTTTTATACCATCTACCGACAGGGAGCAGTGTTATTCCGGCTATAAGAGCAGCTATTGAAAACCATATTATTGAATGTTGACCGAATGGAATTATATTGACAGCTGCCAATAATGGCCCTATCGCACTTCCTCCGTTTCCGCCTACTTGAAATATTGATTGTGCCAGCCCTTTTTTCACGCCTCCTGCCATCTGCGCTATGCGGGAGGCTTCCGGGTGAAATATGGATGAGCCGCAACCTATCACTCCAACAGCCAAAAGTATAAGAGCGTAATTGTTGGCAAAAGAAAGAAGGATTATGCCCAACAACGTGAATACCATACCTATGGATAATGAAAATGGCTGCGGATGCTTGTCGGCATATCTTCCTACAAACGGCTGGAGTATAGAAGATGTCATTTGGAACACCAATGTTATTATACCGATCTGACCGAATGTAAATCCGTATTTGTCTTTGATAATCGGATATATCGACGGTATAATCGACTGCATCATGTCGTTAAGCATATGAGCGAAACTGATAGCAATCAACAGCGAGAAAACCGTTTGCTCTGCAGATTCCGATTTGATATGATTAGTTGTCATTTTTTTCAGTCTGCCTCTTGCGGAATTACTGTCAGCGATTTTTGTCGCAAATTGCCTTTATATGGACCATCTTCGCATTTTCCTTGCGCCTCGTATCCTATAGCACTATAATAATCATTCAACACCTGATTGTCTATCGCGCAATCAAGCCGTATGAAATGTTTCTTATTTTTTACAGCCATTTTTTCAGCTTCCTCAAGCATCCGGCGACCGGCTCCCTTTGCTGTAACAACAGTGACAAGATTGTGTACGTAATAAGCCGGAACATCGTTGCGGCCAAGCCACCTGATGTCACTTTCAAGCAATACGACCGCACCGACAATTTCATTGCCGTTTACCTTACGAAGTAAAAATAATGTGCCCGATTCACACTGTTCACGATAATACGCAATTGGATATCTCGAAAGGTAATCTGTTACGTTCCATTGCCTGAGACCTTTCATGTCCATCCACTTTATACGGTCGACATATAACTGAAAAATGTCATTCACATCTTCCTGTTTTGCCGATTGAAATATATAATCCATATCCTGTCTTATTTTATTCGTTTCTCTTTACCCCATAGTTTCTCAACGGTTACAGTAAAAATAGTGCAACGTCCGGCATCTGTCGCGGTTACTTCAACCGGTTCATTATGATAACGGTCTACCAATGCCTGCAAGAAATATATCTTCTTATCCATCTCATCGATAATCTCCGCCCGACCGTAACCTACCACACTTTTGAAAATATCCGTATTATGCTTGTGCGCCGGATTATACACCAGTTCCACATCACATTCCATTTCAAATGAAACTCGCGGATCCTGTGCGATCATATCAAGTTTATAACCTCGTTTCGCGCAATGGAAGCACAATAAATATTCACCATTATCCTCAATAAATCCGAAATTCATCGGAACAATATAAGGATAGCCGTTTGCTGTGTCGTTGAATGCCAACCTGCACACATGGCAACGCTTTATAATGTCGATTATAACATTTGTGTCTGTTATTTCTCTGTCTTTCCTTATCATATTCTAACTGTTGAAGTCATAACATTATAACCGCATCTTCCTACATAATTTTTCATACGGTTTCAATACTGCAAAATTAGAATTTTCTTACGACTTTTAGACGGTTTTTAGAGCCCCTTATCCAGCCGAGGCTGTATTTTCCCGACTCGGCCATGTCATGTATGTGTTCGTAAATGCTTGAAATCGCGTCTATGTCGTTGATTGTCGCTTTGCGTATCATGATCTATATTTTGATTTTAGATGCTTCCCAGCCGATGATTGCGTTTTTACGTATTTCTCCCCAATGATAATTGCCGATTTCTCCCGATGCGCGGATTACACGGTGGCATGGGATAAGGTATGCGACAGGGTTGTCGCCTATCGCGGTTCCGACAGCCCGGCAAGCCCGGGGATTATCTATCTTTGCGGCTATTTCTCCGTAGGTAGTCATTCCACCCATCGGGATTTTCAAAAGGGCTTCCCAGACCTTCAATTGAAAATCAGTACCTTTCAGATGTAGTTTTATTTCTGTCAGTTTGCTCCAATCCTGTGTGAATATAAATAACGCATTTTGTTGGATAGTGTCACACATCTGGCAATATCTCGCTCTTGGAAATTTTCGTTGCAGAGAGTTGAAAGCCTCCATGTGGTCATCCGCGAATTCCATGCTGCAAATGCCTTTCGGAGTGGAGGCGATAAGGATGTCACCGAATGGAGTGGAGGCAAAACTGTAATTTATAAACAGGTTCTCGCCTCCGTTCTTATACTCGCCCGGCGTCATACCCTCGACCGTTACGAAAAGGTCATGCAGTCGCCCCGTACCGGATAATCCGACTTCGTGTGCGGTGTCAAACAATGATGCGTGTGTTTCTTTCAATATCCTTTTGGCATATTCCACATTAAGATATTGAAGAAAATGTTTGGGTGTGACACCGGCCCATTCCTTGAAAACACGTTGGAAATGATACGGTGACATATTGACCGCCTCGGCAACCGCCTCCAATCCCGGCTGCTCATGTCGGTTTTCACGGATAAAGCCGATGGCCTCCGCTATGCGGAAGTAATTTAATTCCTGCTGGCTCTCTTTCATAACACATGTTCGAGTTTGAGTAGAAATTCCTTTGCAGGAAGTCCACCACCGTAGCCGGTCAATGATTTGTCGCTGCCTATGACCCTGTGACAGGGAGCAAAGATTGACATCGAGTTGGCTCCGTTGGCATTGGCGACAGCACGGACAGCTTTCGGCATACCGATTTTGGCAGCCATTTGTCCGTAAGATATTGTTTGGCCGAAAGGAACTTTGAGCAATTCGTTCCATACCTTTTTTTGAAACTCTGTACCCACAAAAAGGAGCGGCACATCAAATTCGCGCCGCTTCCCGGCAAAATATTCATCCAATTGCCTGATTGCCCTTTCTATTATCGGCGACACTCCTTCCTCAAATTCGGCATGGAGTATCCGTTTCAGCCTGTTGTCAACATGATTGCGATGACGCTCCACCTGCCAGTCGCACAGACAAAGACTATCACCGTAAGAGCCGAGCATCAACACTCCACACGGCGAGCTGTACCGGTATATCGTTATCTTGTTTTTCTCTTTCATACAGATTTTACATTTTCTATATCCTTTGTTCAACGCTTCGTCAAGGGTTGAGAATATTTCGACATTTTTAAGCAATGGAATTTTTGCTGCGCATGAGGGTTTACACACGATACCCGTTGACTTGACTCCATAGTAAAAGGTATCGTCAAAACTTCCGTCACGTTCAAGTATGGCTTTTATCCTCTTATCCATTTTTCCTTGTCTTTGGGGCATAGTCCTTCATGCCTTCAACAGCGCCTCCGGCTACAGCCCATATATACAGGCTTGCCACACTGCAATAAGGGGAGAATCTTCTACGGTATTTTTCAAACAGTTTCCGGT
>CAJUIX010000019.1 GCA_910586665.1 uncultured Duncaniella sp.
ACAGGGGTCAATTTAAATAATTTCATGGGGGTCAATTTGTTGGGAATTTCCAGTTCACTGTTATTCATAGTTCTTTTCAACATTCAGCATCTCATTTTCAATCGAGGCATCCAATATTCTTGCATAGTGCTGTGTCATTCTGATGCTTGAATGACCAAGCATTTTGGATACATTCTCTATTGAAACATGATTGGCAAGTGTTACAGTGGTTGCAAATGTATGTCTCGCAAGATGGGTGGTTAAATCCTTGTCAATTCCAACTATGGCTGCAATTTCTTTCAAATATGCGTTCATCTTCTGATTTGATAGCACTGGAAGCAATTTTCCTGTTGCTTGTGCAGTAAGAGCATATTTTTCAAGTATATCTCTTGCAGGTTTTATTATTGGTATATGACACATTACACTGGTCTTATGTCTTGCCTTTCTGATCCAAAGTCTATCGCCATCTTCTACAATGTCATCAGCAGTGAGAGAATGAACATCAACATATGCAAGCCCCGTATAACAGCAGAACAGAAATACATCTCTGACCTGTTCAAGCCTCATTACATCAAATTCCTTTTCAGCAAGTTTGGCTAGTTCAACTTTGTTTAGAAAGCCTTTATCTACAGGTTCTATTTTCAACTTAAGTTCCTCCAATGGAGAAGTTTGAATAAGCTTTTTCATTACAGCCATGTTAAGGACTTTGCCAAGATTTCTGAGATACTTGACTGTAGTGTTATTGTTGTTATGTCTTACAGTCATCAGATAGTGCTGATACTTTTTCAGCATATCAACATCTATCTCATTGACAGGAATATCTTTGGCTTTGTACTTGAACATAAGAAACTCTTTAAAAAGTTTCATTGATGTTTCATGCCTCTTGTATGTGCCTAGGGCAACAGCTATTCCAACAAGTTCTTTCTGCTCCTGATTATGCTCGGCATATAGAGCCAAAATCCCAATCTTAGGCACATTGAGATTTTTGTATCTGTTCAAAATCTCTTTTGCGCTTACCTGCTTACCCTCCCTTTGGATTTGGAGTGTCAAATCATGGAGGGTGTATTCCATTTGGTCAAGAAAAGCATTGACTTGCTTTGTTTTAAGGGTGTTTCCTTTTGCTCTGCTTTTAGTTGCCACCCATTGGGAGGGCAGAACACTCTTACCCGTTGCAACTTCGGCTGAGAGTTTGCCGAATGTCACTCTCACAAAGATGGATGCGGAGCCATCTTTGAGGAGCTTTTTTCTTTTGATGAAGAACAATATTGTTCCCATTTTACACTATGATTTTGTTGTTAAATTCAATAGTGCAAAGTTCTTGATAATTAGTGGATTGTAAAAGCGCAATATAATGAATATCAATGAAATATGAGGAAGTCTGTTGGACTTGGAGTGTTGGATTTTTCAAGTCCAACGAAATGTCCAACGGACATCTTTCCTCTATGTTCATTTTAGTTCATCCTATTACACATAAGAAAATCCTGCAATTCAGTGAGTTGCAGGATTTTTCATTGTCTTTCATCAGACTTTAGTGGAGCTGGAGGGACTTGAACCCTCGTCCAAACGTGGAACTAATGAGCTTTCTACATGCTTAGTTTCTACTTGGTTTTCGTGCTGAGACAGGCAAGAAACCACCAATCTCAGCCTTATCCTCTAAAAATCTCGGCGAGTCGCGAGGCTTTCGTCGCCATATTTCCGATTTACCTGCACCACCTGGTCGATCCGTCTCGGAAAAAGGACAATCGGGTGATGTCTCGTTGTCGCAACTGTTGCGGCAATAAAGCTAATCTACTGTGCTTCGATTAAGCAGCGAGAGCGTAGTTGTTTTCGCCATTTGAAATTTTGATGTCTCTGATTTAAGAGCGTGGGCATCATTGCTCTGCATGCTTACTCACCACCTCTACACGCTGTCAAAACCGGTCAGCCCCGTAGATATCTGTGTTGAATAACGTACAAAGTTATTCTATTTTGACCTACTGTGCAAATATAACAAATGTTTTAACTATATTTAACTCGGAGGGGTGATGGAGTCATAATCCATGCTCCCGGAGCCACATGAAGATATAGCGGTAAAGGGGCTCTCGCACGGAGGGAGCGGAGAGCACGAGGTCGTGTAGGCCGTCCTTGACGCAGGCGTATGTGACGTCGGGGCCGAGCTGGAGGCCGTATTTCTTGATGTCGCTCACATCAAGCACTCCGTCGGCGCGGTTGTGGTCGGGCGTCCACTCGGAGCCGTTGATGCTCCGGCTCGAGTAGAGCAGGAGGATTGGTATCCTGATGTCGGCCTTTCCGTCGCGTAGCCCGCGTTGAGCCCGGGTGATGGCTCTGACCCAGCCGGCTGTGACCGGGGGCGATTGGATGAGCTTCCAGTCGGTTCGGTAGTCCCACTCGCCATGATGCTGCTTCAGGAGACTTTCGGCGTAGGCGGTCGACTTGCCCTGGCTGATTTTGAAGTTAGGAAAAAATTTGCCAAGGAGGGAGATGCAAGGTATCAGCCTCTCCTTCCAGCCGAGGTTCCAGTCGAGAAAGGGGCTGTTGAGGATGAGTGCCTTGATTGCCTCCGGGTGGCAGCGGCTCTCGAAATATGCGGCTGTGAGGCCGCCGGTCGAGTGGCCGATGAGTATGATTTCGCTCAGACCCTCCCGCTGCATCACAGTGAGGGCCGAGTCGATGTCAGGGAAGTAGCTGCTGATGTCGCGGATGTCAAAGGCTTTCTCCTCCTTGACGAGCGAGCGTCCGTAGCGTCGCAGGTCCACGGCATAGAAGTCGTAGCCGTGTTCGATGAAGCGGTCCCCCATCTCCTTTTGGAAAAAGTAGTCGTTGAAACCGTGGATATATAGCACGCCGCGCGTTGTGGCCTGCCGGTCAATCCCTTTCTGTGAGTCGGGGACGAGCTTGCGGATTATGGTAGAGATGACTGGCCCGGCATAGTCGTCGGGCTGACTGACGTGGCGCATCTCGTAGCCGTCGCCGAGCATGTCAGGCACCCAGCCTTTGGCCGCCTGTGCGCCGAGTTGCGCCGGAAAGAGCAGCAGGAGGATGGCGAGCAGTCCGAATATATGTTTTTTCATAGGTGGTGATACCGTGGGGGCTATGTGTGGATTAGTCTACCGCCGGCCCGCGGCCTCATCGGTGTGAGGACCTGTGGGCCGGCGGTAGATCAATTGTTTGCCGTGCCGTCCGTGCTGGGGCGGCGGGACGGTTTAGTTGGCTGTCTCAAGTTCGGGGGCGATGAGCTTGTAGCCCTTGCCGTGGATGTTGATGATTTCGATTGACGGGTCGTCCTTCAGATGCTTGCGGAGCTTGGTGATGTAGACGTCCATAGAGCGTGCGTTGAAGTAGTTGTCGTCAATCCAGATTGTCTTGAGGGCAAAATTGCGCTCGAGGATTTCGTTGACATGGGCACAGAGGAGGCTGAGCAGCTCTGATTCCTTGGTGGTCAGCTTGGTCACCTTGTCGTCGATGAGAAGCACCTGCTTCTGGGTGTCGAAGGTGAATTTGCCGATTTTGTACATGGTAATCTCCTTACCCTTCTTGCCTTTGACGCGGCGGAGGATGGCTTCGATACGGAACACCAGCTCTTCCATCGAGAATGGTTTGGTGATATAGTCGTCCGCCCCGATTTTGAATCCTTCAAGGATGTCTTCCTTGATTGACTTGGCAGTCAGGAAGATGATGGGTACTTCAGAGTTTACGGTCCTTATTTCCTGAGCGAGTGCGAAACCGTCTTTTTTCGGCATCATGACGTCGAGGACGCAGAGGTCATATTTCCCTTTGAGGAATGCTTTGTAACCGCTTTCCCCGTCAGCGAAGAGGTCGGCATTGAAGCCTTTGGCCTGGAGATACTCTCTGAGGAGCATGCCGAGGTTCTCATCGTCTTCGCAGAGTAGTATGCGCAAACGTTCTTCCATAGTTCTTTAGTTTTTAGTTATTGGTAAAGTTATTATAAATTTTGTTCCTACATTAAGTTCGCTTTCGACACTTATCTCCCCGCCGAGCTCGCCGACCATTTTCTTGACGTAGGCCAGGCCGAGGCCGAAGCCCTTGACATCGTGGCGGTTGCCGGTGGAGACGCGGTAGAATTTTTCGAATATCTTCTTCAGGTCCTCGCGCTTCATGCCGATGCCGTTGTCGCCGATAGTGATGGCTATGCGCTCTGAGCCGTGCGAGCTGATGTTGCGGGTGCTGACTGTCAGGCGCAGCGGCTCGTCCTCGCGGCGGTATTTGACGGCGTTGTCAAGGAGGTTGAAGATGACGTTGGTGAAGTGCATCTCGTCGACATTGACCGTGGAGTCCTCCGCGTCGAGGACGGCTTCAATCTTCCCTCCGTATTTTTCGACTTTTAGCTTGAAGGTAGAGGTGATGTTGGCTATGAGCACGTTGGCATCAACGTCCTGCAGGCGCAGTGTGGCTTTCTGACGCTCGAACATCGACATCTGCAACACCTTCTCCACCTGGAAGCGCAGGCGCTTGGTCTCGTCGTTAATCACGGTGGATATATGTGAAAGCATGGCCGGCGACTTCAGGACGGCGCTGTCGTTGAGCATCTGTGCCGCAAGGGAGATGGTCGAGATCGGCGTCTTGAATTCGTGGGTCATGTTGTTGATAAAGTCGTTTTTCATCTCTGTCAGCTTCTTCTGACGGAAGGCGAGAATGATGGTGCAGAGGAAGGTCACAAGCAGTACGAATGTGAAGATAAACGACGGTATCATGAACCGTATCGAGTCAAAGATGTAGTCACTCTTGGTGGGGAAGTACACTTTGAGGTAATACATCTTGTTTTTCGGGTCGTTGGGGAAGAGAGTCTGGATAAACATCGAGTTCTCGTCGCGCAGGGAGGGGCGGTAGCCGGCCGAGCGGTAGACGATACCTCCCACGCGGTTGACCACGGCATACTCGTAGGGAAGAGTCAGGCCGTTGTTGTCAAGCTCGGAGCGCAGGTAGCGGTTGACCTCCGTCGAGTCGGCGCGCTCGCTGATTGGGCGGTTGCTCGACTGGGAGATGATGTTGAAGATTACCTCGTCGAGCAGCCCTTTCTGATATAGGTACTTACCGCGCATGATTTCGCGCATCGAGCTGTTTGCGCTCCGCTGGTCGATGTTGCCTTTGAGCGTCAGATCGTAGTTGATGCCCTCGGAGGTGGTGAAGTTATAGTTGATGTCCACTGAGCCGTCGGGATTGGGGCGGGGGTAGAACTGGGTCTCCATCGTCGCCATGTCCTCTTCGAGAAAATGCTTCGTCTCGTCCTGCTCGAGGCGGGTGCTGACAGCATAGAGAGAGCGCTTGACCCCCTCTGCAAACTGGTCGTCACGCATCTTCTTCATGTTGTTCATGTACATTATCTGTACATAGAGCAAGCCTACGAAGGTCAGCGCCATTATTATGGTCAGGAACCAGATTGTTGACTTTTTCATTTTCTCTTGTGTATATTTAAATGTGTGCCCCTCTCAGGATTCACCTTATTTTGCGTGGATATTTAATATGTTAACAATTGTAATGTATAATTGTTGTAATTTTTTTTAAAAACAAGTTACAACAGTTTTAACATTTTGCGTCAAAATTAACATAAAAATGTGAATTTTCCAACCCCCTTACCCCGATTGTAGACATTAATATCTTTTATTTTCCACTTTTAACTATTTATAATACTTCGAATTGCGCCTTTAACAGTCATTTTGTCACTTCCTACGTCCTGTTGAACATATCCCTTACCCCGGATGTTGTTTTTATGAAGTGCAAGGGGGACTCTTTGTGCCCCGAAGCTCATGAAACACGACAAAAAACACAACCCAAATACCAAAATCAAACTATGCAGACAATCATCAATCAGGAAATTCCGCAGTTTTCGGTCGAGGCCTTTGTCGATGGCGCCTTCAAGACCATAAGTGACGCCGACCTCAAAGGCAAGTGGTCAATCCTCTTCTTCTATCCGGCCGACTTCACATTCGTGTGCCCGACCGAGCTGGTCGACATGGCTGAGAACTACGATAAGTTTAAAGAACTCGGCGCCGAGGTGTTCAGCGTGAGCACCGACAGCCAGTTTACCCACAAGGCCTGGCATGACGCCAGTGATTCTATCAAGAAAGTCAAATTCCCGATGCTTGCCGACAAGACAGGCTCCCTCTCGGAATATTTCGGGGTCCTGAATCCCCGGGACTTCATGTCCTACCGTGGCACCTTTGTCATCAACCCGGAGGGTAAGATAAAGATTGCCGAGGTGCAGGACAACGGCATCGGTCGTAACGCCGAGGAACTTCTCCGCAAGCTAGAGGCCGCGCAGTTTGTGGCCGAGCACGGCGACCAGGTGTGCCCCGCGCGCTGGAAACCCGGCAAGGATACCCTCAAGCCCGGCATCGACCTCGTCGGTAAGATTTAAAATCACGAAACGTAATCATGCGCTCTAAGATCAGCGCTCTTCCATAGCGGGAACACAGTATCGCGGCCCACGGCTGAAAAACAGTAGGCGGCGGCGACACTGTGTTCCGCTTTTTTTATTACCTTTGTTATATCATAAATAATCATCACACGTTTCAGAGACTATGATAGACGACATCATCCGCTGTGCCCGCGGCGCCGGCGAGATTGCCATGAGCTACTTCCGCGGCCATCGCAAAATGGATATTCACAACAAGCTTAACGACAGTGACATTGTCACCACTGCCGACAAGGAGTGCGAGACATATATCAAAAGCTTCATCCGCGATCACTATCCTTCCCACTCGATACTCTCCGAGGAGTCGGGTGAGACCGAGTGCGGCCATGACTACCGCTGGGTGGTAGATCCGATTGACGGGACGAGCAACTTTTCGGCCGGGCTGCCGCTGTGGGCCATAAGTATAGGTGTCGAGCATCGCGGGCAGACCGAGTATGGCGTTGTCTACCTCCCGGCGACAGGCGAGATGTTTCATGCCGTCCGATGGCACGGCGCCTTCCTCAATGGTGCCGATATTCATGTGTCGTCGCAGGCTAAACTGTCGCGCTCGCTTATCTCGACCGGCTTCCCTGTTGACAAGGCCGTGACCGTCGACAATAATCTTGACAATTTCATCCGCGTATTACCCCTCGTCAGGGACATAAGACGGCTTGGCTCGGCCTCGGTCGACATGTGTTATACAGCCGCCGGCTTCCTTGAGGGATATTGGGAATTGAACCTCCATGAGTGGGACGTCAACGCCGCAGCTCTTATTGTCACCGAGGCCGGAGGCGTCTACACCCGTTTCCGCGAGGACCGAAATATCTCCGTCGTCTGCGCCCCGCCCGCAATCCATACCCAACTCCTGCCACTGTTGAATCAGGAGGCGGCAACCACGGCTCCGACTTTCCAATAGCCCGGTCCTTTATGTAGCCTTCCTTATTTCCTTCTCACCTGGCGGTAGGGCTGGGAGGCGTGTTGTGGGAAGAGGCGCTGGAGTAGGTCGCTGCGGTGGAGTCGCTGTAGCGAGCGGGTTATGTCGGCACGGTATGTACGGTCGTACCAGAAGAAGTACTTCCGCTGGGCCAGTTTCTCCTCAGGGGTGGTGGCAGTGAACACGCGCTCCCCCGTGTAGGGATGGTAGCCGGTGTAATATATCTCCGTCGACAGGGTCATGGGGGTCGGTGTGAAGTCCTGCACCTGTTCGAGATGCAGGTTGAGCTCCTTTGTCTCGGCGGCAAGTTCGGCCATGTCTACCTCGCGGCAGCCGGGGTGCGAGGAGATAAAATAAGGTATTAGTTGCTGTTTGAGGCCGTGGCGCGAGTTGACTGTGTCGAAAAACTTGCTGAATTCGTGGTAGAGCTGGAAGGTCGGCTTGCGCATGAGTTTCAACACGCTGTCCGACGTATGCTCTGGAGCCACTTTCAGACGCCCGGAGACGTGCGAGGTGATGAGCTCCTCGTTGTAGCGACGGTTTGCGGCGTCAATCTTGGAATCGCCGGTGCGGTGCATGGATAGGTCATAGCGGACGCCGCTGCCGATAAATGATTTTTTGACGCCCTCCACTTCGTCGACGGCATGATAGAGGTCGAGCAGCGGGCGGTGGTCGGTGTTGAGGTTCGGACACACTTTCGGGTGCAGACATGAGGGCTTCAGGCACTTCTCGCAGATTGATAAATCCTTTCCTCCCATGCGATACATGTTGGCGCTCGGGCCTCCGACGTCGCTGAGGTAGCCTTTGAAGTCCGGCATGCGGGTAATTTGCCGCACTTCGCGCAAGATTGACTCCTTGCTGCGCGAGGCTATGAATTTTCCCTGGTGGGCGGAGATTGTGCAGAAGGAGCAGCCGCCGAAACAGCCCCGATGGATGTTGACCGAATGACGGATCATCTCGTAAGCGGGTATGCGCTTGTCCTTGTAACGCGGGTGGGGCATGCGGGTGTAGGGGAGGTCGAATGATGCGTCAATCTCGCCGGTTGTCATGGGCGGATACATAGGGTTGACCTTCACCCAGAAGCCCTCGTGGCGCTGCCAGAGCGTGCGGCCGTGCATTGCGTTGCTCTGCTGCTCTATATGTTTGAAATTCTCGGCCTGTAAGCGCTTGTCGCGGCGGCAGTCGGCAAAGGAATGGAGGATGATGTCCTCCTCGGCGGCCTTGAAGTCGGCTTCGGCCACGCGCGCCACTGTCTGCGGCAGGTCGGCAAGCGCTCCAATACCCCCTCCGGCCTCGATTATGCGGGCTATCTCCACAACATTTTTCTCACCCATGCCGTAGCTGATAATGTCGGCCTTGCAATCGGCGAGCAGGGAGGGGCGCAGGCGGTCCTCCCAGTAGTCGTAGTGGCTCAGGCGGCGCATCGAGGCCTCTATTCCGCCGGCTATTATAGGGGTGTCGGGATAGAGTCTGCGCAGGATGTCCGAGTAGACTATTGTAGGGTAGTCGGGACGGGCGCCGTGACGTCCGCCCGGAGTATAAGCGTCGTCGCTGCGACGTCGGCGGGCGGCAGTGTAGTGGTTGACCATCGAGTCCATAGCTCCGGCTGATACTCCGAAGAAGAGGCGAGGCGCCCCGAATTTCTTGAAGTCGCGCAGGTCGTCCTGCCAGTTGGGCTGGGGGACGATTGCCACATTATAGCCCTCGGCCTGGAGGGTACGGCCTATGACAGCTGCGCCAAACGAGGGGTGGTCGACGTAGGCATCTCCTGAGAAAATCACTACGTCGACATGGTCCCAGCCGAGAGCCTTCATTTCTTTGACGCTTGTCGGAAGGAAGAGCTCTGCGCGGGGATATGGTGATGAGGGACGATTATGTTTAACTGAAGATTTATCCATTTCTGTAGTCGTAGGCGGTTGATAAGGGGTGTGCGGGTAGCAAAGCCGGCTACTCTGCCTTCTCGGCCGGCATTTTTGACAGCCGGTCCTCCATAGCGAGCACCTCGTCGCGCAGACGGGCGGCTTCGATGAAGTCCATGCGTTTGGCGGCGTCGACCATCTCTAAGCGGCGCTTGGTGATGAGTTTCTGCAAGGCGTCGGGTGAGAGATAGGGCATGACCGGGTCGGCGGCGAGGTTGACCTTCGTGCTGTATTCCTCGGCATAGGGGATGGGCTTCGACTGGCGCGAGGACTTCTGTGCGCCCTGCGAGTGCTTGCCGCCGCGTGGGGTGGGGCTTTCGTCCTCCGTCTCCAGGCCGATGATTGAATTGCGTGCCTTGATGATGGCTTGCGGGGTGATGCCGTGCTCTTCATTGTAGGCAAGCTGCATGGCTCGCCGGCGCGAGGTCTCGTCGATGGTCTGCTGCATCGAGTCGGTGATTTTATCAGCATACATTATGACGGTGCCGTTGAGGTTTCGGGCGGCGCGGCCCACGGTCTGCGTCAGCGAGCGGTGGCTGCGCAGGAATCCCTCCTTGTCGGCATCAAGAATGGCCACAAGCGAGACCTCGGGCAGGTCGAGCCCCTCTCGGAGGAGGTTGACGCCGACGAGGACGTCGAATTCGCCCGCACGGAGGCCGTCGAGGATGCGTATGCGGTCCAATGTGTCGACGTCGCTGTGGATATACGCCGTCTTGATGCGCAGCTTGGTCAGGTATTCGTTAAGCTCTTCGGCCATACGCTTGGTGAGGGTGGTGACGAGCACACGCTCATCCTTCTCGATGCGCTCGTTGATTTCGTGGAGGAGGTCGTCAATCTGGTTGAGCGACGGGCGCACCTCTATTATCGGGTCGAGAAGGCCGGTCGGGCGAATAATCTGTTCGACTACCACGCCCTCGCATTTTTCAAGTTCGTAGTCAGCCGGAGTGGCGCTGACGTAGAGCACCTGCGGCGTCAGCCGCTCGAATTCCTCGAATTTGAGCGGACGGTTGTCGAGCGCGGCGGGGAGTCGGAAGCCGTATTCCACCAGGTTGAGCTTTCGCGAGAGGTCGCCGCCATACATGGCGCGGCATTGCGGCAGCGTCACATGGCTCTCGTCGATTATTGTCAGGAAGTCTTTTGGAAAATAGTCGAGCAGGCAGAAGGGGCGCATGCCAGGCTGGCGTCCGTCGAAGTAGCGGCTGTAGTTCTCGATGCCGGAGCAGTGGCCCACCTCGCGAAGCATCTCGACGTCGTAGGTAACGCGCTCGAGGAGCCGCTTGGCTTCCAGCTCCTTTGCCTCGCGCATGAAATAGTTGTATTGCTCGCCGAGGTCAAGCTCTATCTGCCCTATGGCTGTCCCCATTCTCTCCGGTGAGGTGACAAAGAGGTTGGCCGGATAGATTTGGAAGATGTCGTGGCTTCCGAGCGAGACGTTGTCCTCGGGGTGGAGGGCCTTGATTGACTCGATCTCATCGCCCCAGAAGGTGACGCGGACTATGATTTCCTCGTAGGCGAGGCGGATGTCGACCGTGTCCCCCTTGACTCGGAATGTGCCTCGCGACAGCTCGATTTCGTTGCGGGAATAGAGTGAGCCGACGAGCGAGCGTAGAAATTTGTTGCGCGTGATTTTCTGTCCTACTTTCACCGTCACCACATTGCTGTCGAAGTCCTCCGGGTTGCCCATACCGTAGAGACATGACACCGAGGAGACTACCACCACGTCCTTGCGCCCGGAGAGGAGGGCCGAGACTGTCGCGAGACGGAGTTTTTCAATCTCGTCGTTGATCATGAGGTCTTTCTCGATGTATTTGTCGACGGTCGGGATGTAGGCTTCGGGCTGGTAGTAGTCGTAGTACGACACGAAGTATTGCACCGAGTTGTTGGGGAAGAATCCCTTGAACTCGCTGTAGAGCTGTGCCGCGAGGGTCTTGTTGTGGCTTAGAATCAGTGTCGGCTTTTCAATCTGGGCGATGACATTTGCCATCGTGAAAGTCTTGCCGGAGCCGGTGACGCCGAGAAGGGTCTGGGCCTTCTCGCCGGACTTGATGCCGGCCACAAGCTGCTCTATGGCCTGCGGCTGGTCACCAGTCGGTTTGTATTGTGAGGACAGCTGGAATTTCATAACTTACAAAGTTAAGAAATATCCATGAGATATGAAACAGTCGGTTTTCTATTTAAACTATTTAAACAACCGTGTTATTATACTCTGCGTATAAGGCATACAATTTGTCCGACGAATTTTCTGACTTGAGGATAAAGTTCGTTGACCTCCTCGATTGAGAATTCCATGAAATCATCGTAGTCACTTGCCTGCCGTTTGTCATAGATTCGTGCGAAAATACGGGCGTCTTCAATTCTGACAATGCCGGATTTAACAAAATGCAGTCCGAAAAGCTGGCGCATGCCTTTGTGGGAATGGACGTCGATATTGTTTTTTATCAATAGTGCGGAGACTGCATGGAAACAAGAATAATACATACGGTTTACGGCTGAATTACACAGCGCGTTGGCTATCAGTAATTCAACTTCATCAAGCAACTTTAATGCTTTTTGACAACGGTAGTTTATTATTTCTTTGCGAATCTCGGGAGTCATTGTAGTCTGATGCCGTCTTTTATAACTTCATGGTAAAATGGTGTCTGCCATTTTGTTTCCTCCCATGACTTGCGCGTCATGACAATCGGGCTGATGATAACACCGTTTGTGAACTCCATATCATAAATCGGGTCTGTAATCAGCGATTCTTCACGGGGCGTAAGTTTGTCAGTTTCAATTATGATGAGCAAGTCTATATCGCTATCTGAGCGCGCGTCGCCACGGGCTTGCGAGCCATAGAGAATGGCGGAAGCGGAAGGTGCGACACGGTGTAGCACCCCTTTAATTTCGGATATTAGGGCGATATTTCTCATATTGTCAACATGTTTGATATTACAAAATAACAAATTCAAATCGAAAATTGCAAGTATCCGTTAGTCAAACTTGAAATATTATAGATTTTTATCCTTGTTTTTGCTTTATCGCACTATTTTCAAGGCTGGGTGGATGTATCTTTGTGGTGGGATTAATTTTATAAACTTTTTAAATAAAATTTTTATGGCTACAGAGATTCGAACCGCATGTTTTATAGGGAATTATACAGAAAAATGTATGACGAATCCTAAAATATGTTTTGCAGGGAATGATAAGGCATGGCGTATTGGTGTGCCTGTGCTTTCGGGAACAAATCGGGCATTGTCGTGGTTATTTAGCTATATATCTGATTTCACACGACTCCATTATGCCACTCACATCAACTCAAACGCCACAAAACCACATACATAGAGTCACCATAGCCGCACTGTTGGTTACGGTGGGCATCGTCTTTGGCGACATAGGTACCTCGCCGCTCTATGTCATGAAGGCGATTATGGGAGTCAATGCCTCGTTTGATGCCGATTATGTCATCGGCGCGGTGTCGTGTGTCATCTGGACGCTGACCTTGCAGACGACGGTCAAATATGTGCTTATAGCACTGCGCGCCGACAACAAGGGTGAGGGTGGAATCCTTGCCCTATACTCGCTAATCAAGGGATTGCGCCGGCGCTGGATCTATGTCCTCGCCGCAGTCGGTGCAAGCGCCTTGATTGCCGACGGTGTGATTACTCCGGCCATGACCGTGACATCCGCTATCGAGGGTCTGCGCGACCTCAATCCCTCAGCTCCCGTGCTGCCGATTGTGCTCGTGATTATTTCGGCTATCTTCCTTGTGCAACGGCTCGGCACCAAGGCTATCGGCAAGTTTTTCGGTCCTTTCATGCTGGCATGGTTTCTGATGCTCGGTATCCTCGGCGTTGTCCATCTGCCCGAACACTGGGCTGTGCTGAAAGCTTTCAATCCTTACTTTGCCGTGAAGCTTCTCGTCGACTATCCCGGCTGGTTCCTGATATTGGGAGCGGTCTTTCTCTGTACGACGGGAGCGGAGGCTCTCTATTCTGACCTCGGTCACTGCGGGCGACTCAACATCACCTACAGCTGGCTCTTCGTCAAGCTTATGCTCATCATCAACTACCTCGGCCAGGGGGCATGGATTATAGCGCAGGGCACGGGTTATGTCCACGAGGTCAATCCGTTTTTCGGAGTGATGCCGAGGTGGTTTCTCCCGGCAGGAATACTCATCAGCACCGGGGCGGCGATTATCGCGAGTCAGGCTCTCCTAAGTGGCTCGTTCACTATCTTCAGCGAGGCTATGAGCCTTGATTTCTGGCCCCGACTGCGTATCAAGTATCCTTCGACCGTCAAAGGGCAGCTCTACATACCGCTGGTGAACTGTTTTCTTTACATAGGCTGCATACTCACTGTCCTCCTTTTCCGCACTTCAGGCCACATGGAGGCGGCCTACGGACTGGCTATCACGGTTACGATGCTCATGACGACCCTCCTCCTTGCGCTATATCTCCGTCATTGCGGAGTGGCTATGTGGCTCGTGGCTCTTTTCGCCACGGTGTTTGTCATTATCGAAGGGGGCTTCTTTGTGGCAAACATGTTCAAGTTCATGCACGGCGGCTGGTTCACGGTGCTGATTGCAGGGTTGGTCTGCGCGGTGATGCTCGTCTGGCGCCGGGCCTCGGAGATTCGCGGCAAATATATCGAATATCGTAATTTCAAGGAT
The DNA here is from genome assembly GCA_910586665.1 of uncultured Duncaniella sp. Taxonomy (GTDB): domain Bacteria; phylum Bacteroidota; class Bacteroidia; order Bacteroidales; family Muribaculaceae; genus Duncaniella. The sequence goes on from CAJUIX010000019.1 coordinate 13,893, forward strand.
TATACCGATATCATAAAGGCCATGCAGCACGACAGCGAGATTCCGAAATATGCCTCCAACGTGGTCTATCTCAGCCGCTCGCAAAGCCCCGACATGGTCGAGAGCAAGCTCGTCTACTCGATTATCAACAAGCAACCCAAGCGCGCCGACCACTACTGGATTATCCGCGTGGAGTTTACCGACTCGCCCGACACTCTCGAGTATGAGCGCGACATCCTCGTGCCCGACACGCTCACGAGCTTCAAATTCCGTATCGGGTTCCGCATACAGCCGCAGCTGAGTGTCTACTTTCGCCAGGCCGTGGAGGATATGATCAGCGAAGGACTGATTGACCTGACGAGCGGCTATCCGTCGCTGCGCCGCTACGGCATCGCGGGTGATTTCCGTTTCATCGTCATTCACCGCATCTTCTCCCCCTCGAGTCAGTGCGACAGCCGCGACCGTATGCTGATGAATCTCCACGCCCTGCTCCGTCGCATGGAACTTGGCACAGGCAGCGCCTTCGGCCTCGATACAAGTATGCTCAAAATTGAAAACGTCCCCCTCATCATCAACTCCCGCACCTCCCGCCGCATCAAAAAAATCTGACAGGAGTGTTATTCGTATGATGATTCCAAGATTTTTAAGACCTCGTCTTTCAGCAATGGAAGATGGTTAATCACGATTGCCCAAAGTATTTCAGGCATCAGAGAGTCATAGCCATGAATGACATAATTTCTTGTGTCAACAACTTTCCTGGCGTGAGAAATATTGATTTCAGGTTCGACTTTGAGGATTCGATTCATTGCTTCTCCCATAATTTCGATGTTGCGTTCTACGAATTTACGAAAGACGTAGTCATTTTGAAACACGTCATATCTTCTTCCAAAGCGCAATGATGTATCCTCAATTTCTGTTATGGCATCTAATATGTCGTTAAGATATTTCCTGAGCTGTTTATCCATAAATCAATTTTTTTGTATTATCCAATTCTTCTTTGAAATATGGATTTTTGACGGCTGTGTAGCAGACCATATCTATTTCGCGGCCTAAAAGCGACCTAAGTTCGTCGATGAAATCAAAAAAGATGTCGGCCCATTCATGTTCCCTGATTTGAGAATTATCAAAAATCACAGAGAAGTCGACATCGCTCTTATCATTGAACTTTGGAGTAAGTATCGAACCGAACACCCATAGTTTCGCTACCTTATACTTCTTGCATAAGGCTATGATTTTCTCCATATTTAGTTCGATTAATTTCATGTCAATGCAAAGATAGTGATTTATAAAGATATAACAAAAATAGTAGACCAAATACGGGCTGATAGTATAAAATTTCCAAGGCCATATAATTGTTTTATATAGCCTTGGAAAAATGTGTGATGGTTGTCTGTTATAGCGATTCTCTGAAGATTGCTTCGGTGTCGGTTGCGGTCAGGGGAATATAGCCACCGATTTTCGGGCCCTTGTTTTCATGGAGCTTGCGGACGAGGGTCGGGATGTCGGGATTGGCTATGCCGAGTTCGCGTAGGGTGACGGGTAGACCTATCGAGCGGAAGAAGTTACGCAGCTTTTCGACGCCGAGTTTTGCAGCCTCGCTGTCGCCGTCGGCAATGATGTCGAAAACCCTGCGGGCAAACTGTGCTACCTTCGCGGGCTTGCTCTTGCTGACATAGCTCATCCACGCGGGGGTGATGACGGCGAGTCCGGCGCCGTGGGTGACATCGTAGAGCGCGCTGAGTTCATGCTCGATGAAGTGCGATGCCCAGTCCTCGCGACGTCCGCAGCCGCAGATGCCGTTGTGGGCGATGGTGCCGCTCCACATGATGTTGGCGCGGGCGTCGTAGTTCTCCGGCTCGGCCATAACCTTGGGCGCCTCGGCAATAATGGCTTTGAGCAGGCCCTCGCAAAGGCGGTCGGTGACCTCCACACCCTCGGTCGGGGTGAAGTAGCGCTCCATGATGTGGACCATCATGTCGGCAATGCCGCTGGCGGTCTGGTAGGGTGGCAGGGTGAACGTGAGTTCGGGGTTTAGACAGGCGAAGCGCGGGCGAAGGGCGGTGTCGGTGCGGAGCGAGAGCTTGCGCAGACCCTCGATGCGGGTGATGACGGAATTGCCGCTCCCCTCGCTGCCGGCTGCTGGGATTGTTAGGATGACGCCGATGGGGAGCGCTCTCTCCACGGCCGCTTTGCCACAGTAGAAGTCCCAGAAGTCCCCTTCGTAGAGCGTACCGCAGGCTATTGCCTTGGCGGTGTCGATGACAGAGCCTCCTCCGACGGCAAGGATGGCGTCGACTTTTTCCATGCGGGCCAGGGCTATGCCTTCGTAGCCTTTGTCGTCTGTCGGATTGGGTTTGACACCTCCGAGCTCTATTGTCGGTATGCCTTCGGCGGTGAATGAGTCCTTGACTCGGTCGAGAAGTCCGCTGCGCACGGCCGAACCGCCGCCGTAGACAATCATGACGCGCTTCCAGCCGGCCTGGGCGGCAAGGCGGGAGGCCTCACATTCGGTCCCGCGTCCGAAGACGTAGTTTGTCGGGGTGCAGATGCTGAAATTTTCCATATAATCGGTATTGTGAATGGTTATGGTGTGGTAAATGCCTGTAGGGACGCTTTTCAAAGCGTCCACATCGTCCTCGGTGTTACCAAAGGCTGTTGTGGACGCCTTGTAAAGCGTCCCTACAGATTATCCTGAAAGGATATTGAGTTTCTTAAGGGTTTAGTCCTCGGGTTCGAGGAGTTCGAGCATCTTGATGGCCGATACGGGGATGCGTGTGCCGGGGCCGAAGATGGCTGCGACGCCTGCCTTGTAGAGGAAGTCGTAGTCCTGGGCGGGGATGACACCGCCGGCGGTCACGAGGATGTCCTCTCGGCCGAGCTTCTTAAGCTCTTCAATCACCTGGGGAATGAGGGTCTTGTGGCCGGCGGCAAGCGACGATACGCCGAGGATGTGGACGTCGTTCTCGACAGCTTGGCGGGCAGCCTCGGCGGGAGTCTGGAAGAGCGGGCCCATGTCTACGTCGAATCCGCAGTCGGCATAGCCGGTTGCAACTACTTTCGCACCGCGGTCGTGGCCGTCCTGACCCATTTTCGCAATCATGATACGGGGTTGACGACCTTCGCGTTTTGCAAATTCTTCACACATCTGCTGAGCCTTCACGAAGTCGGGGTCAGCCTTGGTCTCTGATGAGTACACGCCTGAAATGGTTCTGATTACTGCTTTGTAACGGCCTACGACCTCTTCGCAGGCATCGGAGATTTCGCCGAGGGTGGCGCGCAGACCGGCTGCCTTGACAGCGAGGTCGAGGAGATTGCCTTCCTTGGTGCGCACACATTCGGTGATGGCGGCGAGGGCTTCCTTGACGGCCTTCTCGTCGCGGTGGGCCTTGAGGTCGACGAGACGTGCCACCTGGTCCTTGCGCACCTCGGTGTTGTCGATTTCAAGGATGTCGATGGGGTCTTCGTGGTCGAGACGGTATTTGTTGATGCCGACGATGGTCTGACGGCCTGAGTCGATGCGGGCCTGGGTGCGTGCGGAAGCCTCCTCGATACGCATCTTGGGGAGACCCGACTCGATAGCCTTGGCCATGCCGCCGAGCTTCTCGATTTCCTGGATGTGCTCCCATGCGCGGTGGGCAATCTCGTTGGTGAGGGCCTCGACGTAGTACGAACCGCCCCAGGGATCCACCTGCTTGGTGACCATAGTCTCCTCCTGGATGTAGATTTGGGTGTTGCGGGCGATACGGGCCGAGAAGTCGGTCGGGAGTGCGATAGCCTCGTCGAGCGCGTTGGTGTGGAGCGACTGGGTGTGGCCGAGGGCGGCGCCCATAGCCTCGATGCAGGTACGGCCCACGTTGTTGAAGGGGTCCTGCTCGGTGAGTGACCAGCCAGAGGTCTGCGAGTGTGTGCGCAGTGCGAGCGATTTGGGGTTCTTCGGGTTGAACTGCTTGACAATCTTGGCCCATAGCAGACGAGCGGCACGCATCTTGGCCACCTCCATGAAGTAGTTCATGCCGATAGCCCAGAAGAATGACAGACGCGGAGCAAAGGCGTCGATGTCGATGCCGGCGTTGATACCTGCGCGGAGGTATTCGAGACCGTCGGCGAGGGTATAGGCAAGCTCGATGTCACAGGTTGCGCCTGCCTCCTGCATGTGGTAGCCGGAGATTGAGATCGAGTTGAACTTGGGCATGTTCTGCGAGGTATATTCAAAGATGTCGGCAATAATACGCATCGAGAATTCCGGCGGGTAGATATAGGTGTTGCGCACCATGAACTCCTTGAGGATGTCGTTCTGGATTGTGCCTGCCATCTCTTCGAGCTTGGCGCCCTGTTCGAGACCTGCGTTGATGTAGAAGGCGAGGACGGGGAGCACGGCACCGTTCATAGTCATGGAGACCGACATCTTGTTCAGGGGTATACCTTCGAAGAGTACCTTCATGTCCTCGAGCGAGCAGATTGATACGCCTGCCTTGCCGACGTCGCCGACGACGCGCTCATGGTCGGCGTCATAGCCGCGGTGTGTGGCGAGGTCGAAGGCCACCGACAGACCCTTCTGACCCGATGCGAGGTTGCGGCGGTAGAAAGCGTTTGACTCGGCTGCTGTCGAGAATCCTGCATATTGGCGGATGGTCCAGGGGCGCAGGGGATACATGGCGCTATACGGACCGCGGAGGAAGGGGGGGATACCCGAGACGTAGTTGAGGTGTTCGAGTCCTTCGAGGTCCTGCTTGGTATATATGGGTTTTACGGGGATAAGCTCGGGGGTGAGCCAGTCTTCCCCCTTACATTCGGGGACGTGGAGGTCGCCGAAAGCATCATTTACGATATTGATTTCTTTGAAGTTGGGTTTCATATCTAAAAAATATGTATGGTGGGGGTTGACGTTTTACTTTTTGAGCAGTTTGGCGTTGAACGCGCGGAGTGTCTCGAGGACGTTGCAGCGCACATGTACGAAGTCATTGATGCCGATAGCCTTGAGGTCGTCGGTGCAGGCGGGAGCGCCGGCTACCACGAACTCGGCTCGACCGTCGAGATACTTGAAGGCCGCGGGAGCAAGCTCGGCATACTCGTCGTCGCTTGAGCAGAGGACCACAATGTCGGCACCCTTCTCGAGAGCTGCGTCGACTCCCTGCTCGACTGTGTCGAAGCCGAGGTTGTCGATAATCTCGTAGCCGGCACATCCGAAGAAGTTCGACGAGAACTGTGCGCGGGCAAGACGCATGGCGAGGTTGCCGATTGTTAGCATGAACACCTTCGGGCGGTTAGAGGCGGCCTCGGTGTCGAGACGGAGAGCCTCGAAGTCGCTTGCGGCACGCTTGGTCGGGAGACCGGCAGGTGTCTCGCAAGCCTCGGAGTGGCCGCCGCAGCTGCATGAGAACGAGCCTTTGAGGTCGACAATCTTGTCGGCTGCCATCTCGTTGATGTTGGGATACTGGTTGGTGCCGAGGAGGATTTCCTTGCGACGGGCCACGTCGGTGTGGCGCTTTTCGGCGCTCTCACGGATGGCTTTCTGTACCTTGTCGTCGTTGCAGCATGTGAGGAAGCCGCCGTTGTCCTCGACCTCGAGGAAGAGCTTCCATGCCTCCTGTGCGATAGATACGGTGAGTGTCTCGACGTAGTAGCTGCCGCCGGCGGGGTCAATCACCTTGTCGAGGTGGCTCTCCTCCTTGAGGAGGAACTGCTGGTTGCGGGCGATACGTTCCGAGAATTCATCGGGAGTCTTATAGGGGAGGTCGAAGGGGGTCGATGTGATTGAGTCAACACCTGCGAGCGCTGCCGACATAGCCTCGGTCTGGCTGCGGAGGAGGTTGACGTGTGCGTCGTAGAGTGTCTGGTTGAAGCGCGAGGTGGCGGCGTGGGCCATCATCTTGGCTGCCTCGTCGGAAGCACCGTACTGCTTAACGACCTGTGCCCAGAGCATGCGGGCGGCGCGGAATTTTGCAAGCTCCATGAAGAAGTTGGAGGAGATGCCCATGTTGAACTTGATGCGGGCTGCCACCTCGTCGGCGCTGCGGCCGGCGTCGGTGAGCATGGTCATCCACTGTGCGCCCCATGCGAGAGCGTAGCCGAGCTCCTGGAATATGTAGGCGCCGGCATTGCTGAGCATCTCGCTGTTGACAGAGAGGACGCGGAGGTTCTTGACATCCTTGACGGTGTCGAGAAGCTGGCATGCCATAGAGGTGAGGGTGGCGGCGTCAAATGCCACACCCTTGCGGAGGGGTTTGCGGAAGGGGTTGAAGTCAATAGAACCCTTGAAACTGTCGGCGCAGCCGGCTCCCTTGACGTATGCTACGAGGGCTTCTGCCAGAGGGAGAGCTTTTTTGACGCAGCAGGTGAAGTTGACTTCCACTTTCGAGAGGTCGATGCCCTTGAGGAGCACTTCGAGAGTCTCGGCGGTGGGTTCCTCGACATGGAATCCGAGCGATGTCACGCCTTTGGTGAGCACGTCGAGAGCCTTGGCGTTGGCCTCGGCGGGTGTTTCGGCGAGAATTTCCTGACGGGTCAGCCAGTCGTTGTCGCAGCGGGTGCCGCGGACATAGGGGAACTCTCCGGGAAGTGAATTGGTTGTTTTGAAGTCCTCGATGTCTTCGAGCCTGTACATGGGCTGGACATTAAAACCTTCGTTTGTGCGCCACACTAACTTTTTGTCAAACGGGGCGCCTTTCAGGTCAGCTTCCACCTTGGCTTTCCACTCGGCAGTGGACACGGGGGGAAACATCTCAAACAATTTTTCTTTCTTTTCTGCCATGACTATGGTATTAAATATTCTGTATCTGGTTTTGAGGTTAACCTTGATGACATTAAATTCTGTCTGCAAAGATAGTCGTAAACTTCTTAATAACAAAAAATAGATTGAAAAATCAGCTTTTAGGCTATAAGCAGAGCTATCAGAGACAACGCTTTGTCGGCGAAGCTCTCTGATAGCTCTGAATTTTTAAGATTTTATAAGATTTTACCTGCCGAGAAGCCAAGATTTGAAGTCGGGGAAGGTGGAGGGGAGGGGGATGGAGCGTTTCTCGCCTTTCATGAAGGCGGCGAGGGGGGCGGGGATGGGGACTTCGTCCGATATGGCTTCCTCGACGGTCTCTTTGAACTTGGCGGGGTGGGCGGTCTCGAGGAAGATGCCTGTCTCGGCGGGGAGGAGACCATCCTTTAGGGCGCGGTAGCCGCATGCGCCGTGCGGGTCGAGCGTGTAGCCCGTGGAACGGTAGCAGTCACGCATGGTCTCGCGTATCTGCGCGTCGGAATATGTGGCGCCGCTGACGAGCGAGGTGATGCGCTCATGGGAGTTGCCGTAGAGGTCGAGGATGCGGGCGAAGTTGCTGGGATCGCCGACATCCATAGCGTTGGCTATGGTCTGGACGCTTGCTTTGGGGGAGTAGACACCCGTCTGGAGATAGTTGAAAAAGATGTCGTTGGCATTGTTGGCGGCAATGAAGCGCTTGACAGGAAGTCCCATACGGTGGGCGAAGAGTCCGGCGGTGATGTTGCCGAAGTTGCCGCTGGGGACGCAGATGACCAGTCCGTCCTTCTTGCCGGCTCCCTTCATGCGGGCGTAGGCGTTGAAATAATAGAAGGCTTGGGGGAGGAAGCGGGCCACGTTGATTGAGTTGGCCGAGGTCAGGACAAGACGCTCATTCAATTCCTCGTCCATGAAGGCGCTCTTGACGAGCCGCTGGCAGTCGTCAAAGACGCCGTCGACCTCTATTGCGGTGATATTTTGCCCGAGGGTGGTGAACTGGCACTCCTGGATAGGGCTTACCTTCCCTTTGGGATAGAGGACATAGACATGGATGCCGTCCACCCCGAGGAAGCCGTTGGCCACGGCCGAGCCGGTGTCGCCACTGGTGGCCACGAGAACATTTACCTCCCTGTCGCCCCCCTTCTTGCGGATGAAATACTGGAGCAGGCGGGCCATGAAGCGCGCGCCGACATCCTTGAAGGCGAGCGTCGGGCCGTGGAATAGCTCGAGGCTATAGATATTGTCCTCGACCTTAACTACCGGGCAGTCAAACGAGAGGGTGTCGCAGACGATGCGGTCAAGATCCTCGCGGGGGATGTCGTCACCGAAAAAGGCGGCTGCGACCTCGCAGGCTATTTCCTGGAAGCTCATGCGGTCGATGTTTTCAAAGAATTCGTCGGGTAGGCGCTTGATTTCGCGCGGCATGAAGAGGCCGCGGTCGGCGGCAAGGCCTTTGACAACCGCTTCTTCGAGCGTCACGTCGGGAGTGTGGAGGTTGGTGCTGTAATATTTCATTTCTATATATTCTGACGTTAGATAATTTCTTACTGGTTCATAAAGGTTTGCATGAATTCAGAGAGCCTCAGTAGCCCGTAGGAGCCGGCGGCGCAGGCCTTCTCGCTATATGACATTACGGAGTCACCCGGGATGCCAGGGGTGTAGATGGCGAAGGGGACAGGTTCGGCCACATGGATGCGGCTTTCGACCGGGGTGGGGTGGTCGGGGAGGAGCGCTATGCTCACAGGTTCGTTCCAGGTTGACAGTTCGTCGAGGAGAGGGGCGACCACCCGGCTGTCGAGATACTCGATAGCTTTCAGTTTCAGGTCGAGGTCGCCGTCATGGCCGGCCTCGTCGGTGGCTTCGAGGTGGAGGAACACAAAGTCGTCGGTGCGCAGGGCATCGATGGCGGCAGCGGCCTTTCCCTCGTAGTTTGTGTTGGCAAGCCCGGTGGCACCTTCGACGTCAATCGGACGCAGGCCGGCGTAGCAGCCGATGCCGCGGATGAGGTCGACAGCTGTAATCACAGCTCCGCGGCGAATTTGAGGGAACATCTCGCGCAGCTTGAGCATGTGTGGGCGGTAGCCCGGACTCCAGGGCCATATTGAGTTGGCCTGCGGACGTCCGTCGGCACGGCGGCGTTGGTTGAAGGGGTGCTCGGCAAGGAGTTGCTGCGAGCGGAGTATGAGTTCGTTGATGAGCGCGGCTGTCTCGGAGGGCGATTCGTGGCCGGCGTCTTCTGCGGTGACGTTTTCAGGCTTCACGAGGAGTTGGCGCCACTGCTCGCCCGGGTGGTCATGGGGCGGGGCGCAGTCAAGGTGCTTGTTGCCACCTTTTATTATAAGCAGGTGGCGGTACTGTATGCCGGGGATGAACTTCACGCGCTCACTGCCGAGCTTCTCGTCGAGATACTTTATGAGTTCCGTGCCCTCCTCCGTGGTAAGGTGTCCACCGTGGTGGTTGACAATCTCTCCTGCCTCACCGAGGGAGATGATGTTGCAGCGCATGGCCAGGTCGCCGGGCTGCATCTCGTAGCCTATGCTTGCGGCCTCGAGCGGGCCGCGTCCCTCGTAGACCTCGCCGAGGTCATAGCCGAGTATTGCGGTGTTGGCTACCTCGCTGCCGGGCGATAAGCCCTCGGGAACCGTCATGAGCGAGCCGCAGCGCCCCTCGCGGGCTATGCGGTCAAGTGCCGGGGTGTGGGCGTGTTCGAGAAGTGTCTTGCCGCCGAGCCGGGCGACGGGATGGTCTGACATTCCGTCGCCGAGGATGATGAGATGTTTCATAAGCATCTCAGTTGTTGACGGTCGACATTATGTTGGCAAAGACACCTGCGGCTGTCACTTCGGCGCCCGCGCCGTAGCCCTGGATGAGCATCGGGTATTCGCGGTAGCGCTCGGTGGTGAGGAGGACGATGTTGTTGGAGCCTTCAAGCCCGTAGAAGGGGTGGCGGCTGTCGACAGCCTCGAGCCCGACGCTCATATGGCCATGTTCCATGCGGGCCACGAAGCGCCAGCGCTTCCCTTCGGCCTCGAGCACCTGTCGCTGCGCCTCGAAGTCGGCGTCAAGCTCAGGGAGTCTGCGCCAGAAGTCCTCGATAGAGCCGTCAAACATGTCGGCGGGGATGAAGAGATGCTTCTCCACCTCCTCCTGCTCGGCTTTATAGCCACCTTCGCGGGTGAGGATGACGAGCTTGCGCACGACGTCCTGGCCGCTGAGGTCGATGCGGGGGTCAGGCTCGCTGTAGCCAAGCTCTTTGGCCAGACGTACTGTCTCCGAGAAGGGTACAGTGGCAGAAATCGCGTTGAAGATAAAGTTGAGAGTGCCGCTGAGGACGGCCTCGATTTTGAGGATGCGGTCGCCGGAGGAGAGGAGGTCGTTGATAGTGCCGATAATCGGGAGGCCGGCGCCTACGTTTGTCTCGAAGAGATATTTGACGCCGCGGGCGAGAGCCGTGTCCTTGAGGCGGCGATAGGTGTCGTAGCTGCTGGAGGCTGCGACCTTGTTGGCAGCGACGACAGAGATGTTGTGGTCGAGAAGTGTCTGGTAGAGTGCTGCCACATCCTTGCTGGCGGTGCAGTCCACGAAGACACTGTTGAATATGTTCATGCCGACAATCTCGTCGCGGAGACGGAAAATGTCGCTCTCGGGGCTTTGGTCGAGCTGCTCGCGGTAGTTGGAGAGGTTGATGCCGGTGCGCGAGAAGATGGCCCGGCGGCTCGAGGCGATGCCGACCACGTTGAGCTTCAGGCGGTGGGTGCGGCGCAGTTTCTCCTGCTGGCTGTGGATTTGCTCGATGAGCATGCCGCCGACTGTGCCGACGCCGCAGATGAAGAGGTTGAGTTCCTTGAATTCGCTGAGGAAGAATGAGTCATGGATGACGTTGAGCGACTTGCGAAGGTAGTCACCGTGGACCACGAAAGAGATGTTGGTCTCGCTCGCTCCCTGTGCGCAGGCGATGACGCTGATACCGCTGCGGCCGAGAGTGCCGAAGAGCTTGCCGGCGATGCCGGGGGTGTGCTTCATGTTCTCGCCGACGATGGCCACTGTTGCCAGGCCGCTTTCGGCGTGCATGGGAAACATGGCCCCCTCGTCGATTTCCTTCGCAAACTCGCGGTCGAGCACACGGATGGCTTCCTCGGCATCCTCGTCGCGGACACCGATGGATGTAGAGTTCTCCGACGAGGCCTGGCTGACCATGAAGACGGATATGCCGTTGTCGGCAAGGGCGGTGAAGATGCGGCGGTTGACACCGATCACACCCACCATAGAGAGGCCGGTGACGGTGATGAGCGAGGTGCCGCTGATGCTCGATATGCCTTTGATGGGTTTGCGGTCATCCTCGATTTTTTCGCGTATGATAGTACCTGGAGCGTCGGGGTTGAAGGTGTTCTTCACCTTTATGGGTATGTTCTTGACGCAGACGGGGTAGATTGTCGGGGGATATATGACCTTGGCGCCGAAGTTGCACAGCTCCATAGCCTCGACATAGCTCAGGGAGTTAATGGTGTAGGCTGTTGGAATCACTCGCGGGTCAGCTGTCATGAAGCCGTCGACGTCGGTCCAGATTTCGAGTGCCTCGGCGTCGAGAGCCGCGGCAATGATTGAGGCTGTGTAGTCGCTGCCGCCGCGTCCGAGGTTGGTCACCTCGCCTGTGTGCTTGTCGGAACTGATGAAGCCGGGGACGACGTGGATTGCCTGTTCGGGCTTGCCGTCGGAAAACTCGGCGAGGACGAGTGTGCGGGTAAGCTCGCTGTCGAGGAGCGAGCGGCCATGCTTGCGCTCGGTCTTGATAAAGGTTCGCGCGTCGTGGAGGCGGCTTCCGCTGATGAGTCTGGCGACTATGCGGCTGCTGAGGCGCTCGCCGTAGCTGACGATTGCGGCCTGGGTCTTGGGGCTGAGGTCGCGGATGAGATAGACGCCGTGGTATATGAGTGAAAGCTCGTCGAGGAGGCTGTCGGTCTCAGCCGTCAGGCTCTCGCGGCCTTCGGTAATCACGCTGTCAATCATCTCGTGATGACGTTTAACTATCGAATCAAAGAGCTCCCGGTACTCCTCGCGCCCCTCGGCTGCGATGCGGGCTGTCTTTATGAGCAGGTCGGTGACGCCGCCGAGGGCACTGACCACGACGATAGTTGGTAGGGACTGACTTTCTACTATGTTTTTGAGATTCAGGATGCCAGCTGCGGAACCTACGGACGTTCCGCCAAATTTTAATACTTTCATTGGTTTTTTTGTGAGAATTTTTTGCTCCTCGGGCGCGAATAAGGGCCATCGGGCCTCCTCGGAGGCTGCTTCGGTCCGCTTTCCGGCTGTCGGGGCCTAACTTTACAAACAGTTGTTAAATTAATTGGGGGCAAAATTAATCAATTTTATTTGTCAGGGCAATCTTTTCGTAAGAAATGTTACTTTTCGGCACTTTTCGACAGCTTTTGTCTAAAATAGGGAAATATCGCTGATTTTTTGTAAATTTGCAGTCGTGAAATAAACTAATCAAGCTTGTTAGACATCAATATATGGCTGAAAATTCCCTGCTGTCGCGCCTTGACGGCATCGAGGCCCGCTTTGAAGAGGTGGGTACACTCATCACCGACCCCGCGGTAATCCAGGACATGAAGCGCTATGTGCGCCTTACCAAGGAATACAAGGACCTTGAGAAGCTGACGGCCGTCACCCGCCGCTACCGTAACCTCCTGGGCAATATCGAGGAGGCCCGCGAAGTGCTGTCCTCCGAGAACGACCCGGAGCTGCGCGACATGGCCAAACTCGAACTCGACGAGGCTACCGAGGCCCTTCCGGCCCTTGAGGAGGAAATCAAGCTGCTTCTCATCCCGGCCGACCCCGAGGACTCCAAAAATGCCATCCTCGAAATCCGCGGCGGCACCGGGGGCGACGAGGCCGCTATCTTTGCGGGCGACCTATATAAGATGTATGTCAAGTATTGCGAGTCGAAGGGATGGAATGTCGCCGTCACCAGCTTCAGCGAGGGTGCGGCAGGAGGTTTCAAGGAAATCGTCGTGGCCGTCACCGGCGACAGTGTCTACGGCACCTTGAAATACGAGAGCGGCGTGCACCGCGTGCAGCGTGTCCCCGCCACGGAGACACAGGGACGCGTCCACACCTCGGCTGCCACCGTTGCCGTCCTCCCCGAAGCCGAGGCCTTCGACGTGGAAATCAACGAGGGCGAAATCAAGTGGGACACCTTCCGCTCGGGAGGAGCCGGCGGACAGAACGTCAACAAGGTCGAATCGGGTGTCCGTCTGCGCTACAACTGGCGCAACCCCCTGACCGGGGAGACCGAGGAGATACTCATCGAGTGCACGGAGACCCGCGACCAGCCCAAGAACAAGGAGCGGGCGCTGAGCCGACTGCGCACTTTTATCTATGACAAGGAGCATCAGAAATACATTGACGATATAGCCTCGCGAAGGAAGACTCTCGTCTCGACTGGCGACCGCTCGGCCAAAATCCGAACCTACAACTATCCGCAGGGGCGCATCACCGACCACCGCATAAATTACACCATATATAATCTTCAGGCATTTATGGACGGCGAGATTCAGGACGTCATCGACCAGCTCACCATTGCAGAAAATGCAGAGAAACTAAAGGCCGCAGAATTGTAACCATGAAAAATCTAAAAGAAATGTTAGGATTCAGTCGCATGGCATTCATGACATGCTGCCTCGTGGCGTGTCTGGCATATCCGGCGGATGCTCTCTGTCAGAACAAGGGGGGCCGGGCAAAGGCGCCCGTGAAGTCCCAGGCATACCACACCGACAAGGAAATCTCCTTCGAGATGAACAGCGCCACCGGCTTTGTGCGTATCCCTGCCGAATACAACTGGGTTAAAGTCTACAGCCTCGGCGAGATGGCTACCCCGGTCGTCGGCAACAAGATTGAGGTCAAGGACCGCTACTACCGATTCACAATCGGAATCGACGAGCTGAGGAAGCTCTGCGGCACCGGCGTGCGCAAGCTCCCCATAAAGACCAAGATTTTCGACGTGAGGGGTAAGAAGGAGAAAGCCTTCCACATAACGCGTCTCATGGTGCGCTTCCGCGTCAGCGGTGGCGCGGACGTGCAGATCACAGGATATATATTTGACAAATAACGAAAAACCGAACAAAAATATCATATATGAACCGTCAGCAAATTATCGAGCAGATTAAGCAGAAGGGCACCTTCCTCTGCGTCGGACTTGACACCGACATAAAGAAAATTCCGGCCCACCTCCTCAACGAGGAGGACCCGATGTTTGCCTTCAACAAGGCGATTATCGACGCCACGGCTCCCTACTGTGTGGCCTACAAGCCCAACACAGCTTTCTACGAGAGCCTCGGCACCGACGGGTGGAAGGCCCTCGACCGCACAGTAAAGTATCTGCGCGAAAATTATCCCGGACATCTCGTCATCGCCGATGCCAAGCGCGGCGACATAGGCAACACCTCGTCGCTCTACGCCCGTGCTTTCTTCGAGAACATGGGAGTCGACGCCATCACCGTGGCCCCCTACATGGGCTTCGACAGCGTCAAGCCCTTCATGGAATATGAGGGCAAGTGGGTGATACTCCTCGCGCTCACCTCCAATCCCGGCAGCCGAGACTTCCAGTTCCTTACCGACATGACCGGCACCCGCCTCTTCGAGCAGGTGCTTGAGACTGCCCAGAAGTGGGGCACGACTGAGAATCTCATGTTCGTAGTCGGCGCTACGCAGGGGGGGATGTTTGCCGAAGTGCGCCGAGTGGCTCCCAACAGCTTCCTTCTCGTTCCCGGCGTAGGCGCGCAGGGTGGCAGCCTCGAAGAGGTGGCCAAGTGGGGAATGACCCCAGAGTGCGGTCTGCTCGTCAACTCCTCGCGCGGTATCATCTATGCCTCTAATGGGGAGGATTTCGCCGAGGTTGCCGCAGCCGAGGCCCGCAAGCTCCGTGACCACATGACAATCCTTCTGTCAACCTACGGTGTGATCTGATGGCCGCCGGAGTGAAGGTAGAAATCGTCGACGACATCCGCCGGCTGAAGGCCGACTGGGTGGCTATGGACGCAGAGGCGCAGCGGCTGCTCGACAGCGGCTGCGGCAAGTCTGTGGACTACTCGTTCTATCAGACCTATCACTGGAACGAGTTTGTCGACGCCTACTATGCGGCCAAAGGCCCGCTCCGGCGCATGACAAAGAGACTGGAGTACCTCGTCGTCAGGCAGACCGGCCTGGCGGCGGTGATACTCCCCCTGCTCGTGACCACTTTCCCGAAAAAGAAGGTGGAGTTCGTGTCGTGGAAGACCTCGGGCATCAACAATGTCTCCTCGCTGCTCAACCTCCTGCCGGAGGATGAGTGCAGCCGGGCTGTTTTCGACGAGCTTGCCCGCTTCATTGCCGGGCGCTACAAGGGGATGGCTCTAAGGCTCAACGACATGCCTTCCGATGCCCCGCTCGTCGGCGCACTGGAAAGAACCGGCATGAGGAAGCGCGAGCGCGACAGCTACCACATCCCGCTCGACAGGTTCGAGGGCTTTGACGAGTACTATGCCTCTCTCAGCAAGAAGCTGCGCCACAACATGCAGACGCGCAGCAACCATTTCACCCACGGCGACCTATCGTGGGAGCTGAAAATCTTCGACCGTGCCAATCAGCCATCGCCTGACTACTGGCTGAAGATATGGGGCATATTCTACAGGCGCAAACTCCAGTGGAAGGGCGAGGCCGCCAACGCGCTCCGTCGCATAGCCTGCGACTGGGAGGCCCGTCGGGAGGCCCGCGGCGGCATGAAGACCGAGAGTTTCGGGCGGCTTGACCAGTCGCGCCTCTTCGTGTTTGAAATCAACGGTGAGCCGGCGGCATTTGCCTTCCTATATAAATATGGTGACTACATAGTCGTCCCCAAACTCGCCATCGACTTCCGCTTCCGCACCCATGCCCCCGGCATACTGATGCTGCGGGAGATTATGAAGTGGTGCTATGCCAACGGGGTGCGTGACTTTGACCTCTGCCGAGGCGATGAGCCTTACAAGCAGCAGATGGGAGCGGTCTGCGAGCCGATATGCGTGCTCAGATAATGAAAAATATTTAATTTAAATCTTTATACCATTTTAACTTATGAAGCGAATTTTACTTTTCTCATTTCTAACAGTGCTTTGCGCCCTCGTCGGCTCGGCAGTCGAGACTATCGACAAGCTCGAGGCCTTCCCCGGAGCCGAAGGCTACGGCCGATACACCACCGGCGGCCGCGGCGGCAAGGTCTACCATGTCACAACGCTGGAGGACAATAGTAATCCGGGCTCTTTCCGCTGGGCCTGCAGCCAGTCAGGAAAGCGTACAATTGTGTTTGATGTCTCAGGCACTATTATGCTCAAAAGCGAGCTTAAGATGCGTAATGGAGATGTGACAATAGCAGGTCAGACCGCTCCCGGCGACGGTGTCTGTATAGCCAACTTCCCCTTTGTGATTGCAGCTCAGAATGTTATTATACGTTTCATGCGTTTCCGTCTTGGCAACGAGGCTCTTAAAATTAATAATAAGGCTCACGAAGGTGACGGCCTCGGAGGCATGGACACGCGCAACATCATTATTGACCACTGCTCCGTGTCCTGGTCGATTGACGAATGTCTCTCTGTCTATGGCAGCCATGACATCACAGTACAGTGGTGTATAGCCTCACATTCACTCGTCAACTCCGGTCATTCCAAGGGCTCGCACGGTTATGGCGGCAACTGGGGCGGTAGCGGCGCAAGCTATCACCACAATTTCATGACAAACCACGGCTCACGCACTCCGCGCCTCGGCCCGCGTCCCGGCACCCAGACTGACGAGCGCATGGACCTGCGCAACAATTTGATTCATAACTACGGTGGCAATGCCATATATGGCGGCGAGGGTATGAACGTGAACATTGTCAACAATTACTTCAAACCCGGCAAAGCGACCTCGAAGCCTCAGAGAATAGCCAAGATTGATGCGCGAACTTTTAAATATTGTTTTGACGAGGACGCCTTTGCGTCAGAACTCAGAGTGAAGACCGGCATTTCAAATCTAACAAAGAATAATGTTGCCATAGTTGCCAAAAAACATGGACTGATTGACCTGAAAATCACTGTCCCGAAGACGGCTGAAACATCTGCAAGAACAGTTGTGTGCCCTGTGGATTTTGAAAATAAGACAATTGATTTCGAGGGTATAAAGGTGAATCTGAAAGTAAACAGCTGGTGGCCGATGGTTCATAAGTATGGCACTTTCTTCATTGACGGCAATGTCAATCCCACACGTCCCGAAGTCACAGCCGACAACTGGGGCAAGGGTGTCTACAACCAAATGGGATCGAGCGAATGTGATTTTGTCTACCCGGGTGAAAACAATGTGGTCAAAGAGTCGCTCAAACGCGAGGCTCCTTTGGAATTCGTCTATACGACGACACACAGTGCCGAGGACGCTTATGAGAGAGTGCTAGAATATTCGGGAGCATGTCTGAATCGTGATGAGTATGACAAGATGCTCGTCGACGAGTGTCGCGAGGGCAAGACATTGTTCACCAACAACGGTCTGATTAACTCGCAGGATGAGGTCGTATACGCTGACGGCTCTACAGGCTGGCCAAAGCTTGAAAGCAAGGATGCTCTTGTGGATACTGACGGCGACGGTATGCCTGACGAGTGGGAAAAAGCCAACGGTCTCAATCCTGACAATGCCGATGACGGCATGGAAGTGACATCTTCAGGATATACAAATCTTGAAGTTTATCTCAACTCGCTCGTAGCCCATATAATGGAGGGCGGCAATGCCGGGGGTACGATGCTCAACGGCACAGCCATAAATGGCGATTCTTCCGGCATCGAGGATACTGTCATTGACTCCGAGCCTGTCGGCAACGGTAGGATTTACAATCTTATGGGTGTCGAGGTGAAGGAGCCCCTCCGCCCGGGTATCTATATCCGCGACGGTAAGAAATTTATTGTCCGCTAAGCCCAAAGCATTGCAAAATATGTAGGATGTAGGGACGCTGCGTCCCTAAAAAACGATTTTGCAACGCCTACATTCTAACAGTATATACTAATGAAAGGATTGATTTTAGCCCTATTGGCAGTCTGCGGACTCGCAGCGGAGTGCGTAGGCGCTACAGGCTCCACTCCCGCCTTTCCGGGAGCGGAGGGATTCGGCCGTTATACCACCGGTGGACGTGGCGGCAAGGTCTATCATGTCACCACTCTCGAGGACAATGAGCTTCCGGGTTCATTCAGATATGCCTGCAACCAGGAGGGGCCGAGGACGATTGTATTCGACGTCTCAGGCACGATTTTTCTGAAGTCGCATCTGCGCCTGCAGCAGCCTGATGTCACTATCGCGGGACAGACCGCTCCCGGCGACGGTGTCTGCATTGCCGACTACCCGTTTACGATTCAGGCCGACAACGTGATTCTCCGGTTCATGCGTTTCCGCCTCGGTGACCGCCAGGTGGCGCATCATGAGGGGGACGGGCTTGGCGGAAGCGGCCATAAGAATATTATCGTCGACCACTGTTCGGTGAGCTGGAGCATCGACGAGTGTATATCGGTCTACGGAATGAAGGATTTCACCGTGCAGTGGTGTATCGGTTCCCACAGTCTCGACAACAGCGGTCATAAGAAAGGCTCTCACGGCTATGGAGGCAACTGGGGCGGCAGCGGCGCGAGCTATCATCACAATTTGCTTGCCAACCACAAGTCGCGCACGCCCCGTCTCGGCCCGAGTCCTCACACGCAGACTGACGAGCGTATGGACCTGCGCAACAACGTCATCTACAATTATGGCTCCAACGGTTGTTACGGCGGCGAGGGTATGACCGTCAACATCGTCAACAACTATTTCAAGCCCGGCAAGACTTCCAATATGATGCCTGAGCGCGTGGCCTGCCCGAATATACGCACTGTGGAGTACTGCCTCGACAACCGTGGCATAGCCGAGCAGCACAACCGTCTCTTCGGCACCTCGCTCAGGCGAGAAGATGTGAAGGGCGGCCGCCGCGGAGGTGTCGATGGTGTGAACACTGTCACCATTGCCGGGCGTGAGTTCGATATAAATCTTTCCGATACCACCCTGCTCGTCGACGGTAAGAAAATCAAGGTCGGCTGGAACGTTTGGGTGCCCATGCTCCACAAGTGGGGCCGCTATTATGTGCGCGGCAATGTCAATCATGAGATTGCCGCAGTCGGCTCTGACAACTGGCGCCTTGGCGTCCTCGACCAAATCAAGGGTGACAGCAACGACGGCTACTGGGACGAGAAGATCGCCCGTGAGATTGAGCTGGCCACCCCGATGGACTATGTGGAGACCACAACCCATACGGCAGAGAAGGCTTATGACCTTGTGCTTGACTATGCCGGCGCCTCGCTGCACCGCGACAGATATGATGAGATTGTCACCGACGATGTCCGCAACGGTACGGCATCTTTTGGCCGCGACGGCATCATAGACTCCCAGGAGGATGTGGTTTATGCCGACGGTTCGCGGGCATGGCCGGTACTCCGCTCGGAGAAGGCGCCGCGCGACAGTGACGGCGACGGTATCCCCGACAGCTGGGAGAAGGCCCACGGGCTTAATCCGCGCGACGCTGCCGACGGTGCGGCTGTCACAGCATCGGGCTATACCAATCTCGAGCTGTATATGAATTCGCTTGTCGACCATATCATGCAACCTGGCATGGAGGGTGGAAAGAAGATCGGTGGGCGGCAGGAGTTCTCCTCGGCTGATTTCGATAAGAATTTTGAGGACCGCACCCTCCGTCTTGACTATCTCTTCTCGGCCACTCCTGCTGGTGAGCGCGCTGTTCATCTTGCCGGACAGTCTGAAATCGACGGCTGGGCCGGACGCCGCTACCACCTTTCGCAGCTCCCGCTGACAGGCGCGGGCATTGTGACCGTCCGCTCGGAGGCCGGGGGGGACACCCTCTACCGCTGCTCCTTCTCCTCGCTATATCATGAATGGCTGTCGACCGACGAGGCTGCGCAGACAGCGAAGGCCTTCGAGCACACTGTCCTTGTGCCCTATCCCAAGGCCCCGGCCATCATCGACATCGACCTTCTTGACAACCGCCACAATTCTATGGCTAAGATGAGCCACCGTTTCGACCCTGCGGACATTCTTGTGGTCAAGAAGGGTAGGGGACCGCTTCCCGACCATCGCTACATCCATCGCGGCGGGGAGCCGACCCACGCTATCGACGTTGCCATACTCGCCGAGGGCTATACCAAGGCAGAGATGGACAGCTTCTACCGCCATGCGGAGATAGCCGTCGAGTCAATCCTTTCGCACGAGCCTTTCAAGAGCAAGGCGGCCAACTTTAACTTCGTCGCAGTCGCCACCCCCTCGGAGGACTCCGGGGTGAGTGTCCCGAGACTTGATGACTGGAAGTCGACATGCTTCTCGTCGCACTTCAGCACCTTCTACTCCGACCGCTATCTCACGACACTGCATGTCAAGAAGATACACGACGCCATAGCCGGCATCCCCTACGAGCACATTATCATCCTTGCCAACACCGACGAATATGGCGGCGGAGGCATCTATAACAGCTATACCCTGACCACCGCGCGCCATGCAAGCTTCCGCCCGGTGGTGACCCACGAGTTCGGTCACAGCTTCGGCGGCCTTGCCGACGAGTATTTCTATGAGACAGACGTCATGAGCGACACCTATCCGCTGGACGTCGAGCCTTGGGAGCCCAACATCACCACCCTCGTGGACTTCGGTTCGAAGTGGGAGAGCGAGATACCCGCGGGCACCCCGCGTCCCACGCCGGTGGCCGATGCCGCCAAGTATCCCTTGGGGCTATACGAGGGTGGTGGCTACTCCTTCAAGGGTGTCTACCGTCCTGCCGACCGCTGCCGTATGCGTGACAACACCTGGCCCGACTTCTGCCCAGCCTGTCGCCGCGCCCTCGCCAATCTCATTGATTTCTACGTCAGTGAGTGAAAAGATTGGCGAAAAATAGCAGAAATGGTTTTGATAAGTCAATTAAAATAATTACCTTTGCACCGCCATTACGAATTCACGCGCCCTACCAGCGCCTTTCGGTAAATATAGACAACAAAAAATAACTCCAAATAGAAATGAAAGCAGATCTCCATCCTTCCAACTACCGCGAAGTAGTATTCAAGGACATGTCGAATGATGAAATCTTCATCACTCGTTCCACTGTAGCCTCAAAGGAAACTATCGAAGTTGACGGCGTGACCTATCCCCTGGTCAAACTTGAAATCACCAGCTCCTCACACCCCTTCTTCACCGGCAAGCAGAAGCTCGTCGACACCGCAGGTCGCGTGGACAAGTTCATGAGCCGCTACGGAAACCGCAAAAAGAAATAAGCAGCAATCCTTATTTCATCCTGCTTCAAAGTATAACGAGCATCTCAGCCGCCGGCATAAGGCGGAGGAGGTGCCCGTTGCTTTTTTATAGCCTTTGGTTATCTGAATTATTCTGCTTAAATTTGCATCGCATTTACTCAAGACACATCTATGAAAATCCCTCGACTCAGCATATTGGCGGCGCTTATGCTCGCCATGTCGCAGGCAGGCGTCAGCGCCTCGGTCAACGACCTCCCCGTCCGAGAGGTCAACGGTCGCAACTACCATTACTATGAAGTGGCTCCCAAGGAGACTGTCTACTCCCTCTGTCATCGTCTCGGCATCAGCAAGGAGGAGCTTGTGAAATCGAATCCGACGGTTGCCGACGGCCTCAGATCAGGCATGATTCTGTTTTTCCCGACCGAGGAGGGTGAGAAGCTGACTCCGGGCAATGCCGGTGCCAACGGAGTGTCGATTATTACACACAAAGTCGAGAAGGGGCAGACTATCTACGGCATTGCCACCCACTACGGCATCAGCACACAGGACCTCATAGCCCAGAACCCCATAGTAAGCGAGGGATTGAAGGCCGGCCAGGCCCTCCACCTGACCATTCCGGCGAAAAAGATTGCCGCTGCCTCTGTCGGCAGTGACGCGAGCACTGCCCCGACCGCACAGAGTGCCGATTCGGGCTACATCGTTAAGAAAAAGGAGACTTTCTACTCTATAGCCAATGCCCACGGTATCTCCGTGGCCGAACTCGAGGCAGCCAACCCCGGCATCACCATCCTCAAAGAGGGACAGGTGCTCTCGATACCCTCCGTGGCATCTGTCTCCGCTCCGGCACAGGCCGACAGCACCGCAACCACCGTTCCCGGACTTCCCTCTGGCGGGACAATATCTGTCGATGAGTTTGCCGCAGCTTCGGGCGTGGATACTACGGCTGTCAATACGCTGTCAGTGGCCGTGGTGCTCCCCTTCATGCTTAAGGAGGAGACCCCCTCGAAGAGCGCTCAGCGCTACACCGAGTTCTACAAGGGCTTCCTCCTCGCGGCCGACAGCCTGCGCAACAACGGTGTGCCCGTCAAGGTGACTGTCTATGACACCGAGGGGTCGACCGCCAACGTACACAAGATTATCGCTGACTCGACTCTTAAGGACCACCGTCTTATCATAGCCCCTGACAACGCCGAGCAGCTTGCACTCCTCGGTGAATTCGGTCGCACCAACGGCATAAAGGTGCTCAACAACTTTATCGTGCGCGACGAGACCTACCGCACCAACCCGGCAGTCATGCAGGGCAATATCCCGAGCGCTATGATGCTCGACAAGGGAGCCGACGCTATGGCCGAGCGTATGGCTTACTCGACTCCCGTGTTCATCTCCCTCTCCGACGGTGCCAATGACAAGGGGGACTTCCTCGACGCGCTCAAGAAGCGACTCGACGCCAAGGGAATCGCCTATAAGACTATCGCTGTCGACAGCCACCTCTCCCTCTCTGATCTGAAGAGCCTCCCGGCAGACGCCACCTACAGCTTCATCCCCACATCCGGGCGCCAGAGCGACCTCAACCGCATACTCCCGGCCATCATCGAGTGGCGCGACGAGGAGATTATGCCTATGGTCAAGGTGGTCGGCTACCCCGAGTGGATTACATATCGCGGTGAGACGCTCGACAACATGCACAATCTCAACACCATCGTCTACTCACGCTTCTTCGATGACGAGAAGGCCGCCCGCACCCGCCGCATCGAGCAGAATTTCAAGAAGTGGTATGGCGGGAGCATGGAGAACGCCGTCCCGCGCCAGGGCCTCCTCGGTTTTGACACCGGCATGTTTGTGTTCAACTATCTAAAAGGCGTGCAGGGTGCCTACAACGGTGTTCAGAACTCCTTTGATTTCACCTCCTCACCCGAGGGAGTCGAGGGTGACTGCAACGTCTCGCTCTATATCATTAACTTCCGTCCGGGTGGTATGATTGAAAAAATTAATCTCTGATGAAGTTGCAAGCACAGTTGTCAAGACGCATCATTAGTCGCAGCCGCCCGCTCCGCATGGCTGCCTGCGCGGCACTTATGAGCCTCGCTGCTCTCGCGCCCGGAAGCCTCCACGCCCAAAGGGAGTATTCGCCAAACTTTGCCATAGGTGGCAAGGCCGGTGTCTCACTCTCGCGC
Organism: uncultured Duncaniella sp.; assembly: GCA_910586665.1. Lineage (GTDB taxonomy): Bacteria > Bacteroidota > Bacteroidia > Bacteroidales > Muribaculaceae > Duncaniella. The sequence continues at coordinate 37,097 of CAJUIX010000019.1, forward strand.
ATGTCATTCTCTCCCGAAGTGCATCAGAAGTTCACCCAGGGGCTGACTATGGGTGTCGCCGCCCGCTATACGGAGGAGAAATATTTCGGCCTTATCGGTGAAATAAATTTTGTGCAGCGCGGCTGGGCCGAGGACTTCGCCCGCGATGACGCGCCTCAGTTCAACTATGAGCGCACACTCAACTATGTCTCCATTCCCCTTCTGACCCATATCTATTTCGGGTCACAGAAGGTGAGGGGCTTCGTCAACCTCGGCCCGGAGGTGAGCTTCATGCTGTCCGACAAGGTTACGGCCAATTTTGACTATGAGAACTATACGTCCATACCCGAATTTCCGCAGGGCTACCGCACCAACGAGCAGCTTTCCAAGGAAGTGGAGCGCAAGTTTGACTACGGCATCGCGGGTGGCGCAGGCATAGAGTTCATAGTAAAAAAGCGCCATTCATTTATGCTTGAAGGGCGCTACTATTTCGGACTTGGAAATATATTCAAGGATTCAAAGCGGGATTTTTTCTCGGCCTCGCGCAACCAGTCAGTCGAGGTTACTTTGAAATACATGATTCGGGTACGCTGACCTCCTCTCGGTCGACGTCGATGCTTACAGCGGTGTTTGCGAGTGTTATCACGAAGCAGGCACCGTTGCTGTATGTCTTGTCGATTGCAATCGTGGCACCGAGAGTCCCCGCCACCTGGCGGGCTATGTAGAGGCCGAGGCCGGCACCCGGGCTGAAGCGGTCGAGCTTGGTGAAGCGGTCGAAAATCATCTCCTCCTTGTCCTCCGGGATGCCGCAGCCTGTGTCGGTAACGACGAAGCTGAGCCTGCCATCCTCCTCGATTTCGGCAGATATGGCGACATAGCCCTCGTTGGTAAATTTAATGGCATTGTCGACAATCTTCCCGAGCACCTGTATGAGCTTTTTGCGGTCGGTATCGAAGCGTGCGTTCTCGATTTTTCGGTCTATGCAGAGTTCAACTCTCTTGTTGTGCATGGACTGCACCGCTCGGTTATAGATTTCGTCAAGGATTCTCCCGACGGTTATCGGCTCGATTATGTTCTCGCCCAGTTTGGGGTTGAAGGACGAAAGATAGAGAACGTCGTCGATGATGTTTTCAAGTTGCTCGGCGTTGCGGTTGATCTGGTCGCTGTATAGGCTCATAGAGGCGCGTAGGCCTATCGGCATCTTGCGCAGTATGACTTGCGAGAAACCGATGACGGCATTGAGCGGTGTGCGCAGCTCGTGGCTCATATTGTGGAGGAAGTCATCTTTGGCGAGGTTGGCGCTTTCGGCACGGTCGCGGGCTTCGATTAATTCCAACTGTGTCTGTTTGAGATGGTCGCGCTCCTCCTCGAGGATGTCAATCGTGTGGGCGAGGGCACGCGCGTAGGATTTCGAGCGTCGGTAATATCTGCGGAGGATAATGAGCAGTACGGCGGCTGTCGCAAGACCGAGAATTGTCAGTATGAGTGAGATACGGGTGAACAGCAGGGTCGTGTCGCGCTTCTCCAGTTCGAGGGCCGCGTTCTCGCTTTTCAGCTTGTGGACATCGTATTTGATTTGTAGCTCGCGATACTTGTTGGAGATATTTTCCTCATTATATCTGGCAAGGATATTATTGTAGTCTGTGAGGGCGAGCAGTTCCCCGATTTTGTCGCCGGTCTTGGAATAGGCGTCGCGTAGCATGGCCAGGAGCCGAGTCTCGCGGTGGAGGGGGAGGTCGGAAGCTTTCAGGGCAGCCTTGATGTGGGGAAGGGCGTCGGTATATCTGCCCACGGCACTGTAATAATATGCTTTGGCCACATCGTCGTTGCGATATATCTGTTTGAGTCTGTCAGATGACTCTGCCAGACGGCCGAGCATGGCGAAGCACTCCTCGATTTCATCCTGGGAGAGTGCTGAGTAGTTGTAGAGCATGCGGCGGTAGCAGATGTAGCGGTTCGGGCTGTAGTCACAGTAATTTCTCCCGATTTTCTTCTTTTCATTGTCCAGGGCGTCAATACATTCGAGGAGTTTGCGGTCAGCTTCGACTGCTTTGGGCGACATGCCGAGCCGGGTGTAGGAGTTGGCTGCATGGGTATAGTATTGGTTGCGCAGGGCATATAGTTCCACTCCCTCGATGAGGTCGCCGAGCTGGCCGATGTAATCGGTCAGCATGTGGCCGTTGGTCTCGGTGGCGAGATAGATGACGAGTGTGTACAGGCGCCTGATATTATTTAGTTTATCCTCCTGCAAGTTCAGATTCTTGGTGTCCTGCTCATCGGTGATTAGCCGTGTGATTTCGGCGATACGCTCGTCGGAACTTTGGTTTTTGACAGTGAATACGAAGCGCTGGATATTCATATACAGCATCGTCTCGTCACGTTCTCTCGATGGCGGCAGGTTCATGAGCTGGGAATCCCAGTAGAGGCTCATGGAGTCCGATGTCGCATAGGAACTTGCCGAGCGCCGTATGATGTCGAGAAGTGCTTTTTCATTCCCGGCGTGCTGCGCCGCGTCATGAAGCTCTCCGAGGATGTGGATGCGCTCCGTGATGGGGGTAAGATCATAAATATCATACAGAATTCGGAGCGAATCAGAGGGTGTGGGCTGCTGCGACAGGCTGTTGCGCAGACTGTCGATGAGCTGAGCTGAAGAAGACCATGCAAATTGGGAGCTTGCGGATACAAAAACAGCGATGAATGTTAGTATAATTCTTGTTCTAATCATGTGTGTCCCAAAGGTAGTAAAAATATGTTTATCGGGCAAATCACCAATGGAAATAAATCAAGCCCGTAGCGCAAAAAGGTACGTTTTTGAACTACGAGCTTTAAATCTTGATTCTTTTAGGCCTATTTTTTCATGCAGTTGTTGATTTCGTTGAGAAGGCGGTCGGCATTTACCGGCTTGGAGACATAGCTGTTGAAGCCGTTTTCCATGATGCGCTCCTTGTCCGACGAGAAGGCGTAGGCTGTCACGGCGATAATAGGAATATCGGTCGAGGTCTTGCGGATGTTGCGCGTGGCCTCGTAGCCGTCCATGTAAGGCATGGATATATCCATGAGTATGAGGTCGGGATTGTTTGCGGCAAACATGTCGACGGCCTCCCGGCCGTTCCAGGCGTGTACGAGCTCGTAGTCATCCTCGAGGATTGACTCGAAGAGCAGATAGTTGCTCTCGTTGTCCTCGGCTACAAGGATTTTGGGCTTTTTGCGGGTGGCCTTGGTGGTGGGGACGGTCTTTTCCTCGATTCTGGCGGCCGGGGCTGGTGCCGGTCTCTCATCCTCGTCAGCAATGCCGTGACCGATTAGCGGCGCATGTATAGGGGCGGTCTCCGTGTCCTCAGTCTCGGGTGTCTCTCCGGGTAGGACGAGGGGGATGGTAAACCAGAATAGCGAGCCTTTCCCCTCTCCTGCGGAGCGGACGCCGATTTCTCCGTGCATGGTCTCGATGATGTTCTTACAGATAGAGAGGCCGAGCCCGGTGCCGGACTGTTCGTCGTTCTGCTTTGAGAAGCGTTTGAATAGAAGCTCCTGTTTCTCTTTCGAGATACCGAGGCCGGTGTCCTTGACGAAGAAGTACACATTGTCATCCTGCTCCTCGTAGCCGAATGTGATGCTCCCCTTGGGGGTGAACTTGCATGCGTTGGTGAGGAGGTTGATGAGCACCTGTGAGAGTCGGTCGCGGTCAGTGACGATGCGGAAGTCGGCCATGCCGAGGACGTGGTTGAGTACCGTGTTTGGCTGGACTCGCATACGCACCGTGGAACCGACTGATTCGATTAATTCGTTGAGGTCGACGGTCTCATACTGGTATTTCAGAGTCCCGGATTCCATTTTTGCTATGTCGAGGACGTCGTCGATGAGCTGCTGGAGGAGGTGGGTATTGTTTTCGATAACCTCGCAGTACTTTGCCTGCTTCTCGCGGTCGTCAGTCTTCGTGAGGAGTTTCGAGAATCCGAGTATGGCGTTGAGCGGAGTGCGGATTTCATGACTCATGTTGGCGAGATATGACGACTTGCAGTCAGCTTCGTTCTTTGCGCGTGATATGGCCTGTTCGGAATTTGAGCGCTCGCGCTTGATTGATGTTATGTCGGATATTGTGAGGACCACATATTCTTCCCCCTCCATGTCGAAGTACTCCCCCTTGACCCAGACGTCAATCTCGCGCGGGGTAAAGTCTGTGACATTCGGCACCGACATGCGTGATTCTTTTGCGTCAAATGATTTTTTGTCAATAAATGCCTTGCCCACGACGTCGACGAGGAAGGGGGTGTCAAGTTTCTTGTCGGCTGTGCCGCGGTTGGTATATACGACAGTCATATCGCGGGCAACAACTATGATGTATGCGCGGACATAACGGAGGATAAGTTCGTAATTCATATTTGTATGTATTAGGATGCTGAGGGTTTAGGTTATACGGATACTTTCTCGTAGTAGATTTAGTCACATTAGAAGAGGATGAATCTGTTGCTTATCAGAGAGCGCAATTCGTGGGTCAGTTTTTCAGAGTTTACCGGCTTGGATACATAGCTGGTGAAGCCGCTCTGCATTATCCGGCTTTGGTCTGAGGCGTAGGCATAGGCCGTCACGGCGAGTATGGGGACGTCGGCCGAGAGTTTGCGGATTTCGTTGGTGGCCTCATAGCCGTTCATCACAGGCATGTTTATGTCCATGATGACGAGTGCGGGCCGGAACTGGTCGAAGAGCTTCACGGCCTCTGCGCCGTCCCATGCGTGTATGAGGCGGTAGTCCTTCTCGAGGATTGACTGGAAGAGAAGATAGTTGCTTTCGTTGTCCTCGGCAATGAGTATTGTCAGCTCGTCGCGTTTCATTGATGCCTTCTTCGTGTCAACCGGTGCAATCTGTCTTTTTTCTTCGATTTCGGCCTCCTTGTATGGGATGGTGAACCAGAATAGGGAGCCTTTGTCCCTGCCCCTGGATTCCGCGCCGATTTTGCCGCCGAGTTTTTCGACAATGCTCTTGCATATCGAGAGGCCGAGTCCCGTGCCCTGGACGAAGTTGTCGAGTTTGACGAAACGCTGGAACAACCGCTTGATATTTTCCTCGTCGATACCCACGCCGGTGTCCTTGACATAGAAATAGATGTCATTGTCGCGCATTTCGTAGCCGAAGGTGATGTTGCCGCGCGCCGTGAACTTGCAAGCATTGGTCAGGAGGTTGCTCAACACTTGCGAGAGGCGTTTGGAGTCAGTGCTGATGACGCAGGACGGGGCGCCGAACAGGCAGTTGAGCGCCACTCCCGGTTGCAGACGCATCTGGATAGTGCTCTCGATGCTGTTAATGAGCTGGTTGATGTCGGTCGGGGCGAAGTTGAAGTCGAGCGTGTTGGATTCAACCTTCGCGAGGTCGAGGACATCGCTGATGAGCTGGAGGAGGAGCTGGTTGTTGTCCTCTATGATATGGATGAACTTTTCGCGTTTGTCCTGATCGTGGGTCTTGGTGAGGAGGTTGGAAAAACCGACTATGGCGTTGAGCGGAGTGCGGATTTCGTGGCTCATGTTGGCGAGGAAGGCTGATTTCAGACGTTCCGACTCCTGGGCGCGGGCGCGGGCGGCTATCAGTTGCTCTTCCTGTAGCTTGCGCTGGGTGATGATGAGCATCGAACCGATGATGCCTGTCGGGTTGCCCTGTGCGTCGTGGGTGTTGACGCCGGCGCTTGCCTCGATCCATTCGGTGTGGGGTATGCCGTGTTTCATCCAGATGTAGCGGTACTCGAGTTTTGCATACTGGAGCTTTCCGCTGACAAGCTGGCTGTATTTTTCTTTGACCTTACCGATGTCTTCCGGGTGGATGTGGGAGAAATATTCCTCCTCATCAATAATGTTGAACATTTGTGAGCCGGGAGTCAATTGGTCGAAGGCATTGTGGTGGAGCATACGCTGGATTTCACAGGAAATCTTGCCTGACACGAGGTCCCAGCGCCAGGGTATGATGCGCGAGACGTTGAGCGTGAGGTCGAGCTTGCGTGCGAAGTCGCGCAGGTCGTTCTCAGCCTTGCTCTTGTCGGTCACATCGAGTCCGAAAATGTTGATTTTTGTCACATTGTTTTTTGAGTCAGTCTCAGTCACCGCTATGATGAATTCATAGTAACGGTCCGGCTTTTTGAAGTAATAGCTGAGTTTGACAGGATGGTGCTGTAGGTTGGCCAGACGGATGTAGCGTGCGGCATTTTCATAGAAAATCCCGCTCTGCTCCTTATCGGAGACATTCAGAGATAGAAATTCGTTGAAAGCCTCGTTGGAGTTTATATATGTGAAGCTTTCGATAGTGCCGTCGGGACTGTTGTTGACTCGCGCTTCCGAATAAGCGATTGGCATGGAAGTTACGATTTGTTTGTTGGCCTCGAGGAGCTTTAGCTGCCTGGCCTGAGCGATGCTGTAGCCGATGCCCAGGGCCATGAGCGAGAGCATGGCCACCGAACCGATTATTATCAGCGCGCGGTTTGCCTCCCAAAATGATATGGGTCTGTTGATAAATACCGTATGTGGCGGACAGATGGAGGTCGACAGTCCGTCGTTGGTGAGCTGGGTGTAGTCTATGATGGGAAAGGATTCCTTTGGATAATAGAACGGGACCTTGCTCATGTCGTAGCCGGTGACAAGCAGCTCGACTGCATTGCTTATATTGTTCATGCACTCTTCCGGTGAAGGAAAGAATCCGCCGGTGAGACCGATTTCCATATAGGCGGTGCGGAGTCCGAACACGGGGCGTCTGGCACTTGAGATCATGCGGGCGTCGCCGGAAATAAGGAAGGGGAAGCCGTGGACTGATCCCTGCTCGTAGAACCAGGTCGAGAAGAGGAGCCCGATGTTGAAGTCAGGATTGTCGAGATATTCTCGCATCTTGTGGCCGTTGCTGACATTGCCTCGCAGCCATTCGTAGGTAACAGCGGGATATTTTTTATGGATATAGTGTCCGATGTTGATGTTGAGGCGCTGGTTGATATAGAATTCGTCGGCCATGAAGACGAGTTTGCTCATATTTGGAAACATCTCGATCATCATGTCGACAGTCTGTTTCCAACGGTTGGGGACGTGGACAAGTGTGAAGTTGTATTTTTCGCGCAGCGGCTCTATGGGCTGCATGTCGGCTTCGGTGAACGGATAAGGTTCGTCGTTGGTGTAGGTGTAGTAAGATGCCTGCGGTCCGTAGGTGTCGAGCTGGGCAATGAGTACCATCGGGACGCGCCCCCATTCGCGCGCGATACGGTCGCGCAGCGAGAAGGCCATGTTGCCGAGAAGGACCACATAGTCCGGCCCTCCGGCCCTTGGATAGCGTTCAAAGACTCCTTCGGCCATCTTATCATACTGCTCCTCGTTGTGGACGAGCGGTCCGTTGAGGTGGAGCACGTCGGTCGAGATGAATTCATCCGTTTTCGACAGCGTGCTCATGATGTGGGCAATGATTTCCTGCGACCAGGGCGCGCTTTCGTTGTAGGAATTAAGGATGACGAGCTTTTTGCCCCCGGCAGAGGCCGCTTCGGCATCGAAGCTGGCGAGTGTGGCGGCTATGATTACAAAGAGCAGACGTAAGGGTAAAATCTTCAGGAATCTTGACATAATGTGGTTTGTGGTCAGTCTGTCTGACCGGCGCTTGATGATGAGACGATTATGTTGGGACATATCAGACCGACGTCCACGGTGTCCGCATGCACCAGGTCCTTCATGGGCAGATTGGCGAATGATGAATGTGGGGTGCAGCGTACCACCGCGTCAAATGGCGCGCGTGCGGCAATCGACTCGACATCGGACAGGATGGTGAGTCCGTTGAAGCTGCGCATGACTTCGAGGGGATTGACCACCGGGTCATATATCGTCACGGTCGGTGTGATGGCACGGAGTGAGTGGTAGACGTCGTAGCTTTTGGTGTTTCGTGTGTCGGGACAGTCAGGCTTGAATGAAAATCCGAGCATAAGGATGTTGGCACGCGAGGGCTCAATGCCTTTTTCTCTGAGGGCGGTGACGGTGCACTGCGAGAGATAGCCCGACATCATCTCGTTGGTGTTGCGCGCGGCAGAGATAAGGTCGGGATGCAGACCGAGGTCATTGGCTTTCTTTATGAGATAATAGGGGTCGACGCCGATGCAGTGGCCGCCGACGAGTCCGGGACGGTAGGGGATGAAGTTCCACTTTGTGGATGCGGCTTTCAAAACCTCGTCCGTGTCGATGTTCATCGCGTTGAGTATGCGGGTTATCTCATTGATGAAGGCGATGTTGACATCGCGCTGGGTATTCTCGATGATTTTGGCGGCCTCGGCCACTCGTATTGAAGGGGCGAGATAGGTGCCGCACTGGAGCACGGAGCCGTAAACGGCATTAATCTTCCCGGCAGCCTCGGGGGTGGAGCCGGATACGATTTTGCGTATGTTGCGGACATTGTGGATTCTGTCGCCCGGGTTGATGCGCTCGGGTGAGTAACCTACGAAGAAGTCGCGGTTATATTTCAGGCCGGAGACACGCTCGAGCACGGGGACGCACTCCTTCTCGGTTGTTCCGGGTGAGACGGTGCTTTCGTAGACCACGATAGCGCCGGGCGATATGGCGTCGGCAATGGTCTCGGACATCCTTATGAGGGGGTTGAGGTCGGGGTTCTTGTCGTTGTCGACCGGGGTCGGCGCGGCGATAATGAAGAAGTTGCAGTCGGCGATGCGGGTGGCGTCGGCCGTGCATGTAAGACCTGATTTGAGGGATAGGTGGAGGTCCTGGAAGGCAATCTCGTGAGTGCGGTCAAACCCTTCGTTTATTTCTTCAATACGCCTTATGTCATGGTCGAATCCTATGACCTTGTAGCGTGTGGCAAACATGCTTGCTAAAGGCAGTCCTACATATCCGAGGCCGATAACACATATTTTTATGTCTGGAACAGTAGTCATTGGTTTGTAGAGACGTGGTTGATAATTAGATAATGATTGTTTTCTTATGTCAGGTAAATGTCTGCGTAGGTTTATAGTCCCTCTGCCTGTGCGACTGAGGAAGTTTTTACCGGATTCCAGGGATCCCGGTAGGAGGAGCGGAAGAAGAATTCCATCGTGTGGCCGCACAGGCGCGCGATGCGCATGAAGTAGCCCATGTAGAGAGAATGGAATATGAGAAGTGCGCCGAGTCGACGCTCGCTTCGTGAGCGCTCGGAAACACACTGCATTACTATGAAGGACGTAATCGAGAATGATAATCTTATTAGCCAGCCGACGATAAAAATGTCGAATAGTCGGTCTGTCGCTGCAAAGATAAGAGTTATTATGTAAAAAATCCAAACATAGTTGAAAACAAAATCAAACAAGATGTTGTCAAGGTTGGAAAACATGTTGGAAAACGAGAAGTTTTTGTCGGCCCGGAAGATGTCGCGGTGCTTGCGGATGCGGAAGCGCACGAGCGACTTGCTCCAGCGCAGACGCTGCTTGAAGAGGCCGCTCCAGCGGACCGGGACGTTGGTGAGGCATATCGCGTCGGGGACGAAGCGGACCTTGTAGCCGGCCTTGCGGAGCTTCTGTGTGATGTCGCCGTCAAGCCCGGGGCCTATGTCCCAGCCGCCGATTTCGCGCAGGGTCTGTGTCTCGAAGGCTCCGAAGGCTCCCGAGATGATGTGGTAGATGCCGAAGAGGTCGGTGACCATCCGGCCTACCTGGATTGTGCGGAGATACTCGAGTGCCTGCATAGACGTGCACATCGAGTCGTCGAGGTTGCGCACCTTTATGCAGCCTCCGGCGCCTCTGACATAGCGGTCCATGTAGAAGGGGAGGAGGATGCGCTCGACTGCGTCGCGGTCAAGAGACGAGTCGGCGTCGACGTGGACCACATATTTGCCATTGGCGTGCATGAGTCCGTAGTTGGCGGCGGAGGCCTTGCCGCCTCGCTCGGCCATGCGGTAGAACTGGTGGATGCGGCCGTGCTTCATGAGGTCGCGGCAGATGCTGGGCGTGGCGTCGTCGGAGCCGTCGTCGATTACGATGATTTCAAAATTGCTGTAGGTCTGTTCGTTGAGCGATTCGAGGAGGCGGTAGAGCTGCGGCCCCTCGTTCTTGCCCGGGACGAGGATGCTGACGAGTGGACGCTCGAGATTGAGCATGCGTCGGGCTATAGCTTCTTTGCGCCGGCGGCTCTTCCATGTAAGGCCCCGGTGGATGGCAGCTACGATGTCGAGGAGGTAGTAGCGCGGGAACTCTACAAATATGAGGAACCAGAAGGTCGTGGCGAGGTAGGTCCACGACATGTTTGCCGTGAAGCAAGCCACGATTCCGTCTATGATTCCGAATATGTAGTCCTTCAGCATTATGCAGGTTGATGTTTTTTATGTGCGGGTCTGTAGTTTATAGGTCGGTAGGGGCTGGGTGGGGTGTCAGTGGCGGTCTTCCTCTATGCGCTTGATGAACTGCTCGACGTCGTCGCCCGGGTGGTATAGATAGGTCTCTATCAGCTCGTGCTGGAAGCCGGGCGATGTGTCCTTGTAGTCGTGGAGCTGGGCTTTGATTTCATATTCCATCTCGCCGATGGCTTTGGCGACCTCTCCTTCGCGCACTCGGCGCATGAAGTAGTAGTTGTTGCCCCAGGTGGCCTGCTTGTAGTTGACGAAGCGGCGCATCGAAGAGACGATGGGTGGGAGAGCCTCGGTCGCGGTGACATTGTCAATGGCCGGGTCGAAGATGTAGAAGCGGGAGATGATGATGACGTGGTCATTGTCCGGCTCGACGGCGGAGTGCATGCGCAGATAGTCCATGAAGTCGCGCATCGACGAGTAGCCGTAGAAGCCGACGTGGCTGAGGGTGTGGGCGACGTCGTTGTTGGCGAAGGCGCGGATCCCCTCGGGGGTGAATTCATATTCCTCTACGTCGACCGGCTTCAGCTCGTCGGGGCGCCATGTGCGCTTGTCCTCCGTGCAGAGCACGCGCATGTCGGGATACATGAAGGTGTTGTCACACTGGTGGCAGGTGTAGACCGAGGATGGTTTGTCGTAATCGACACCGATGTGGCGGAGGATGTGCTTGCATTTGGGGCAGCGCAGCTCGCCGTCCCACTCATAGGTCGAGACGGGGGAGACGTTGGCGCAGCGGAAGTGGTGGATTACAGGCTCCTCCTTGATGTCGGAGCTGCCGCACTTGGGACAGCTCTCGAAGAACAGGAGGTGGGAGTTGGTGCAGTTCGGGCAGACGTGCATGCGCTCTATGAAGCGTGTGCGTCGTATGTAGCCGAGCTTGAGCAGCTGTGAGTGGAAATAGTCGCGCTCGGCCTTCTGGGAATTCTGCTCGCCGGGAATCCATATGGTATGGTAGTAGAGCGACATATAGCCGTTGCTCAGGCCCGGTGCCGGCTCGGAGGAGAAGGTGTAGTTGCCGCGCGAGATGGCGTAGCGGCAGAGGCGGACCACTTCCTGCGCGTGTGTGGCCACCGGCTCGGTGCCCAGCAGGAAGTTGAGGCGGTGGAAGTTGCTGTAGATTTCCTCGATGAGGCGTCCCATAGCGATATCTTCCGGTGTAGAAGCATAGCCGTCGACTATCGCTTCAAGCTTGCCGAGCCAGCCGGTGAGCCGGCGGGTGACGAAGCATGGTTTGAAGCGGCACTTTTCGCTATGGAGGGGGGAGGCCAGGCGGATGGCGAGCTTGTTGCGGTCCATGACGCCGTCGATGACGTTGATAAACACGGCATCGAAGTCCTCGAAGGAGAGCTCCGGGGTGTGGTCGACGTCAACCACGTCGCGGATGACGAGGATGCGCCGATGCGACCTGTTGGTCGTGATATAATATTTTTCGTTTGTGTTGCTGCTCATGGTGTGTTTCCTCAAGGTTTGACTTTCATTCGGGTTGTCACGGGAATCGGTGTCACCGTGTCGCGGTAGAGTGTGTCGGGCTGGTGGAGCATCGAGTCGGCCTGTTGCATGAGCTGGTTGAGCGGCACGAGCTGCGGCTCTTCGTCGGTCGAAGTGGTGTCGGCCACGGTGCATACGCCGAGCCCGGAGGTGAACCATAGGTAGTCTGGCTTCTCGGGAGTCTCCTTCCACTTGTGGAAGTTGCGGATGCGTACTGTCACAGGGAGTCCGGAGGCGACGCTCCAGAATGGGATGGTCTGGCCGGGGTCGAGGTTGAGCAGGGCTATGACGGCTGTGTTCTTTTTTGAGAAGTAGCTGCGCAGGTGTTCGGGTATCATCTCTGTGCGCATACCGAGTATGGTGACGTGGGCCCGGTATTCGATGTCGTCGTTGACGATGATTGTCGCGCGCGAGTTGTTGGTGACGTTGCGCATCTTGTCAATCGGGACGTAGGCCACTATCTGGAGATTGTTGGCCTCGAGGTTGAGATGTTGCTTCGACATGATTTCTTCCTGCTCGAAAAATATCATGTGGTCGGGGGCGAAGACGTTGGTGATAATCGAGGAGTCGCCTGCGAGGCGGTAGCTGACGGCCTGGCGCATGTCGGTCACGCCGCGGTTGTCATAGAGCTGTGCACGCACGCTCCCGTCCTCCTTCAGGCGGTCGGGGGTGAAGAAACTGTCGGTGTCACGCTTCATGCGCGAGAGGACGGCAAGCTCGTGGCGCAGGGCGTTGAGTTTGGCGAGGGCCTCGCTGAGCTGGCGCTGGAGGTCGAGCTTGTGGGAGTTCTGACTCAGGCCGAATGATATGTTGTGGTCTTCGAGGCTTATCTGCTTCTGGAGCTCTGCGATTGTTACTTTCACTACCGAAATCTGGGCGGCGACGTTCTCGTATTGAAGCGCGTAGCCACGGTTGTGGACCACGATGTCAGGCTCGTTGTTGGGGTTGGCCTGCTGCACGAGCATGTCGAGCATGTAGTAGGAGTAGAGGGTGTCGCCTGGGACGACGATGTCGCCCGTGTTGACGTAGACACTGTCAAGGTATATGTCGAAAGGGGTGCGCACTTTGTTTGCGTCGACATGGACATAGCCGTCAAGTTCGGTATAGAATATGTGGTGGGCAATATAAAGACCGACAGAGCCGAGCACAATCGCAAGTATGCAGGCGGAAATCACCTGCTGGCGGTTGACCTTGCGCCGTCGCTGTTTGATGATGGCTTCTATGTTTTCCTTTTCTTCAAAGGAGCGGTATGTAAAATTTTTCACCGTGTCAGTGGATGGTTTTTAGAGAGGTAGAGGTATCGTTGCTTTAAGTTAGGTTATGCTTAGTAAGGCTGTAGTGTGTCAGATAGCCGGGTTGTGCGACAAAATTTCATTATCGGGACGTCGGGGACGAGGGCCTGGAGCTCGGCAAGGTAGTTGTCGCGACGGTATTGGTAGTCGATGAGCTTTTCAAGGCAGAGGAGATATATGTTGAATTCCTTTGTGCGGGCGAGGCGGTTGAACTCGCCGACGCGGTTGGCGTAGGCATCGTTGCGCATGGCGAGATACTTCTTCATCTCGACGATGCGGCGCCCCTCGGCTTCCGATTCGCGGTTGAGGCGGTCGAGCTCGCGGGCGATGAAGACCACCTTGTCGTAGACGCGTGAGCTGATGTCGGCCTCGCGGGCTTCGAGAACGGCGCTCTCGGCCCGTAGCGCGCGCCGCTTGCGTGAGGCCTCGCCGCTGACGGGAATCGTGAAGGTCATGCCGACGTCGACGTTGCGCGAGTCGGGCAGGTAGCTGCGTCCGTAATATGAGAATCTCACGAAGGGGGCGAGGTTGACTTTCTGCCAGTAGCTGACGTTTGATGCCTGCTGGCGCAGGAGCTGTGCGCGGAGCTGGAGGAGTCTTATGTCGGCAGATGTGTCGCGGACGTGGTTCATGAGGGCGGCTGTGTCGATGTCGACGGTGTGGCCCTCGACCTTCGAGAGGTCGGTCGCGAGCGGATAGTTGCCGTCGATGGCCGAGAGTTTGCGTTCTGCCTCCATGCGGGCATCGAGGATGGGGAGGAGGTCGTCACTCGTGATGTTTTCGTTGGAGAGGAGATAGGCCTGGGCGTTGTTGATGAGGTTGAGGGCGCGCAGGCGGTGGCCGAGCACACCTGCCATGAGGCTGTCGTAGTAGACGCGGAGGTTGTCACGGATTATGTAGTCGGAAAGGTCGGTGTGCTCCTTGTCATACGACGTGCGCTCGATCAGCTCCTTAAGCATGGCCTCGTTGCGGCGCCCCTTGCGCCCGAAGAGCGAGCTTTGGAGGAAGTACCAGCGCAGCTCGCCCTGGAATTTGAAGCGGTAGCGCGACTCGGCGTCATCCTCGTCGAAGCCAAGCGAGTTGTCGAGGCGCCAGTAGGTCTGACCTGTGAGCTGGATGCCGGTGCGGCTGTTGCCCTCGCTTATCTGTGCGGCAGTCTGACGGCGCAGAGCGTTGTCGAGCTGTAGGTTCATCGGGCGAGGCTCGGTGGGGCGGAATATCATGTAGCTCTCGGCAAAGTCAAGCTTGGGAGCCTGTCTGAAAATCAGGCTGTTGAATTCCACAAACAGAGAGTCGAACTCGGCAAGGAGAGCCGTGCTGCGTGCAGGCTGTGCGGCAGCGGCTCCAGACGGAAGTAGTGTCAGGAGGCACAGCAGCAAGCAAATCTTGTGGAAGTGGGGTGCACGTCTGTTTTTATGTTCGTCTCTCGTCATTGAGATGCCGGTTGATGTAGATTTCGGTTAGTGATGAGAAGGTATATGTTAGGTTTACAAAGTTACAAAATATTCTGTTAACGAGCAAAAGGTTAACTGTATTTTGTGCCATTTTGAGTACAGTATATGAATTTTTGGTAAAAGGGATGTTAAAATTGCTTTAACATCCCTTTTTAGACGAAATATTAGTCTGAAATTCTGTATTTCAGCCCTTATTGTCGTTTGTGGTGGTTATTGATGTGGTTGTTTTGCGTGTTTCGGCCACCTCGGGGAGGCTTGCGGGCACTTTTATTTCAGCCGGCGGGAGGGGAGAGGTGAGCTTTTGCTCTGTCGCAGCATCGGTTTTTTCCTCGGCGGCTGTCGCCGGGGTGGATACATTGACGGGGATGCGTTCCCATATGCGGTCGGGGATGAGGCGCCAGAGCCTGACGGCGATGTCCCAGCGCCAGTCGACCGTGCAGACACGTTTGCGGGCAATGATGGCGCGGATGATTGAGACCACAGCGCGGTCGAGGTCCATAGTCATGGGATAGATGCGGTCGGGGTTGAGCAGCGGCGTGCGAATCCAGCCCGGACGGATGTCGGTGAAGGATATGCGGAGTCCCTGCATACGCGCGAGCTGGTCAAGGGCTGTGAGGTAGGTCTGCTGATATTTTTTCGAGGCGGAGTAGGAGGCGAGCTGCCCTATACCCTTGGTGCCGGCCACAGAGGTGATGGCGGCTATGCGCCCTTTGCCGCCGTGGGAGCGGAAGTAGCGGAAGGCGGTGTCAATCATGCGGGTGAAGCCGACGACGTTGGTCTGCGTGGTGGCTGTCTCGCGGTCGGTGACGAGGGCCTCGTTCTCATAGCCGATGCCGGCGACGTTGAGATAGATGTCCATGCCTCCGAGGCGGCTGATTAGGTCGCGCAGACGCGCAGGAGCGTCGGTGTCGTTGATGTTTATCTGCGCGTAGCGTATGCGCTCCGGGAAGTCGGCCTGGAGCTTGCGCATCACTTTCTCTTTCCTGCCTGCTGCTCCGACGAGCCAGCCGGCTTTGGCAAAAATCTCGGCCACGCGAAGCCCTATGCCCGATGTGGCGCCCATTATGACTATTCGTTTCATCTATAAGTTGATAGTGAGGTTATAGGTGTTTGAGGATATAATTGAACAACGCTTCTGCCTCCGGCTTGGTTTAGACATATATGAAAGTCGGCCGGCACGAGAGCGTGCCAGCCGACCGGATGAAGAAAAATTTATGTTATCAGTAATTACATTTTGTGTATTACATGATGACCTTGGTCACCTTGTTGCCCTGGCGCTTGATGAATAGACCGTTTTCGGGGTTGGCCACGCGGATACCCTGGAGGTTGAAGTATTCAACGGGTGCATCCTCGACAACGATGTCGGAGATTGATGATTGGTCGGCGGAGATGGTATAGCTGAAGCTTGCGAGTCTCCACTTTGTACCACCTGCATAGAAATTATATGTGTTACCAGCCTTTAAGTCATATGAGACACCCTCATCTTTCGGAATTTCATTAATGGCAGGAGTTTGGTCTTTCAAGTTTACGCCGCTTGTAATTTTCGTGCCATCTTTTAAAGTTGCATCCATTTTATTTTCGGTGTCATCGTTGACAAACATGTTTATAGATTTGTTATTTGCGATAGCGGCAGCAAATATAATTTCAAGTTTGCCGTTTTTTGTAGGAGCGAATTTAATTTCCAATCCGTTTTGGTCTCCGCGTACGTCGGTAGCACCGAATGACCATGTTCCTGCTCCAGCTGTTGAGCCTTTAGATGTGTTGTCAAGAAAAGTAGCTGTAATTGAGGGGAGTGTTACGACATTGTTGCTTACTTCGCCTCCGGCAGACCATGTTTCTACTTCCTGAGCTGATGCACTTAGAGCCATAGCTGCCACTGCGAAAAGAGTAAAAATTTTTTTCATAAAAAGATTGATTTAAGTAAGTAATTGGTTATAAAATTATGGTAATAGATATAGACTGTTGTATTCGTGGAACAACCAACGAGTTGAAACGAGATTGTGATGTCTATGAAAGTAACAAGATAGTTTTGCAAGACAAATTTACGATTTAAATATAAGAATCGCTATTTTATTAACTTTCTTTAACCGATGCGCGTACAATAATGATTGATTCTATCTGTGCTATTATACTTGATATGTGTATGATTTAACACGATTAGTTAATTTGTGTGAAAAATAGAGTGCCGGCTGTAACTTTCAGGCAACTTTTGCGTCATATAATTGAAAGCCGTTACAAACGGTAGCACAATTGGTAATACGAAATTAATCAGCTTCCCATTTGTAATTATTCCGGCTCGCGCGCAGTCGCGGACGGTTTAAGTATAAATCAACAGAGGACCGGTCGAGATGACGGGTCCTCTGTTGGTTATGGCTGTATCGGTTAACGGTTTGCCTATACGAGTGTGCGGCTGCCGACATACTCGCTAAAGGCATCCTTATAGCTGTCGGAGATAGGTATCTGCACCTTGCCGAACACTATGCGGTTGCGCTCGATGACGGTGATCTTCGAGAGGTTGACTATGAAGGAGCGGTGGACGCGCATGAACAGCGAGGGGGGGAGTGCCTGCTCGATTGACTTCATGCTCAGGAGCGACATGATTGATTTCTCGGAGCCGTCGATTGTCACCTTGACGTAGTCTTTGAGGCCTTCGATATAGAGTATGTCCCTGATGTTGACCTGCACAAGCTTGTATTCGCTCTTGAGTATTATGTATTCGCCGTCGGCCTTGATGTCCTCCTTGCCGGAGGTATCGGACGTGCGGTTATTCAGCTCGTGCCATGAAAGGGCGCGGTTGGCGGCGGCGAGAAACTCGTCGTAGTTAATCGGTTTGAGAAGATAGTCGAGCGCGTTGACTCGGAAGCCTTCGACGGCATAGTTGGAGTAGGCCGTCGTGAAGATTATCCTTGTCGAGCGGGGTATTATCTTGGCAAACTCGATGCCGTTGAGCTGGGGCATCTGTATGTCGAGAAACACAACGTCGATTTTGTCGTTGATGATTGTCGATATGGCGTCCTTGGGCGATGAGAATTCACCGACCAGTTCCATGAAGGGTGTTTTTTCGATATAGGAGACGATGAGTCCCGATGCGAGGGGTTCGTCGTCGATGACGCAGCAGCGGAGTGACATTGGGATTCGGAGATGTGTATTGTGTGGTTAGAAATTAGAAATAAATTTTTTTACGGGGTGGGGGAGTCGGCTGATATTATTCCTGGTCGGGGAGCGACGCCGTGGTGTCGATTGTCAGCGATACACGGTAGGTGTCTTCTCCGGGGGCTATGTCGAGCCGGGCGTTCTTGCCATAGATAAGGTCGAGGCGGCGCCGGAGGTTGGTGAGCCCTATGCCACCTTCGGGGTTCGGCTGCTCGCTGTCAGAGGAGGGGAGGCGTCCGTTGGAGGTGGTGCAGCGGATGACGCCGTCCTTGGCGGTAACTGAGATGTCAATAGGGATGTCGTGGGTATGGATGCCGTGTTTGAACACATTTTCAATCAGCGTTATGAATATCAGCGGTGCCACACGGATGTTTTCGTCGCCGTCGGTGTCGAAGCTGACATTGAGTCTCACAGAGTGGTTGAGGCGCAGCTTCATCAGGTTTATGTAGTTGTCGATGAAGCCAAGTTCCTGTTTGAGGCTGACGGTGGCCGATGTGTCGTAGAGCACATAGCGCAGCAGCCGGCTCAGTTCGTGGACTGCCTCCTGGGCCTTGGTGGGAGATATGGCTATTAGGGCGTAGATAGAGTTGAGGGTGTTGAAGAGGAAATGGGGGTTGAGCTGGCTTTTGAGATTTTTCAGTTCCTCCTCGCGCTGTGAGCTGAGGAGGTCCTGGCGCCGGCGGTCGAGCTTTATCCACTTGTCGCCGAGGCGTAGGGCGGTGGCGAATCCTATGACGAGGATAATCATCACGAGGTCGCGCGAGAGCATGCCTATCGCTCTTGCGAGATACATTACCAGTGTTGGGTGGTCATATCCGTTTAGGGGTGTCTTTCCGCCGAAGTGGCCCTTGTAGCGCCAAATCAGGAAGCAGAGCAGGAGTGATATTATGATTGTCGCGGCGGTGTAGGCCGTGAAACGCAGGAGGCGCTTTGGTTGGTCGAGCGATTTTTCTATAATCCAATAATATGTGACGTAGAAGTCGCCGATGAAGACGACAGTCTTCATGTAGACCCACATCTTTATCGGTCGTCCCGGATTGGAGAGGTTGGATATGACTTCCGGGAGGATGAAGAGGATGCTGATGCAGAGCAGGTGGGCTAAAAATGTGGTGATGTTCTGTCGTTTGAGTATATCAGTCATACTGTATGGTCCTTAGACTTTCGGCTTATCTGCAAATGTAGTTTTTTTTTGCTGTATTTGCAAATAGAATTGACGGTCGACAAAATTTCACCGACAAAAAAGCCGGACGGTCAGAGCCTTTTGTAGAGGCGGCTGACCGTCCGGGGTTATTGCGATGTTATGACTTTCGCAGAATTGGAGGATTAGTCCTGGTTGAGGTTCACGCGCTTGAATGCAACGGCTACGAGGCCCTTCTGGGTCTGCTCGAGGAACTGCCCTACGGAGAGCTTGCTGTCCTGGACATATTCCTGCTCCATGAGGCAACTCTCTTTGAAGAACTTGTTGAGGCGGCCGTTGGCGATGTTCTGAATCATGGCTTCGGGGAGGTTGGCAGCCTTGGCCTCGGCAGTCTCTTTCATAATCTGACGAGCCTTGGTGGCATCTTCCTCGGTAATCCAGCCCTTGGTGATGTTGGATTCGATGTGGTCTTCTGAGTCGAAGTGGTTGGGGTTGAGACCGGCCTTCTTGAGGGCTGCCTCAACGGCCTTCTTGATCTGCTCCTGCTTGGTCTTCTCGACTGCGACGGCGATTTCCTGGTCGATAGTGGCCTGGGGAACGTCCTCGCGGCTGCAGGCTACGGGGTTCATTGATGCAATCTGCATGCAGATTTCGCGGCCCACCTGCGGGTCAACGCCGGGGAGGTTGAAGCCTACGATTGCGGCGAGCTTGTTGTTGAAGTGGTTGT
The DNA here is from genome assembly GCA_910586665.1 of uncultured Duncaniella sp. Lineage (GTDB taxonomy): Bacteria > Bacteroidota > Bacteroidia > Bacteroidales > Muribaculaceae > Duncaniella. The sequence continues at coordinate 56,657 of CAJUIX010000019.1, forward strand.
AGGCTGCGGTTGAGGGAGCCTCTACTACTTCGTAAGCACCGATTTCGGTCTTTTCGCCTGTCTTGCCTGACTCTTCGGTTACGAGTTCGGCAACTGTGCGGCCGTCAACAGTGAGAGCCTTGAGCTCGTCGACGTTCTTGCAGCGGTTGGCCACGGCGAGGTCGAGAAGCTCCTTGGCGAGGTTGACGAAGCCTTCGTTCTTGGCAACGAAGTCGGTCTCGCAGTTGAGAGCGAGAACGGCTGCGAAGTTGCCTTCGTTCTTGGAGAGAACGCAGCCTTCGGCGGCGTTGCGGTCTTCGCGCTTGGCGGCAACAGCCTGGCCCTTCTTGCGAAGGATTTCAACGGCTGCCTCGATGTCACCGTTGGTTTCGGCGAGAGCTTTTTTGCAGTCCATCAAGCCGGCGCTTGTAAGGTGGCGCAGCTTGGTGATTTCTGCCATTGTAACTGCCATAATTATATAGGAGTTTAAATGGTGGTTAAAAGTTGGATTTGGGTTGAGGAGAGAGCGGGAGCTTGCGCGGCTTCCTGCTTATTCGGCAGCGGGAGTCTCGGCAGCTGCCTCAGCCTCTACGGGAGCTTCGGCCTCGTTGTCAGACTTGCGGCTCACGCGGCGACGGTCGCGACGGGGTGCTTCGGCGTTCTCGCCGGCAGCTTTCTCGTCGGCCTTCTCTACCTTGCGCTCCTCAAGACCTTCATTGATTGATTCGCAGACAGTGTTGAGGATGATTTCGATAGACTTGGATGCGTCGTCGTTGGCGGGGATTACGAAGTCAACGTTGTTGGGGTCGGAGTTGGTGTCGACGATAGCGAACACGGGGATACCGAGACGGTTGGCTTCGGCAACGGCGATGTGCTCCTTGCATACGTCAACCACGAAGAGTGCCGAGGGAAGACGGTTGAGGTCGGCGATTGAACCGAGGTTCTTCTCGAGTTTGGCACGCTGACGTGAAATCTGGAGTTTCTCACGCTTCGAGAGGTTGTCGAAAGTGCCGTCCTTCTGCATCTTGTCGATAGAGGTCATCTTCTTGACAGCCTTGCGGATAGTCGGGAAGTTGGTGAGCATACCGCCGGGCCAGCGCTCGATGACGTAGGGCATGTTGACGCTCTGGGCCTTCTCGGCGAGGATTTCCTTGGCCTGCTTCTTGGTAGCTACGAAGAGAATCTTCTTGCCGCCCTTGGCGATGTTGCGGAGGGCTGCGGCAGCTTCTTCGAGCTTAGCCTGGGTCTTATAGAGGTCTATGATGTGGATACCGTTGCGCTCCATGAAGATGTAAGGAGCCATTGCAGGATTCCATTTTCTTTTCATGTGGCCAAAATGGCAACCTGCTTCGAGGAGTTGGTCAAAATTGGGTGTTGACATTTGTTGTGTTGGAATTGTTTACGTTCTTTTGATAAATAACAACCGGGGAGTAGGGAACGTGTCCATCTCGACGGTTTAGATACTAAACACTTGAGGAGGGATGATAAAATATTAACGCTTAGAGAACTGGAAGCGCTTGCGAGCCTTGGGACGACCGGGTTTCTTGCGTTCAACGACGCGCGGGTCGCGGGTCATGAAGCCTTCGGCGCGGAGTGCGGGCTTGTCCTCGGGATTGATTTTCACGAGGGCGCGTGCGATAGCGAGACGGAGAGCCTCGGCCTGGCCTTTGTAGCCGCCGCCGTTGAGGTTGACCTTGATGTCATACTTCTCAGTTGCCTCGAGGGTGCTGAGGGGCTGCTTGACGATATACTGAAGGATGGAAGAGGGGAAGTAAACATCGAGGGGACGCTTGTTTACTGTGATCTGACCGTTTCCTTCTTTAACGATCACGCGAGCTACGGCTGCTTTACGGCGGCCAACTGCATTAACTGATTCCATTCTTCAATTATTTAATTTTGTTGATGTCAATAACTACAGGATTTTGTGCTTCGTGGGGATGGTTGGGGCCATTGTACACATGCATGTTCTCGATGATTGCACGGCCCAGGCGATTCTTGGGGAGCATGCCTTTGACAACCTTGATGAAGAGGGGGTGGTAGCCGGGCTTGATGTGCTTGTTGAGCGACTTCTTCATCATGATTTCGGGAGTGGCGACGCGCTGTCCGCCGGGATAGCCGGTGTACGAGAGGTATTCGCGGTCAGTCCACTTCTTGCCGGTGAGGCGCACCTTGTCGGCGTTGATGATGATTACGTTGTCGCCGCACTCCATGTTGGGGGAGTAGCTGGGCTTGTTTTTGCCGCGAAGGATAAGTGCGACTTTTGCACAAAGGCGACCGAGCACCTGGTCGGTGGCGTCGATGACTACCCAGTTGTGTTCAACGCTCTGCGCGTTGGGGGTAATGGTCTTGTAGCTTAAAGTATCCACGTTAAATGTTTAATTAATAAAAAGTTACTGTTGACTGCTTCACGGCTTTGCTTGGCCAAAAGCGCGGGCCGATGGCGGTCATGTTCATTAATTGGACATAATCGGTTTGCAAAGGTAGTGATTTTTTGGAGATTGGCAAGTGGGTTTTATGAATCTTTAACAATTGGGCCGTTCCGTTTATTTTGCGAATCGTGCGTGGGATATGGCAAAAGAATCGTCGCGAAACAGACCGCTTTTCTTTCATTTTTATTATCTATGGTTAGATTTGTTGTCCTATTGTAGACACCCGGGATGCCTGTGATATTTGGCAGTGAAATTTTTAACACTTAAATTTGCGCTGTAATCATTATCTCATTAGGAATATGACTTTTTCAAGAAAGAGTTTGTGGATGTCGACGAGGGATTATGTAATGATAGTCCTCGGATGTCTGATCTATGGTTTCGGCTTCTCTGCTTTTATACTCCCGTATAAGGTGGTGATCGGAGGCGTGACCGGTCTGGGTACAATCGTGTACTTCCTGACCAACAATCCCTATTCGATTGGTATCACCCAGTATGTCATCAACCTTACACTGCTTGCCGTGGCCTGGTTTGCTGTGGGGCGGCAGTTTGTCTACAAGACTGTGTTCGGGGCGACGGCGGTGTCGCTTGTGGTGACCTTCATGCCGCCGCTGTTCGACGGTCCGCTTGTGCCCAACGAGCCCTTTATGAGTATATGTATAGGCTCCGTGCTGTCAGGTATAGCGCTCGGAATTGTGTTCACCCACAACGGAAGCACGGGAGGCACTGATATTGTCGCTGCTATTGTCGCCAAGAAGACCAATGTCACTGTCGGCCGCACGATGCTCTATGTGGATTTTGCAATCATCTCTTCGAGCTACTTGTTCTTCCACGATATATCAAGGGTTGTCTATGGTTTCGTGTTCCTCTTTGTGGTTACATATATGGTCGACCTTATAATAAACACTACACGCCAGGCTGTGCAGTTCATCATCATCTCCAAGCATTGGGAGAAGATAGCTACTGCTGTCAATAAGTACGGTCGCCGAGGTGTCACCGTCATGGACGGCATGGGCTGGTATACGAAGCAGCCTATCAAGATGCTTCTCGTGGTCTGCCGCAAGATTGAGTCTGTGACCATCTTCCGTATCGTCAAGGATGTCGACCCGCATGCCTTCATAACTCAGGCGAATGTCAACGGTGTCTACGGCCAGGGTTTCGATCCTCTGAAGTTTAAGGCTGATGTGGAACTGAGCAAGAAACTTGACGAGGATTCAGAGGTCGCCGGTCATCAAGGGGAGTCCTCCTCCACGGTTTCTACGGATAGATAGACAAGCTATTGTTAAATTTTTTGTTCGTTTGTGAAAAATTTGTATCTTTGTCGGCGAATAGCAATATTCGCATCCCTATACTCCGGCCTTTACTTGATCTAATTGATTTTTGTTTATGGATATTTGGATTGTCTATGATTCACTTATTTTTTATATTAATTAGGCAATCATCAAAATTAAATCCCGCTTCTTTCGAGGCGGGATTTAATTTTTTATTGCTTGGGAATGTGATTCTTAGTGGATGATGTCGTATTTGCGGAACACTCGGGCTATCGTTTCAAGCGCACGGTCGACCTGCTCCATCGTGTGGGTGGCCATGAGCGAGAAGCGTATGAGCGTGTCGGTCGGTGCGACGGCGGGGGATACGACTGGGTTCACGAAGATGCCCTCTTCGAGTAGGTCGCGTGTGATGGCGAAGGTCTTGAAGTCGTCGCGGATGAAGAGAGGTATAATCGGGGTTGAGGTGTTGCCGATCTCGAGTCCGAGCGAGCGGAAGCCTTCGAGGGCGTGGTTGGTGAGCTTCCAGAGATTGGCCTGGAGTTCCGGCTCGGTCTGCATGATTTCAAGTGCCTTGAGCGCTGCTGCCGTCGATGCGGGTGTGATGCTCGCGGTGAAGATGTAGGAGCGGGAATGGTGGCGGAGGAAGTTGGTGATTTCCTTGTTGGTGGCGATGAAACCTCCGAGCGAGGCGAATGACTTGGAGAATGTGCCCATAATCAGGTCGACGTCGTCGGCCACTCCGTAGTGGTGGCAGACACCTCGGCCGCCTTCGCCGAAGACGCCGATGCCGTGGGCCTCGTCGATCATGAGGCTTGCGTCGTATTTCTTTGCAAGCGCTACCATTTCCTTGACGTTGGCCACGTCGCCTTCCATTGAGAAGACGCTGTCGCTGACGATGAGCTTCACCTTGTCGGGTTCGCATTTCTGGAGCTGCTTCTCGAGCGACTCCATGTCGTTGTGCTTGTATTTGAGCTGCTGGCTGAACGAGAGTCGGCGTCCTTCGATGATTGATGCGTGGTCCTGTTCGTCCCAGAGTATGTAGTCTTCGCGTCCTGTGAGCGAGGAGACGACGCCGAGGTTAACGCCGAAGCCGGTAGAGTAGACCATTACGTCCTCCTTGCCCATGTATTCGGCAAGCTTGGCCTCGAGCTGTTTGTGTAGGTCGAGAGTTCCGTTGAGGAAGGGAGAGCCGGCGCAGCCTGTGCCGTATTTGCGAGTTGCCTCTATGGCTGCTTCTTTGATTCGCGGGTCATTGACAAGGCCCGTATAGCAGTTAGAACCAAACATCAGCACCTTTTTGCCGTTGATGATGACTTCGGGATCCTGCTCGCTGGAGATTGCGCGGAAATAGGGGTAAACTCCGGCAGCTTTGGCTTCCTGTGGTGCGGTGTATCTGGATAACTTCTTTTGTAGTAAATTCATATCGTTTGGTGCTTCCGCGGTTAAACTATATATGCTTATTTTTGCAGTGTGCAAAGTTAGGGAATTTTTCACATTTTAACGCTTTTTGTGCCATTTTTAATTGTTAATTTTCCGAAATGAGGCTAAGAAATGTTATTTTATGCTCCGATTTTTGGCTAATATTCTTCTTTTTGTCATTGATTTCTTACATTTTTCGTAAATTTGCATTGGACTGACTGGCTTTTCTGCGGAGCCGGTCCCTTTGTTTGCTCAGACAGAGCGTTTTAAATAAGAATCATCATTATATGGATAATACTACTGGAACTCCCGAGGTCAAGCGCACGGTGCTTGACTATGACGATATAGTCAAGATGGCTCCTTTCTTTAAGGGTAAGCGCCGTTTGGTCGAATGGTTTATGAAGGTTTTGGATATTGACAAGGTCAACTGGATTCATGACCATAATTTTGACACTCCCGGTCCGCAATTCTGCCGCGGCCTCCTCGAGGACCTGAATATAAAGCTGCGCATCGACAATGAGAAGGTTCTCGATAATCTTCCTGAAGGAGCCTTCATAACCATAAGCAATCATCCCTTCGGTGCGCTCGACGGCATCACTCTTATCGACATTATCGGCAGCCGGCGTCCTGAGTTCAAGGTCATGGTCAACATGATACTGAACTATATCGTGGCCATGCGTCCGAATTTCATCGCTGTCGACCAGACAGCGAGCGACGATCCCGCCAAGAAGGCCGTGTCGATGAAGGGTATCAAGGAGGCTATAATGCAGGTGCGTCGTGGCAACCCGATTGGATTCTTCCCAGCCGGCGCCGTCGGCAACTACAACAAGCATCTGAAGTTTGAAGATCGTGAGTGGCGTGAGTCGATTATCCGCCTGATAGAGCAGCTGAAGGTCCCCGTCATACCTATCTTCTTCCACGGATATAACAGCTGGTGGTTCCGCTTCCTCGGCATCGTCAGCTGGCAGTTGCGCACACTCCGACTTCCGGCGGAGGTGTTCCGTCGCAAAAACGACACCCTCCACATCTCTATCGGCGACCCGATTTCGGTCGAGGAAATCAAGGCTCACTCAGGCTCGGTCAAGGAGCTTGGTGACTTTCTGCGTCAGCGCACCTATGCCCTCCAGGCTATAAAATGACAACATTCCCTTTTGAGTCTATGCAATTGAATCTTCAAGAAATACCGGCAGAGATTGTCCAGGCGAAGCAGCGTTATGGCATCGTTGGCAATGCGCCCGGCCTGATAGCGGCCGTGTCGCGTGCCATCCAGGTGGCGCCGATTGATTTGTCGGTGCTTGTGACGGGTGAGAGCGGAACCGGCAAGGAGTTTTTTCCTAAAATAATCCACGGTTTCTCTCCGCGCAAACATGCGAAGTATATTGCTGTCAACTGTGGTGCAATCCCGGAAGGTACGATTGACTCGGAGCTTTTCGGCCATGAGAAGGGTTCCTTCACCGGGGCCATCTCCTCTCGTAAGGGCTATTTCGAGGAGGCCGACGGCGGCACTATCTTTCTCGACGAGGTTGCAGAGCTTCCTTTGACGACCCAGGCACGCCTGCTGCGTGTGCTCGAAAGCGGCGAGTTCATTAAGGTGGGTTCGTCGACAGTCCAGAAGTCTAATGTGAGGATTGTGGCTGCGACAAATGTAGGTATGGCCAAAGCGGTGGCCGAGGGGCGCTTCCGCGAGGACCTCTACTATCGTCTTTCGACTGTCACAATCAACATTCCGCCACTGCGTGATCGTGGCAATGACATCGTACTGCTCTCGCGAAAGTTCGCTTCGGAGTTTTCGGAGCGCTATTCGATGCCGCCGGTGACTTTCGACGACTCCGCGCGGACCCTCATGCTCCGCTATCGCTGGCCGGGCAACGTGCGCCAGCTCAAAAATGTGGTTGAACAGATAGCCCTCTTTGAGTCGGGGAAGGAAATCGACGCCGAGACTGTCGGTAGCTTTCTTCCGGCCGGTTCGTTTAACTATGCGCCTGTGGCGGCATCCCACACTGACCGTGCGCATGAATATTCCACCGAGCGCGACGTGCTTTTCGGCATGATTCTCCGTTTGCAAAATCAGATTGACTCTATCAGCCGGCGCCTCGACTCGCTTGGCGCTTCCGGCGTGCAGCCGGTGCATGGTGGCGACTTCCAGGTTGCGGAAGAAGTCCCCGGGGCAGAAAATGTGCCCGTCAGGTCGCTCGTGAAGTTCCAGCCCTTCTCTTCTCCGCTGCCGACGGCTCCGATGGTTGATGTGTCGCCTGTCGAGGAGGCGCCTGAGTCTTCCTCTCCCGTGACTCTTGAAGAAACTGAGCGCGACACCATTCGCCGCGCCCTTGAGCGCAACGGCGGAAAGCGCAAGGAAGCGGCCCGCGAGCTGAATATCTCGGAGCGCACTCTTTATCGTAAAATTAAGGAATACGGGATTGACCTCTGATGCGATAGGTCTCTTCCCCCCCCGATGAAACTTTTTTACTGGGCTTGCAGCCTGACCACTCGTATGCCGGTCAGATTGTGAGCCTTTCTCATATATTCTGTGAGGTTCAGTCTGTCGATTACGACCTTTCCCTCCTTCGACGAAGCGTGTAGTAGGTGCGGGCCGTCCTTCTCAATGACTATTATCCCGACATGGCTCACGTCGAGACCCTCTGTCTTGGTCGTGAGTGCCACTATATCTCCACCCTTAAATGCGCTTAGCACGGGCTTCGACGTCAGGCGCCCGGATTTTATATAGGGGTAGCGGTGAGAGCGGTAGCCGACTTCCATGTTCTTCAGTCTCTCATACTCGCTGTCGTCGGCGAGAGCAGGGTAGCTTGAGCGGTGTCTCGACATGTAGTCGAGCGTCTTGATTTGTGAATCCGAGTTGGGGAAGCGGTCGCTGACCTCCCTGATGAAGCCTCGGTGAGTGTTTGTGACAATCCAGTCGCTGAAATAATGCAGCCGTGAGGCATATCCGTCGGGCGCCCCCTGGCGATACCTTATGTTTGATAGCATACCCACGAAATCCTGCCATGAATTCTTTCGTTCCTCAACCGTGAGGGCAAATGCGGCCACTAATTCGACGAATGTTGTGCAATCAAGCTCATCGAGGTTGATAGTTACAGCCTCGGGCGTCCCTTCAAGAGTGCCTGCCTTATATGGTTTGTCAATAAACTGTCGGCCGATGAATTCCACAAGCTCGTTTGGGGTCGAGGCTCCGAAGTCGGTCGCTTTGATGAGAATTTTTGTGATGTTGGTCGTATCTGTAGCCTCATTGTGCCAGCGGATATTGTCGGGCGTACTTGCGGAGGCGGTGAACGAGGAAATAAAAGCTATTATATATAATAAGGTGGTAAGTTTCGCCATGTCTTGGAAGTGGTTTAGGTGTTAATGATTGGGAGAGCTTTTATTTATTTCCCAAAATTACTTATAAATTTAAATTTATGCAAAAAAATACTGCGCTATTGATTGCCTGTATAGGTGTTGATGTTGGCTTAGAGGGTAAAAAATGGGGCAAATACGGCTTTAATTGTTAAATTTTAGTTAAAAGTATTGGTAAAATTTGGATGGGATGTGGGAAGTGACTACCTTTGCACTCGCTTTCCGAAAGGGAGCCGGCAGAGGTCCGGCGACAGCGACTTCCGGGAGGTTTGAAATGCTGGCCTTGGACCCCTTCCCCGCGTGACTTCTTCCGAAGAAGTTTTCCCGAAGAAAATTTTCGAAAAAAAAGTTCTCGAAAAATTTGGCGGTCTCGACAAAAGGCAGTAACTTTGCACCG
>CAJUIX010000020.1 GCA_910586665.1 uncultured Duncaniella sp.
CTCAAAAGCGAGTGCAAAGGTAGCCACTTTCCTCATCCCCTCCAAATTTTTATAATACCTTTAACTAAAATTTAACAGTTGAGACTTTTTATACCCTCTCCCCACATTATTATATATTATAGGGAAAGTTTTTTCTTTAAAAAAGCATACATCTTGGGAAAATAGGACAATTTTTCGTAACTTTGCAAAATAAAAGATTGGATACAGTTCATGAACATCAATTCATCGACATTTGACATCCACAATCTAATTAACATTTCTTAATCTTAGGCTGAGCGACCCTCTAAATCGGGCCGGCAGTCAAAAAAACACGACTTAATTTAACAAAGAAAAGACTTTATGTGCGGAATTGTTGGTTATCTCGGCTCCCAGGGAGCCTACGAAATACTAATCCAGGGGCTGAAGCGCCTCGAGTATCGTGGCTATGACAGCGCCGGCGTCGCCTTGGTTGACTCCGACGGCAAGCTCCATGTCCACAAATCGCAGGGCAAGGTCTCAAATCTCGAGCAGGTATCGCAGGCCGGCACGACCCAGGGGAGCCTCGGCATAGCCCACACACGCTGGGCCACCCACGGCGAGCCCAACGACGTCAACGCCCATCCGCATGTCTCGCAGAGCGGGATGATAGCGCTCGTCCACAACGGGACTATCGAGAACTACGCCGTCCTGAAAAAAGTGCTCATGGACCACGGCTATGAGTTCAAGAGCGAGACCGACACGGAAGTGCTCGTTCAGCTCATCGAATATATAAAGCTCACCTCATCATGCTCGCTCCTCGAGGCTGTCCGCGAGGCGCTCCTCCAGGTCGAGGGAGCCTACGCTATCGCCGTCGTCGAGCAGGATGACCCCGACACAATGATTGTGGCCCGCAAGAGCTCCCCCCTCGTAATCGGCGTGGGGGACGGCGAGACATTCATCGCCTCCGACGCGACCCCCATCGTCGGCTATACCGACAAGGTCATCTATCTCAAGGACAACGAAATCGGCGTCATCAAGCGCAATGAACCGGTGCAGGTGCTCTCGCTCTCGAGCAACCGCCCCTCGACAATCAACATACAGAAGCTCAAGCTCTCCCTCGCCCAGCTCGAGAAGGGTGGCTACGACACCTTCATGCTCAAAGAAATCTTCGAGCAGCCCTCGACCCTGCGCGACTGCCTGCGCGGCCGCATCGTCGGCAACTGCTCGCGCGTGGTACTCTCAGGTGTGGAGCTTAATCAGGAGCGCTTCAAAAATGCCGAGCGCATCACCCTCGTGGCCTGCGGCACATCATGGCACGCAGCCCTCATCGGCAAGCGCCTAATCCAGGACTTCTGCAAGATGCCCGTCGAGGTAGAGTATGCCTCGGAGTTCCGCTATGGCAACCCCGTGCTCAACGAGAAGGACATCGTCATCTCCATCAGCCAGTCGGGCGAGACAGCCGACACCCTTGCCGCAATCCAGCTCGCAAAGGAGAAAGGAGCCTTCGTCTACGGTATCTGCAACGTGGTCGGAGCCTCCATCCCCCGCAACACCGACTCCGGGACCTATATCCACGTCGGCCCCGAAATCGGCGTGGCCTCCACCAAGGCCTTTACCGGCCAGGTGACAGTGCTCACCCTCCTCGCCCTCTCAGTGGGGCAACTGCGCGGCACTGTAGACAGCGGGACGCTCCACGACATCCTTGTATCGCTCGACAAGATGCCCGAAATCATCAAGGAGGCCCTAAAAATCGACCCGGAAGTGAAGAAACTTTCAAAGGTCTTCTCCTACGCCCACAACTTCCTCTACCTCGGACGCGGCTACAACTATCCAACCGCTCTCGAAGGCGCCCTCAAGCTCAAGGAAATCTCCTATATCCACGCAGAGGGCTATCCGGCAGCCGAGATGAAACACGGGCCAATCGCTCTCATCGACCACGACATGCCCAGTGTCATCATAGCCCCGAGCGACTCCCTCTACGACAAGATTATCTCCAACGTGCAGCAGGTCAAGTCACGCGGTGGCGCAGTGGTGGCAATCGTATCCAAAGGCAACAAGGCCATGAACGACATCGCCGACTTCTGCATCGAGATTCCCGAAGTCCCCGAGTGCCTCACCCCGATTGTGGCCTCAATCCCCCTCCAGCTCCTGGCCTACTACATCGCCGTCAACAAGGGCAAGGACGTAGACCAGCCCCGCAACCTTGCAAAATCCGTGACCGTCGAATAAACCGGCGCGCCCACCGATATAATACAAACCCCGTACAGAAGCCTCTGAATTCACCCGGCGTGATTTCAGGGGCTTTTTCAATCACCGCATGTCAACCATTCACGAGGTGAAATCGTTATACGAAGACAGGAACAAACTAACTTAACACCCAAATATCTATGGCTAAAAAAAGTATCAAAGGCACAGAGACCGAGAAAAACCTCGTGATTGCCTACATGGCTGAATCGGGAGCATATTCCCGTTATACATATTATGCAGCACAAGCCGATAAGGAGGACTATTATCCTATCGGCGAAATTTTCCGTGAGACAGCGTCCAACGAGCTACGTCACGGTAAAGTGTTCTTCAAACTCCTCGAAGGAGGCTCACTCGACATAACACTTGATGTCGACGCAGGTGTCATCGGCGACACAGCCTCCAACCTTGCAACCGCAGCACACGAGGAAATGAAAGAGGGGGTCGAAATGTATACCAACGCCGCCAAGGTAGCCGAAAAAGAAGGATTTTCTGAAATCGCAGAGCATTTTACCGCTATCGCAAGCATCGAAGAGCGCCACATGAAGCGCTTCGAGGCCTACCTCAAGCAGGTGAAGGACGGAACCGTCTGGAAACGCGAGAAACCGATTGAATGGCAGTGCCTCGTATGCGGCTATGTCTTCAAAGGCACAGAGCCTCCGAAGGTATGCCCCGCATGTGACCACCCATACCAGCACTATATAGCCCTCGACATGGACGAAATCTAATCTACAACTTAGATACATTTATAGAAAAGGAACGCAGGCTCCCTTCCCGACACTCAAAGGCCGGATGGACGCACCTGCGCTCCTCTTTCTTTTATTATAGCGGGCGGAATCCTACATCGCGAAGGCATTGAAACCGCCGTCGACCACGGCGACAGTGCCGGTGACGAAGCTTGCAGCGTCAGAGATGAGATACTGGATAGTGCCGCAAAGCTCCTCTGGCTCACCGAAGCGCCCGAAGGGGGTCTGGCGGATTACCGAAGCGCCTCTGTCGGTCAGCGAGCCGTCAGGGTTGGTGAGCAGCGCGCGGTTCTGGTTGGTCACGAAGAAGCCGGGAGCGATAGCGTTGACGCGGATGCCCGGAGTGAATTTCTTGGCCACCTCTGTGGCGAGGAAGGCGGTGAAGTTGGAGATACCTGCCTTGGCAGCGGCATAGCCCATGACGCGGGTGATGGGACGGAAGGCAGCCATCGACGAGAAGTTGACGATAGCGCCCTTGCCGGCCTCCACCATCGGACGGAGGAAAATCTGCGTGGGAATCACGGTGCCGGTCAGGTTAAGGTCGAGCACCTGCTTGAAAGCATCAATCTTTACATCGAAGAAGTTGCCGTCGGGCGAGATGACAGCGCCGGCCATGTTGCCGCCGGCAGCATTGAGAAGCGCGTCGACGCGGCCATATTTGGCCATGATTTCATCACAGTTGGCCTGCACGACCTCGGCGTTCATCACGTCGGTCACAAGAAACATAGCCTCGCCACCCTTGGCCTTGATAGCGTCGACAATTTCATCGCCCTCTTCCTTGCGACGGCCGAGGATTACGATTTTGGCGCCCTGAGTGGCAAGGTATTCACCGATGCAGCGGCCGAGCACGCCGGTTCCGCCGGTGATGACGACCACTCTGTCTTTTACAGAAAACAATTCATTCATATCCTTAAAACTGTATTATTGGTTTATCAATTCAATTCTCTGTGTGGACCGTGGCCATGATGCCAGACACCATTCCGAGGGCGAGCATGCGCCCGTGGAAGGAGTAGCCGGCATTGTAGCCCATCTTCTCGTCGCCGAGCATGAGCGGGGCGTGGTCGACACGCATCGGCACACCCGGACGCTCCTTCTCGAAGGTACGGACCACATCGACCAGGCGCGGGTCGAGGTGGGTCGACTCCTTGAAGTCACCGTTGGGCATCACGTTGCAGATGCGGGCATGGACGAAGTGGGTGCGCGAGGCATACTTCTTGGCCAGCGCGGGCACATCGTTGTGGGCACCTGCGCTCAACGAGCCGGCGCAGAATGTGAGGCCGTTATGTGTATTGGGGACAGCGTCGAGGAAGGCGCGGATGTCGGCGTCGCAGGTGACTATGCGCGGCAGACCGAGAATCTGCAGCGGGGGATCGTCAGGGTGGACACACATGTTGATGTCATACTCGTCGCAGACAGGCATGATGGCCTCGAGGAAATACTTCATGTTCTCGCGGAGCTGTGCGGCGTCGATGCCGTCATAGAGAGCGAGCAGCTCGCGGAACTTGGCCACGGGGTCGAGGTCGTTCTCAGAAATATTGCCGTTGACGAAGCCCTGGGTCTTCACGATGATGTTGTCCACGAGGCGGCGCTCGGCCTCCTCATCCATCTTCGGCTTCAGCTCCTCGACGCGGGCGAGGGTCTCGGCGTCGTAGTCCTTCTCGGCACCCTCGCGCTTGAGTATATAGATGTCGAAGTAGGCAAACTCGGCACGGTTGAAGTAGAGGTTCGACGTGCCGTCATTGTTGGGATACTCGAGATCGGTGCGGGCCCAGTCGAGCACGGGCATAAAGTTGTAGCAGATAGTCTTCACCCCTGCCTTGCCGAGATTGCGCAGCGATTCCTTATAGTTCTCAATCAGCCGGTCACGGTCGGGACCGGCATACTTGATGGATTCGGAGACGGGAAGACTCTCGACCACGCTCCAGCGCAGACCTGCCTTCTCAATGAAGTTTTTCATCTTCTCCACCTCCTCGAGCGACCACACTTCCCCGTTAGGGATATGGTGGAGGGCGGTGACGATGCCCTCGACTCCGATTTGGCGGAGCATCTCGAGGGTAATTTTATCGTTGGGACCAAACCAACGCCAGGTTTTTTCCATTGAAAAAATGTTTTACTATATGTTATTGAAAAAGCGCCGGCGGCGCGGGTCTGCATAAACCCTCGACCCGCCGGCGCCTGATACTGTCAGTCAGTAAGGACCCTCTTTACTTGCGGGCCTCGGCGACATACGACAGAGCCTCGCGGCACTTGTCGGTGACATACTGCCAGTCCTGCGCGGCCACGCGGTCCTTCGGGAAGAGCTTCGAACCCATGCCGACGCACCATACGCCGGCCTTGATCCAGCCCTCGATGTTCTCCTTGGTAGGCTCTACGCCGCCGGTGACCATGAGCTTGGTCCAGGGCATGGGAGCGAGGAGGCCTTTGACAAACTTGGTGCCGAGCACGTCGCCGGGGAAGCACTTGCAGAGATCGCAGCCTGTCTCCTGAGCGGCACCGACTTCGCTAACTGTGCCGCAGCCGGGAGTGTAGGGAATGAGACGGCGGTTGCAGATGCGCGAAACCTCCGGGTTGAAGAGCGGGCCGACGATGAAGCAGGCGCCGAGCTGGATATAGAGTGCGGCAGTGGCCGGATCAACGATAGAGCCTACACCCATAGCCATGTCGGGGCACTCCTTGGCGGCGAATTTCACGACCTCGGCGAAAACCTCGTGGGCGAAGTCGCCACGGTTGGTGAACTCGAAAGCACGGACACCGCCGTCGTAGCAAGCCTTTACAACCTGTTTTGCGACTTCTGCATCCTTGTGGTAGAACACAGGAACTACGCCTGTCTCGCCCATCTTGGCGAGCACTGCGATTTTATCAAATTTTGCCATTTTGAATGAATAAGGTAATTGGTATTAAACGATATAAGATTGTATTTAAATTATAACGTTATCAATCCCCACTTATTGCCACGGCGAGGCCTTAATTGAGGCTAAGGGTGACAATCGAGCGGGCGGGGAGCTTGAGGGAGAGCTTGCCGTTCTTGATTTTGGCTCCGTTGAAGGGCACGATGTTCACCTTCTCGGCCAGGCCGAAATCATTGTAGTCGTGGATATTCTTCGAGCTGATGATCTCACCCTTCACCTTCGATGCGGCGATGCCTCCGAGGTCAAGGTCGATGTCGGCAGCCTTGTCGAGCGATATGTTGGCAAGCGACACGGTGGTCACCCCGTCCTTCTGCGATGCGGTCGCGCTCACCAGCGGAGCCTTGCGGCCGTGGATCTCGAGCACCTCGCAGTCGATATCAAGGGGGACAAGACGCGCCTCCATGTGGGGAATATACATCTTGAACACATAGAAGGTCGGGGTCTTCACCATTTGGCCCTCCTTGGTGAGGAGCATAGCCTGGAGCACGTTGGCAAACTGGGCTATGTTGGCCATCTTCACGCGGGCGGCGTGGTTGTGGAAGATGTTGAGCGACACGGCGGCCACGAGCGCGTCGCGCATGGTGTTCTGCTGGAAAAGGTGTCCGGGGTTTGTGCCCGGCTCAACGTTCCACCATGTGCCCCACTCGTCAATCATAAGTCCGACACGGCGCTTCGGGTCATACTTGTCCATGACAGCCGAGTGGCCTTTGATAGCCTCGTTGATGTCATAGACATGGCCCATAGTCATGTAATAGTTCTCGTCGCTGAAATTGGTGGCCGAACCCTTGTCGTTCCAGTCGTCGACATAGTAATAGTGGAAAGAGATGCCGTCCATCATGCTTGCGGCGTTCTTCATGCACACCTCGGTCCAATGATAGTCGGCCGCATTGCCGCCGGAAGCAATCTTGTAGAGGGTGTTGCCGCTGTAGTTCTTGCAGTAAGTCTGGTAACGGCGATAGATGTCCGAGTAGTACTCGGCGGTCATGTTGCCGCCGCAGCCCCAGGTCTCGTTGCCGACACCGAAATATTTGACCTTCCAGGGCTTCTCGCGACCGTTCTTCTTGCGGAGGAGGGCCATAGGACCGTCGGAGGCCGTCATATATTCAATCCACTTCTGAATTTCTTCCACGGAGCCACTGCCGACATTGCCGCTGATATAAGGCTCGACGCCCACAAGCTCGCAGAGATTTAGGAATTCGTGTGTACCGAAGGAGTTGTCCTCGACAGTGCCGCCCCAGTTGGTGTTGACCATGCGCGGACGCTCTGAACGCGGACCGATGCCGTCCATCCAGTGATACTCGTCGGCGAAGCAGCCGCCGGGCCAGCGCATCACGGGCACTTTCAGTTCACGGATAGCCTCTATCACATCGTTGCGGTAGCCGCTTGTGTTGGGAATCTTGGAATCCTCGCCGACCCAGATGCCGCCGTAGATACAGTTGCCGAGATGCTCGGTGAACTGGCCATACATTTCCTTGGCGATGACGGGGGCATCGGCGGAGGGATGAAGTCCGCCGCTGACCTTCAAGTCTGCAGCCGAGCCGACGACGGCTGCCCCGGCTGCGAGAAGTGTGAGTGAAATTTTTTTGAAACTCATAAAAATATCGTTTTTATACTTAGAAATTATAAATAGTGAAACCTATGTTTGGAAATTCATGTAGGGACGCGGCATGCCGCGTATGCCGGACAAAAGCGTTATATATACGGTTATATGTTTTCAATCGGACATACGCGGCACGCCGCGTCCCTACAATCCATGCAATATTTATTACGACTTTTTGTTGCGGTTGCGCCAGAGATTAGTCATATCCTCGAGGGTCTTGCCCTTGGTCTCGGGAACGAGCGAGGCGACAAACCATGCGGCAATCACGCAGATGATGCCGTAGAGGGCATAGGCAAACATGTGGCCGAACTTATCGCCCATGCCGAGCCCGTGCATGTTGTACATCGGGACGAAGGTCGAGGAGACGATGAAGTTGAAAATCCACTGGAAGGCCACGGCGATGGCGACTGCCTGTGAACGGATGGTATTGGGGAAGATTTCGGCAATGAGCACCCAGCATATCGGACCCCATGAGAACATGAACGATGCCGAGTAGACCATGATTGACACGACGGGGATAATCGGTGCGATACCGTCGACGAGGTTGCTGACGGCCACGCCGAAAGCTCCGATAGCCATGCCGAGCGAGCCCCAGATGAGAAGAGGCTTGCGGCCGAGCTTCTCGACAGAGAAGACTGCGACGAGGGTGAAGGTGATATTGACGATACCCATGATGACTGTCTGCATCATCGGATTGCCCATGTTCATTGACTCGAAGATACGCGGAGCGTAGTAGAGGACGGCGTTGATGCCGACTGCCTGCTGGAACACCGAAAGCATCACGCCCACGAATATGACCATGATGCCGAAGGAGAAGAGCTTCTCGCTCTTGACCTCGACGGTGCTCTTGATCTGCGCGAGGATTTCGCGGGCCTTATCATAGCCGTTGATGTGGGAGAGGACGCCGAGGGCCTTCTCATCCCTGCCTGTCAGGGCAAGGTAGCGGGGCGACTCGGGGACGAGGCATACGAGTACGGTAAACAAGCCTGCGACGATGGCCTCGGAACCGAACATGTAGCGCCAGCCGGTCTGGATGGTCCACACGTCGGATTCGGCGCTCACCCTGTATAATGTCTCGCCGATTTTCTCGATGACGGGCTGTGTGTGCTCGCCGAGAATGAGGAAGTTTACAAAATAGACCACTAACTGGCCGAAGATAATCGCAAACTGGTTCCAGGACACGAGGGTGCCACGCAGATTCGAGGGCGCGACTTCGGCGATATACATCGGGCAGATTGCCGATGCAAGGCCCACGCCGACACCGCCTAAGATACGGTAAAAGTTGAAGGCGAAGAGCAGGCTCTTGGTCGGAGTGCCGTAGTCGAAGAACATAAATTCGGGATAGTAGCTGCCGAGGGCGGATAGGAAGAAGAATATACCGGCGATGGCAAGCGAGCGCTTGCGTCCGAAATATGAGGCGAAGAAGCCGGAAATGGCTGCGCCGATAATACAGCCGAGCAGCGCGCTCGACGAGGTGATGCCGTGGATGGTATCAGTGTAGACAAAGTCCTTTGCACCGAGGAAGAAGGCTTGCAGACCCTTCTCCGCTCCTGAAATCACGGCTGTGTCATAGCCGAAAAGCAGACCACCGAGCACTGCGACAAGCACGATTGAGAAAAGGTAGAGTCTGCTTCCTTTCTGGGGATAATTCATGGGTTGGTAAGAAGTTTTAGCGTTATATATAGTTACTTTTTGTTTGTTGTCGGTCGTTGTGAAAATGAGGCATGAGAGGGAGATGTCCGTGCGAGAGAGAGGCTATGGTATTGATAAGGGTAATGTCCGTGCGGCCGGCTCCGGCCGCACGGACATTGGGGATATTTGCGTTAGATTCTGATGTCGAGAGTATTAGCAATACATGGCCACGATAGCCTCGTAGAGTTCCTGCTTGCCTGAAGTCTGCTTGGGTTCGGGCTGGGTCTTGGCGTAAGCCACAACGTCCTCGAGCGAAAGTTTGCCTTCCTCGAATTCCTTGCCCTTGCCGCCGTCAAACGATGCGTAGCGCTCTGCGAGCATTTCCTTGTAGGGAGACTCCTCGAGGAGGGCTGCAGCGCTTTCGAGTGCGCGGGCCATTGCGTCCATACCGGCGATGTGGGCGATGAAGATGTCATCGAGGTCGGTAGAGTTGCGACGGGTCTTGGCGTCGAAGTTGGTACCGCCGTTGCCGAGGCCGCCGTTGCGGATGATCTGCATCATGGCCTGGGTAAGCTCGAAGTTGTCGATGGGGAACTGGTCGGTATCCCAGCCGTTCTGATAGTCACCGCGGTTGGCGTCGATAGAGCCGAGCATGCCGTTGTCGACAGCCACTGCGAGCTCGTGCTCGAAGGTGTGGCCGGCGAGGGTGGCGTGGTTCACCTCGATATTCACCTTGAAGTCCTTGTCGAGGCCGTGGGCCTTGAGGAAGCCGACAACTGTCTCGGTGTCGACGTCATACTGGTGCTTGGAGGGTTCCATAGGCTTCGGCTCGATGAGGAAGGTGCCGGTGAAGCCCTTTGAGCGGGCGTAGTCGCGGGCGATGCGGAGCATGGTTGCGAGATGCTCTTTCTCACGCTTCTGGTCGGTGTTGAGGAGGCTCATGTAGCCTTCGCGGCCACCCCAGAACACATAGTTTGTACCGCCGAGGGCAATTGTTGCGTCGATGGCGTTCTTGATCTGCACGGCAGCGCGAGCAACCACGTCGAAGTCGGGGTTGGTGGCGGCACCGTTCATGTAGCGGCCATTGCCGAACACGTTGGCTGTGCCCCAGAGGTTCTTGATGCCGGTCTCGTCCATCTTGCCCTTGAGGTAGGCAACGATTTCCTTCATGCGTGCCTCGTAGCTGTCGATGTCGTCGAGGTCGCCGATGAGGTCGGTGTCATGGAAGCAGAAATATTCCACGCCGAGCTTCTGCATGATTTCGAAACCTGCGTCAGCCTTCTGCTTTGCGATAGTCATCACGTCGGCACCCTCGTTCCAGGGGAATTTCTTTGTGCCGCCGCCAAACTGGTCGCCACCCTCGGCGCAGAGAGTGTGCCACCATGCCATAGCGAACTTGAGCCATTCCTTCATCGGCTTGCCGAGCACGATTTTTTCTGCGTCATAGTAACGGTAGGCCATAGGGTTCTTTGAATCCTTGCCTTCAAACTTGATTTTCCCTATGCCGGGAAAATATTCTTTAACTGCCATAATGATTAAGTGTTGAAAAAAGTTGTGTTATAGATTTTTTGTTGATTTTCTCTCGTAAGCGTGGCCGCACGACTTAGATTTCGCGCATCAGGCGCTCCTTCCAGAGGGCGTAGGCGTCGCGATAGGCGGCTGTGTCGGCCACCGAAGGTTCGATGACCTCGATTTTTTCGAGCGATTCGAAGGCCTCGTTGTTATCCTTGTAGATTCCGGCACCCATGCCCGCGCCCTTGGCCGCGCCGACGGAGCCGTCGGTGTCATAAAGCTCGATAGTGGCGCCGCTGACTCCCGCGAGAGTGTTGCGGAAGAGGGGGCTTAGGAACATGTTGGCATGTCCGGCATGGATTTTGTTGATAGGCATGCCCATCTGCTCCATGATTTCCATGCCATACATGAAGGAGAACACGATTCCCTCCTGGGCTGCGCGGAGAAGGTGGGATTTATTGTGTGTGAGGAAGTTCACGCCGTGGATAGAGCAGTTGACCTCCTTGTTCTGAAGGACGCGCTCGGCGCCATTGCCGAAGGGGATGATCGAGACACCCTCGGAGCCGATGGGGGCCTTGGCGGCGACGTCGTTCATCTCGGCATAGCCTATACCCTCCGGGGCGACGGTGCGCTTGGTCCATGAGTTGAGGATGCCGGTGCCGTTGATGCAGAGGAGGACACCGAGGCGGGTGCGGTCGTTGCTGTGGTTGACGTGTGCGAAGGTGTTGACGCGGCTCTTGGTGTCATAGTTGACCTCGCCGAGGACGCCGTAGACCACGCCGGAGGTGCCGGCAGTCGATGCGATTTCACCCGGGTTGAACACGTTGAGCGAAAGTGCGTTGTTGGGCTGGTCGCCGGCGCGGTACGACACAGGGGTTCCCTCGGCCAGGCCGAGTTCGGCGGCAGCCTTGGCTGTCACCATGCCCTGGATTGAGAAAGTCGGAACGATTTCGGGGATTATGCCCTCGGAGAATCCGAGATATTCGAGAAGGAAGTCGGCCACGCGCCCCTCCTTGAAGTCCCAGAGCATCATTTCAGACAGTCCTGACACGGTGGTGCAGACGCGGTCGGTCAGACGCATGGCTATATAGTCGCCCGGGAGCATGATTTTGTCAATCTTGTCGAAGACCTCGGGCTCGTTTTCCTTCACCCACGCGAGTTTGGTGGCTGTGAAGTTGCCCGGAGAGTTGAGGATGTGGCTCAGACACTTCTCCTCGCCAAGCTCGTTGAAAGCCTTCTCGCCGTAGGGGACGCCGCGGGAGTCACACCAGATGATTGCCGGGCGCAGAGGCACCTTGTTCTTGTCGACGAGGACAAGGCCGTGCATCTGATACGAGATACCGATAGCCTTAATCTCTTCAGGGTCAATCTTTGCCGTGGCGAGGATGCTCTCGGTGGCATGTTTGAGGCAGTCCCACCACTGCTGGGGGCGCTGCTCGGCCCAGCCGGGCTTCACTGCGATGATTTCAGCCTCTGTCTTGGGATAGAAATCCGATGCGATTGTCTTGCCGTTTTCGGCATTGACCAGGCTTGCCTTTACCGACGAGCTTCCTATGTCATATCCTAAGAGATACATAATTTGTTCCGTGTTTTATTGTATTACTATATATAATGTTGCGTTAAATTCTGTCTACTATCAGTGCACGTCCTTCCGCCTCCGCTATCTTGAGCCGCTGTAGGCCTTGCGGTCGAAGCGGTAATAGCGGGCGGCGCGGTGGGCCACCCCCTGCTGCCTCTCGTCGAGCGGGACGATATATGGGAGCTGCGAGATTTTCTTATGGAAGTTGCGCACGTCGAGCTGCTTGCCGCTCAGAATCTGCATGAGAGTCCGCAGCTGCGAGGCGGTGAACTTCTTCGGGAGGAGGTCGAAGACGAGCGCGCGGTCATTGCCGGTCTCGCGCCTGATGGCCTTCAGGGCCTCCTCGATGATGAGATTGTGGTCAAAGGCGAGGGCGCCTACCTCGTCGAGAGCGCGCCATTCGGCCACTGCGGGGTCCACCGAGCGCTCCAGGTTCTTGTCGAGCTTGACGAGGGCGAAGTAAGCAATGGTGACGATGCGCTCCACCCGCGCCTGCTGGGCGCGCTCAAGCCAGTGGACGTCGCGAGGGTTGCTCGTGCGGTCCTTCGAGCCGAAAGCCTTGAACTGGGTCAGGGCGATGTCGCTCACGCCGGTCAGCTCGCGGAGCACACGCGAGGCTGCCTCGTCAAGGTCCTCGTCCTGATATATGAGGCTTCCGGGAAGCTTGAAGTCGTTCAACTCCTCTCCGGCGACCGTGACGCCGCTTCGCTTGAGCAGCAGTATCCGCAGCTGCTCACCGTCAAAGCCGAAGACGGCACAGTCGACTGATATATGATTGTTGGCAAGTGGGGCCATCGTTGCTTGTGCTTACTTGTTTTTTTATGGTTTGATGCCGGTTAATGACATTCGTCTGATGCAAAAGTACAAATTATAATCCATCGACAGAGGGCAAAAAACATGTTTTACAACATCAAAATCAGGCTTTTTGGTTTTCATCACTCCTACAATAAGCCCCGTTCTTTGCGTAATAGATACAATAAGTCGTCCGCCCGTATGCCCTTTCGTGGTGAAAATCCCTGTAAAACCCGCCATTACACAATGGCAAAGGACATTAAGCTTACGGTCAAAAAGACAATAAGCATCTTGATTTTATCACTTGTTGACAATCGGCGCCGTTTCGTTAAATTTTCATAATTGCTGCCGCCGGCGCCGTCTTCTTTCCTCGGATTGATTGTTTTATGGATAAACAGACATAAATTTCAACACGATTCTAAAACTCATAGACAACCCAAAAATCCATTTTAGAACAAAAAACTATCGCGTTTTGACCCTTGATTTTTTGAGGGGAAAAGAAAAAAGACGATAAGAACCAAACACATCAACTAAACAGCAACAACATGAAACGAATTCTTCTTGCTTCAGCCCTCGTCGGCTGTATGATGGGCGCATCAGCCCAGGATTTAATTGAGCGCCCATCGTTTGGCGACAATTGGCAGCTCGGCCTTGACGCCGGTGTGACCACCCCTCTCAAGGGTCATTCTTTCTTCCAGAACATGCGTCCCAGCGTAGGCCTACACTTAGGCAAACAGCTCACGCCACTCTTCGGCATCGGAGTCGAGGGCATGGCGGGCATCAACACCTCGTCGGTCAACGGGCAGCGCCATAGCAAAACCGCCTTTGACGACACCTACCTCGGTGCCTACGGCACATTCAACCTCACAAATGCATTCTGCGGATTCAGCTGCGAGCAGAGACCATTCACTATCGACGCCCTCCTCGGCATCGGCTGGATGCACAGCTATGTGAGCTACGGCAGCGACCACAGCAACATCGGCGCAAAGGCCGGACTCAACTTTAACTTCGCCGTCACCGACCACTTCGGCATCTCGCTCAAGCCGAGCGTCCTCTGGAACGTAACCGGCAACGGCACCGGATATCACGACCAGGGCCTTGATCTGAAGCGTGCCAACTTCAACCTCACCGTAGGTCTCAACTACAATTTCGGCCCCGGCTTCGAATGTGTCACCTGCCCTCCCGACAATTCTGCCGAAGTCGCCGAGCTTAACAGCCGCGTCAACGCCCTCCGCGCCGACGTCGACGGCAAGGATGCAGCCCTCGCTGCCGCCAATGCCAAGAACGCCGAGCTGACAGCAGCCCTCGCCGCCGCCAACGCAAAGCCCGCCAAGGTCGTCAAGGAGAACACACTCTCCTCTGTCCGCTACGTCTTCTTCAAGATTGGTTCGAGCGTCATCACCGCCGACCAGCAGCCTAACATCGAAATGATTGCCGCCTACCTCAACAATCACCCCAAAGCCAAGGTACAGATTCGCGGCTACGCATCAGCCGACGGTCCCCTCGATGTCAACGAGCGCCTCGCAGCCGCACGCGCAGAGTCAGTCAAGAACGCACTCATGAAGAGATACAAGATTCCCGCAAGCCGCATCGACGCCAAGGGTGAAGGCATCGGCAACATGTTTGCTGAAGAGTCCTGGAACCGTGTTTCAATCTGCACACTCGAAGACGACTGATAACACCACCTATTATATATAAGGAATTTTGTCCCGCCGCGACCCCGCAAAGAGTCCCGGCGGGACTTTTTTTGTCTCCCTTTTACTTTATCGCACTATTTCGCCCATTTCTCACCCTTAACTTTGCAGTACAAAGCTCAACAAGAACAAAACTTCATCACAAACCACCCCAAAACCAAGAACCATGAAAGAAGAAACCATCACCCCCGCTACCGAAGCCGAAACCCCGGCTTCCCAGCCCGAAAATCCGGCCCCAGAGCCCGAAGTTTCAGCCGACCACCCTGAAATTCCCGCTCCTCAGCCCCCAAAACCTGCCCATCAGCCCGAAAACACTGTTCCCGAAGCCGAAAGCCCAACCCCTCAGCCCGAAGTCCCCGTCCCCGAAGCCGAGAGCACTCCGGCTTCCCCCTACTCCCTCTTCGAATTCATCCGCACAGCCCCCTCCGAGCCCGACACCGAGGCTGACGACCCGGTCAGCCGCGTCCTCGCCGCGCCCCCCTTCACCGCCTGGCCCGACCAATCCTAAACCTCAAACCCAAACTTTAAACCCAAACCTTAAACTTTGATATAGTCCTTAAAGTCTTTAAAGGCCCTAATGTCCTTAACGACCCTAAAGACCCCCTTAAACCCTAAACCAAAACCTTAAACCATCCCATCATGTCCCAAATCCTAACCACCACCCTGACCAACCAGCTCGCTCCCGGACTCCTCCGCAGCGAAGTCGATGAACGCATTGCCAAAATCCGCCCCTCGTCCACCCCTCTCGACCAGATTTCACGCATGGTCGGCGCACGCAAATCAGACTCCATGCGCGTTGACTACTACTCCGTCAATACCAAGGAAGGGCGCTCCGAAGTAATCCGAGCCATCCGCGGTCTCATCATTTCCGCCGGCACAGCCTTCACCCTCCCGGTCAAGGACGGCGCCATTTTCTCAGAGACGGAGACTGTCCTTATTCCCGCATTAGCCATTCCCGACGGCAACAACAAAGGCCAGGCCCTCGTGGGCTACATAAGCTCCGTCGACGGCAATGACCTCTCCGTCCTCCCCGTCAACCTCGATGAAAGCTGCACGGAACTCACAGTCGAAAACCTCGCCGTAGGGGCCGACGTCATCCGCATGGGGCGCGCCGCCCGCGAGCTTGACGTCCAGACCGCCCAGTATGTCGCTCTTCCCAAGAAGGCCTACAATTACTGCCAAATCTTTAAATCCCAAATCGAGGAGTCTATTTATCAGCGACTTTCCGACAAGGAAGTTGGCTGGAACTTCACCGACCAGGAGGAAGTGGCAATCATGGACATGCGCCTCGGCATGGAAAAATCCTTTCTCTTCGGCTCTCGGGCCCGCATCAAGGTCGGTACCACTGACGACGAGGTCCTCTTCACCGGCGGCATCTGGAACCAGACCAGGCAGTCATACAGCTACAATACCGCCGAAGCTTTCTCCCACGACGACCTCATCGAACTGTCGCGCAAAGCCTTCTCCGGGCGTTCAGGCTCCACCCGCAAGGTGCTCCTCGCAGGCTCGGGACTCATCGAGGTAATTTCGAAAGCCTACGCCGGTACCCCGGCCATCTTCTCGGAGAAAAAGAACGTGTGGGGCATCGACTTCTACCTCGTCACGACCAAGTTCGGCACACTCTACATCCACCACTCCGAAGTCTTCGACCTCTGCGGCAAGGAGAATTGCGGCATGGTCATCGACCCTGACTACATCACCAAGTATGTCCACGTCCCCTTCTCCGCCGACCGCATCAGCTTCCGCAAGCAGGGCGTCAGAAACACCGAGGGCGTCGTCCTCACCGAGGCCTCCTGCATAGTCCTCCGCCACCCCGACTCCCACCTCCGCATCGAAGCCGAATAACCGCCTCCGCGCACGGTCACACACATCCGTCTATAAAAAAAAGAATGGCCGAAGGCTGTCGGCGCGCCACTGCGCGCGCCGCTCCTTCGGCCACTCCTTTATCCTATTTTACAAGAACTGTTTACTTCGCGGGAGTCACGTCGGAAGTCTCGACCTCGAAGACGAGCATCGCGTTGGGGGCGATACCGGCCTGCGGATTGCCGTCGACACCATAGGCGAGCTTGCCGGGGATGTAGAGGATATACTGTGAACCGTTCTTCATCATCGACAGACCCTCGCCGAAGCCGGGAACGACGCGGTTGGGGTTCATTACGACACCGTCAGAATTGCTGTCAAACTCCTTGCCGTCGATGAGCTTGCCGGTATATTTTACTTTGGCGCTACCGTTGGAGCCAACAGCCTCGCCTGTACCTTCTTTGATTACCTTGTAGGCAAGGCCTGACTCAGTCTTCTTGATTGCGGGGTCTTTGGCCATGAGGTCTTTGAGATAAGCCTCACCCTTGGCCACGTTTTCCTGAGCCTCGGGGCTGTTCTCCTTGGCTGCACGAGCTGCCTCTTCCTTCTCCTGATAGAACTGCATCATCTTCTGCTGAGCCTGCTCGGCGAGCATCTGGAAGTCGGTCTGGATACCGCGCATCTCCTCGCTGTTGATTGAGTCGGCAGAGAAAGCCTTTGCGTAAGCCTCATAAAGTTTGGCGCGGTCCACGGGGATACCTGCTTCCTCATAGCGGAAGAGCTGGCCGACGAGCTGCATGCCGAAGCTGAGACCTGTCAGATAGCCCTGCTGGGTAGTGTCGGTCATAATCACCTGCTTGAGGCCGCGGAGGATGTCCTCCTTCTTGAGGTTGGCCTTCTGGTCCTCGGGGAGAGTCATGTATTCCGACAGGAGGCGGCTGCCCTGGGCAGAACCGATAGCAGTCGAAAGTGAGTCGCCAAATCCCTTATTGGCATTGTCGGATGAAGCGGTCTTGCTGCAAGAGCTTGCACCAAGCACCAATGCGGCAACGCCGCAAGCCATGATAAGCTTTTTCATAAAATCTTCTTATAGTTGTTTTTTAATGGTGTTACACACTTTTATTTCTTGATAACCTTGAGCAGCTCGACATCGAAAATCAGAGTCGAGTTGGGGCCGATGAGACCTCCCGCGCCCTGCGGACCGTAGGCCAGCTGCGAAGGGATGAACAGACGCCACTTCGAACCGGCCTTCATCAGCTGGAGAGCCTCGACCCAGCCGGGAATCACCTGGGTCACGCCGAATGTGGCAGGCACGCCGCGCTCAACAGAGCTGTCAAACACTGTGCCGTCGATGAGCTTGCCGGTATAGTGGACCTCCACCTGGTCATGGGCGGTCGGCATCTCGCCGTCGCCCTCGGTAATCACCTCATACTGGAGACCCGAAGCCGTGGTCTTGACCTCCACGCGCTTGCCGTTCTCCTCAAGAAACTTCTTGCCGGCAGCCTCGTTGACATCGGCCATCTTGGCGGCCTCGGCACGCTGCTTCTCCTCGAGGGCGGTGAAATACTTCTGGATTTCAGCCTTGGCCTCGTCGTAGGTCATCTTAGGCTCGCTGCCGTAGAACACGGCCGCTACGCCGTCAGCAAAATCTTCTACGTTGATTTCCTGGATACCGCTCGCGCGGAAATTATTGCCCATGCTCAGTCCGAGAGCATAGCTGATTCTATCCAATTCTTTATTTTCCATATCTATAAAGTTATATTACAAGTCTGCAAAGATAGGCTATTTTCGGCTCTGTGTTTAAAATTTTTAATTTAAAAAAGTTAAAATAGCCCTATGCGGCTCTAAAGCCACTTCTAAACCCTGCCTCTTTGTATAACAAACCATCAGCCATTTGGTTGAATAAATGACATATTACACCTATCACTCTTATTACTCCTATTTCTCAAAACTCCCTGAGCCTTGCCAGATACTTCCCGATAATATCAAACTCGATATTCACCCTCGACCCGACACGGATCTCCTTGAAATTCGTATGCTCGAAAGTATAGGGGATGATAGCCACCCTGAACGAATACCTCTCCGAGTCGCAGACGGTCAGGCTCACACCGTTGACAGTCACCGAACCCTTCTCGACCGTGACATAGCCCTTCGCGGCCATCTCGGGGGCCACCTCGTAGGCAAACTTATAGTAGCGGCTGCCCTCGACCTCCTCGATTTCCTCGCAGACAGCCGTGCAGTCTACATGACCCTGCACGATATGCCCGTCCAGGCGCCCGTTCATCACCATCGAGCGCTCCAGATTCACCAGGCTCCCGGCCTCCAAAAGGCCGAGATTGCTGCGGTCGAGAGTCTCCTGGATGGCAGTCACCGTGTAAGTCCCGTCGCCCGGGAGCGCGACCACCGTCAGACACACACCGTTGTGGGCCACACTTTGGTCAATCTTCAACTCGTCAGTGAAACTGCACTCCACACGGAGGTCCACATTACCCTCCCTGCGCACCACCTCGACAACCCGGGCGGCCTCTTCGACTATACCTGAAAACATATTGCTTTTTTCTATCTTTATTTGTTAATAATAAGTGCAAAATTACGAAATTTGCCATTCAAAGCAAAACCAACCCACAAAACACCCCTCCCGACATGAAAAAATCACCCCTCTACACCCGCACCGGCGACCGCGGCATGACATCGCTCGTCGACGGCACCCGCGTCCGCAAAAACTCACCCCGCGTCAGCGCCTACGGCACCCTCGACGAACTCAACGCAATGGTAGGCCTCCTCCAAGCCCACTGCACCACCCTCACCCCCAACACCACCGATAACTCTGATTCCTCTAATCCCTCTGATAACTCTATACTCTATACTCTAAACTCTACACTATCCACTCTAAACTCTATACTCTCAACCCTCTTCGACATCGGCGCCTACCTCGCCACCCCCGATAAAGAAGATAACTCTATACTCTATACTCTAAACTCTATACTCTCCAAGCGTCTCGCCGACCTCGAGCACCAGATAGACCTCCTCGACTCCCTCGTCCCCCCGCTGCGGCTCTTCGTCCTCCCTGGCGGAAGCATCCCCGCCGCCCACGCCCACGTCGCCCGCACAGTCTGTCGTCGGGCCGAGCGCGACATCCTCACTCTCGCCGACACAGGCGCCCACGTCGACCCGACAGTCCTAACCTACATCAACCGCCTAAGCGACTATCTCTTCATCCTCGCCCGCTACCTCAACCACCTCACCTCCACCCCCGAACTCACCTGGCACCCTTAGTTTAAAGTATAAAGTATAGAGTTTAAAGTATAGAGTATAGAAGTTTGTGCCAGCTTTTGGAGAGGCAGATTATAATTAAGCTCAATACCGAGAACTATTATCTATACTCTATACTTTAAACTCTATACTCTAAAAATTCTATACTCTAAATCAAAGCTCCTCCGGCTCGATAGTAATGACATCCTCCTTGCCGGTGCCGTCCTCCTTATAGATATACTTCACACCCAGCCCCAGCTCCTTCAGGCGGTCGCGGGTCGAACCGATTTGCTTCACAAGCTGTGCCTTACCCTCGGGAGTATTTAGGATCTCGATCTCATCCTCAGGCGAATAGGTGCCGGTCGTCACGACATAGCCGTCCTTCAGCTCCATCTTCTGCATCACAAGCCCGTTGGGGAGCTTCATCGGCAGCTGCTTGTTGACATTCGCAAGCTCCTTCTCCAGCCCCTTGAGCTGGCGCTCCTGCTTGGCAGTCATCTTTTTCTCAGGGGCAGCCTGCTCAGTGGCATCGCCCGAATTCTCACCCGACTTCCCCTCACCGGAGCAGGAAGACGCAGCCGCACACGCGAAAATCATCGCCACCGCGGCAAAATTCCTAACAAATTTCTTCATACAAATTTAATATTTAATTTGATACAACTTCTGTCGGCTGAAATCCTCGGAAAAATCTCCGATTCAGCCGACAAAAATAACAAATAAGCTCCTCACATACAAATCTTACAGTAAAGAATAATTAATCAGCCTATTTTGCAAATCTTTACTATTAAAAGACAGCGTCGTAGCGGTTTTTTTTGTACTTTTGTAGCCAAATTGCCCCCAAAGGGGCCTAACCATGCTATAAAATCCTAATAAGCACCACATTATGAACAATAAAGAAGTCGTGCTGTCGGGCATCCGTGCCACCGGCAACCTTCACCTGGGCAACTACTACGGCGCCTTGAGCAAATTCGTCAAAATGCAGAACGACTATGACTGTCTCTTCTTCATAGCCGACCTCCACGCGCTCACAACCGCCCCGGATCCCAACGCACTCCACGAGAATGTCCGCAACATCCTCGCCGAATATCTCGCCGCCGGCATCGACCCCGACAAGGCTACAATCTTCGTCCAGAGCGACGTCCCCGAGATTTCCGAGATGTACCTCCTGCTCAACATGCACGTCGGCATCGGCGAGCTCATGCGCACGGCTTCATTCAAGGACAAGGCCCGCAAGCAGCTCGGCCTCACTGACGACGGCACCGACATCGAGAAGCAGATTATCGGCACCGACTCCAACAAGCGCGTCAACGCCGGCCTCCTCACCTACCCCACCCTCATGGCCGTCGACATCCTCATACAGAAGGCCCACAAGGTGCCCGTCGGCAAGGACCAGGAGCAGCACCTCGAGCTGACTCGCCGCTTCGCACGCCGCTTCAACTCATTCTACGGCGTCGACCTCTTCCCCGAGCCTGAAAACTTCAACTTCGGCGACCACGCCGTCAAAGTCCCCGGCCTCGACGGCTCAGGCAAGATGGGCAAGAGCGAGGGCAACTGCATCTACCTCATCGACGAGGAGAAGGTGCTGCGCAAGAAAGTCATGCGCGCCGTCACCGACGAAGGCCCCAAGGAGCCCAACCAGCCCGTGTCGCAGCCCGTCGAGAACCTCTTCACCCTCATGGAGCTGACCTCGGCCCCCGAAATCGTCCAGAGCTATCGCGACGCTTACGCCGACTGCTCCATCCGCTACGGCGACCTCAAGAAGCAGCTCGCCGAGGACATCCTCAAGGTCACAACCCCCATCCGCGAGCGCTACCATGACATCCGCAACGACGACGCCTTCATAGCCCGCGTGGTCCGCCAGGGAGCCGAGCGTGCACGCGAGCGCGCCGCCAAAACCCTCGCCGAAGTCCGCGAGATCATGGGCATCCGCAAATTCTATTAAACCCATCCCCCATTAGACCTATTACTCCAATTAGACCTATCGCCCCTATA
The DNA here is from genome assembly GCA_910586665.1 of uncultured Duncaniella sp. Lineage (GTDB taxonomy): Bacteria > Bacteroidota > Bacteroidia > Bacteroidales > Muribaculaceae > Duncaniella. Next base: position 21,711 of record CAJUIX010000020.1, read on the forward strand.
ATTCCCCCGGATGAAAAAATATAACCTCATCAACAACTCGCTCGGCTGGCTCTGCTTCGCAATCGCGGCAGTGACCTACTTCCTCACCCTCGAGCCGACCGCAAGTTTCTGGGACTGCCCGGAATTCATCTCGCAAGGCTACAAACTCGAAGTCGGCCACCCGCCGGGCAACCCGATCTTCATGCTTGCCGCCCGCTTCTTTGTCAACTTCGCCTTCGGCGACGTCAGCAAGGTGGCCCTCATGGTCAACTCCATGTCGGCCCTCCTCTCGGCCGGCACCATACTCCTGCTCTTCTGGACCATCACCCACCTGGTCAGGCGCCTCGTGGTCAAGGATGACGCCCGCGAGATGAGCCTCACCGAGATGCTCGTCATCTTCGGCTCCGGCATCTGCGGCGCTCTCGCCTACACCTGGAGCGACACATTCTGGTTCTCGGCCGTCGAGGGTGAGGTCTACGCCTTCTCATCCTTCTGCACCGCCCTCGTCTTCTGGCTCATCCTCAAGTGGGAAAACCGTGCCGAGAAGCCACACAGCGACAAGTATCTCATCCTCATAGCCTACGTCATAGGCATCTCCATCGCCGTCCACCTGCTCAACCTCCTCTGCATCCCGGCGATAGCCCTCGTGATTTACTACAAGCTCTGGCACAACACCACCGCCAAAGGCTCACTCATCACCCTCGCGGTGGCAGCCCTCGTGGTCGGACTCATTCTCTACGGCCTCGTCCCAGGCTTCATCGAGGTGTCGCAGTACTTCGAGCTGTTCTTCGTCAACACCCTCGGCTGCAGCTACAATGTCGGCGTGCTCATCTATGCCATCCTCGCCGTCGGCTGCTTTATATGGGCCATCAGCGAGCTCTACAGGCAGAAGAGCGTAGGCCGCATCCGCCTCAGCGTCCTGCTGAGCATCCTCTTCTCAGGCATCCCCTTCATCGGAGAGAGCATGTGGATACCCGTCATCATCATGGCAGGTGTCATTGCCTACCTCTACATGGCCAAGAAGCTCCCCGTCAGGATTCTCAACCTCGTGGTCATGAGTATCTTCGTCATCTTCATCGGCTACTCCTCCTATGCCCTCCTGCTAATCCGCGCAAGCGCCAACCCGCCGATGAACCAGAACGCACCCGACAACGTCTTCGCCCTCGCCTCCTACCTCAACCGCGAGCAGTACGGCGAGCGCCCCCTATTCTACGGCCAGACCCACCAGTCGTCCGTGGTCTACGAGATTACCGCCAACGGCGAGGCCTCACCTATGTATAAGGAGGGTCGCCCCCTCTACGCCAAGGTGGTCAAGACCTCTCCCGACCAGCCCGACCACTACGAAATCACCGGCTACAAGAAGGACTACGTCATGGCTCCCGAGCTCAACATGCTCTTCCCGCGCATCTACAGCGGCGCCCACGCCGCCGCCTACTCCGACTGGATCGGAGGGCTGAAGGGCAAGCCCGTCAGCGCCACCCGCTATGTCCACAACGGCGAGACCATACAGACTGTCGACGCCGTCAAACCGACTATGGGCGAGAGCCTGAGATTCTTCCTCGTCTACCAGCTCAACCACATGTACTGGCGCTACTTCATGTGGAACTTCGCAGGCCGTCAGAACGACATCCAGGGCAACGGCGAGGTCAACCACGGCAACTGGATTTCCGGCATCCCCTTCATCGACAATCCCCGCCTCGGCGACCAAAGCCTCCTCCCCTACACCGACGGCGAGGGCAACAAGGGACACAACGTCTTCTATATGCTCCCCCTCATCATGGGCATCATCGGCCTCGGCTGGCAGGCCTTCACCTCCAAGCGGGGCATCGAGCAGTTCTGGGTCATCTTCTTCCTCTTCTTCATGACGGGCATAGCCATCGTGCTCTACCTCAACCAGACCCCGACCCAGCCGCGCGAGCGTGACTATGCCTTCGCCGGCTCCTTCTACGCCTTCGCGATATGGCTCGGCATGGGTGTGGCCGGACTCTGGGCCCTCGTCCGCGAGCTCTTCCGCCGCAGCGGCAAGGAGAAGGGCAAATCGACCGTCAGCGAGGAGGCTGCAGCAGCCCGCGAGCGCAAAGTCAGCCTCGCAGGAGCAGTATTCGCCTGCGTCATCGGCCTGATAGTGCCCTTGCAGATGGTGTCGCAGACATGGGACGACCATGACCGCTCAGGCCGCTACACCACCCGCGACTTCGGCATGAACTACCTCGACTCCGTCGACGAGAACGGCATCATATTCACCAACGGCGACAACGACACCTTCCCCCTCTGGTATGCACAGGAGGTCGAGGGACACCGCACCGACGTCAAGGTGGTCAACCTCTCATATCTCACCACCGACTGGTATGCCAACCAGGTGAAGCACCCCTCCTACCAGGCGGCAGGCATCCCCACCCTCGCCAAGCCCGAGGACTACGGCTACGAGCGCATGAACTTCAGCTACTTCGCAGCCGACTGCGACTCGACCCCGGTCAATGCCTACACAGCCCTGCGCCAGGTCTACGACAAGAATTCGAGCAACAATGCCTGGAATGCCCCGATGATGAAGTATAACAACTTCCTCATCCCCGTCGACATCCCCGCTGCCGTCAAGGCAGGGCGCATCACCGAGCATGAGGCCGACGTGGCGCAGACTGCCATCAACGCCAACATGATGGTCGACAAGGAGGCATCCCGTCACGGCGGCATGACCCTCAGTCAGATTCTCTCGCTCGACATGCTCGCCACTTCTGTCAAAGACGGATGGAAAAACCCGATATACTTCGCCTCAACCGTCCCCTCCGACTACTATGTCGGCCTCGCACCCTATATGCGCTCCACCGGCATGGCCTACGAGGTGACACCCCTCATCAACGAGGAAAACACTCAGAATCAGAATGGCGACTGGGACGTGGCCGCGGTCAACACCGACAAGGCCTACCGCAACATCACCGAGAAATTCCGCTGGGGCGGACTCGACAAGGTGACTGACCCCGGTCAGATCTACCTCGACGAGACTGTCCGCAAGATGGTGACCACCACCCGCTCCTATATCCTCACAGCCGCTACCGCCCTCATCAACGAGGCGGTAATGGCCGAGCGCGCCGACTCCGTGGCAGCCGACCCTGCAGCCCGTGCCGAGCTTGAGAAGTTCAAGACCGACCGCTATGCCAAGGCCCTCAACCTCCTCAACATCATCGAGGAGAAGCTTCCCGAGGCCGCATCGCCCTACGCCGTGCAGATACCTCAGAAGATGGCGCAGATCTATGCCCGCATCGGCATAGCCACCGGCAACAAGGAGGCTTCCGCAAAGGCCAAGAAGCTGCTTGAGGACGAAATCCTCCGCTATGCACAGAACGTCCGCTACTACCAGAGTCTCAACCCCTGGCAGTATGCCACCCTCCCGCTCAACGACCGCTTCATCGAGACGTACTACATGGTATATCTCCTCCAGGACTACGGCGACTTCGGGGGTGACACTGAGGAAATGGTCAACAAACTGACAGACATGGGGGTCAACTTTGACCGCATCGTCTCCATACTCCAGCAGTAGGCCGCATGTGGATTGAACAGCCACCTTTCTTCTACAGACTCCTATTCACCGAGGCCATATGGCGAATACTCCAACGCGGGAAGAAGGTCGTCTATCTCACCTTTGACGACGGCCCGATTCCCGAAGAGACGCCCTGGGTGCTCGACGTCCTCGACCGCTACGGCATCAAGGCGACCTTCTTCATGGTCGGCGACAATGTCCGCAAGCATCCCGAGGTCTTCGAGGAGGTGAAGCGCCGCGGCCACTCCTACGGCAACCACACCATGCACCACCTGCAGGGTCTCAAGGAGTGTGCCACGACCTTTTTCCGCGACATCACCGAGGCGGACCGGCTTATCGGCTCCGTGCTCTTCCGTCCGCCACACGGCATCATCTCCCCCTGGCAGACGAAGCTCATCAAGCGTCATTACAATATCATAATGTATGACGTCGTCACCCGCGACTATTCCAAGAGGATCAACGGCGAGCAGGTGCTGGAGAATGTGAAGCGCTACGTCCGCAACGGCTCGATAATCGTATTCCACGACTCGCTCAAGGCTCACGACAACATGCGCTACGCCCTCCCGCGGGCCATCGAGTGGCTCCTCGCCGAAGGCTACGAGTTTCAGGCGCTTCCAATGGAGTGACACGCTCATGGACAGCCGCGAAATCAAGAGCCTCCTCCGCGAGGCAGGGGTCTGCAAGGCCGGGATAGCGCAGGTCGGAGCGGTGGACAGCGCCGTCGCCGACGAATACTCTCGCTGGATAGCCTCCGGGCGCCACGCCTCTATGGGCTATCTCGAAAAATACACCGACATTCGCAGCAACCCGGAGTTGCTGCTCCCTGGCGCACGAAGCATCATTTCGTGCGCCTTTAACCATTACTACGGCGAGCAGGCCTCACCCCTCGAATGGGCCACATACGCCCTCGGCGACGACTATCACGAGGTGGTCCGCGAGCGCCTCAGCCGAGTGGCTGCCCGGATTAGCGAGGCGAGCGGCGCAGATTGTCGCGTATGTGTCGACACCGCCCCTATTCTTGAGCGCTACTGGGCCGTCCGTGCCGGCGTGGGCTTCGTGGGGCTTAACCGACAGCTCATCATCCCCGGAGCCGGCAGCCACTTCTTCCTCGGCGAGATTCTGACCACTCTCCCGCTCGACTACGACTCACCCTGCACCGAGAGCTGCGGCTCCTGCGGCCTCTGCATCAAAGCCTGCCCCGGCCACGCCCTCTCGGACGCCGGCCTGGATGCCAGGCGCTGCCTCTCGTATCTCACCATCGAACACCGCGGCGAGCTGCCCGAAGGCACACGGCTCGGACGACACGTCTACGGTTGCGACCGCTGCCAGCAGGTGTGCCCACACAACGCCCATGCACCCCTATCGGAAATCGAGGAATTCCGTCCCCGAACAGCCATCCTCACCCTCACTACCGCTGACATCCTCCGCATGACCCGGCAGGAATTCTCAACCATATTCCGCCACTCGGCCATCAAACGCACCAAACTCGCCGGCCTCCACCGCAACACCTCCCGCATAGAGAAGGAAAGAGGGGGCGATCTACCTTCGGACAAAATAAATTACGGCTGAATTTTTTTGCCGGTCTGAATGATTTTTCATACCTTGCAGGAGATTAACAGCTAAGAATCCTTGCTATGGAAATATTTACTCTCCTCATACTCGCAGCAGTAGTCATTATTGTCATCAAGACAGGCGCAGATGTCTCCTATATAAAGGGGCAAAACAATTTGCTCCATCAGGACATTGACATGCTGCGCGAGGAGCTCCGGCGAATATCTGCCGGAAAAGTTCCTGCCGCTGACGACATTAGCGAGCTCCCTATTATCAGTAATGCAGACCCGGAAGCTGCTTTTGACAACGAAAAACCACCTCAATGGGAGGAAACGGAGTCCGAAAAGGCTCTGAATGACGATTGTCAAAAAGATTTGTCGGAGGAGGCAGATGCTCCACGCCCAAACAACTGGGAGAAGCTTATCGGTGTCAACCTTTTCAGCAAAATAGGCATACTCGTGCTCATCGTCGGTATAGGATTCTTTGTAAAATATGCCATTGACCGCGACTGGATCAACGAGGTGACACGCACAATGCTTGGTATCGGCGTCGGCCTCGCTCTATGGGCGATTGCCTACCGAATCCGCGACAGCTACCGTAGTTTTTCTTCGATTCTTGCCGGCGGTGGATTCGCGATATGCTTCACCTGTATCGCAATAGCATTTCATCTCTACTCTATCTTCTCGGCTTTCACTACACTCTCGCTCCTCGTGGGCCTGACAATCGCTATGATAGCTGTATCGCTGCGTTACGACCGGCTTGAACTTGCCATTATATCCATTGTCGGAGCTTTCGCAGCCCCGTTTATCGCCTCGGATGGCGGAGGCTCCTTCCTCTTCGTACTGGCCTACGTCGCAGTGCTCGACACAGCCATGTTTGCCGTCACGATGACGAAAAACTGGTGGTCGCTGCCGCCTCTTTCATGTTTCCTCACCTATCTTGTCTGCACCATAGGATTTTTTTCGGGGGAACCAGCCGAGAACCACCATGCATGGTGGCTTGCAGCCATAGCATATTACTTCATTCTCTTTTCAATACCTCTGACGAGTGCGGTTTTCAGGAATTCGAAACGCTCGCAGGTGCTATTCTGGTCTGTATCGGCAATCATCATCAACGGATTAGCCTATCTGTGCTTCGGAGTCTATCTGGTGGATAGCATCACGACGCTGCCTCAGGCCGAAGGTGCCATAGGGCTGCTTGGCGCATGTATAAATTTCGGCATCTATCTCAAATTCTACTTAAAAAGGAAGGAGGGTCCCGGAAGCAATCTGCTCGTTGTGCTCATAGCCGCGTTTGCTCTCGCAGGCGGCCTGGCGCTTTTCACCGATACAGGGATATGGCCGGCAGCCGCAGGAATCGAAGCAGCCGCTCTGTCGTGGCTCCACATCCGAAGCGGCCGCCGCATCTATAAACGCCTCGCTCTCATCATCGGGCTTCCGCTGACAGCGCTGCTGCTTGTCTACGCATTTTCAGGAAAATTCCGGCTCGACTTTGCGTGGGGATATATTGTCACGGGACTGGCGTTTGCAGGAAGTGGCTGCCTCGCTATCGGCAAACAGCTCAGAGAGGGAGTGAGACCGGCACGGATACTCTCTACCGGCGCTCTATGGGCAGGATGCGCCATAGGCATTATAGGCTGCTATATGGTGTTTGACCATTATCTAAGCCGGCCGTTGGCTCTCGGGACAACGCTGCTACTGACAGCGTCAGTGATGCTCTTGGCGCTCACCACCATCGGCCGGCGCGGGATTTGGTCACTCTACCTGTTCCTTCCCGGACTCTGCGCCCTCCTTCTCGCCCTAATGGGCATGCCCGCCCCCGGAAAATTAATTGAAAATATCCCACTTCTGGCAGCTATGGCAACTATCGCCGGAGTCTATCTGATATGCGCCGCCGACATTTTCACAGGACGAAGCAAGCTGATGACTGACATTAAGCTCTACACCATATATTTCCACGTCGCAGCCAGCATCTTCGCAGTGATTGTCGTACTCTACTGCCTCGACATGGCCGGACTTCAGCAGCTGCGCAGCGCCGGAGTATCGATAGCGCTCACCGCATGTGCGGCAACACAGATGGTAATCGGTATGCGCCACCACAATAAGCTGCTGCGACTGGTGGCACTCTGCGTATTCGGCATAGTTATCATAAAGCTCGGAGTCTATGATGTATGGAAAATGGTCGCTATCGGCAGAATCATCGTCTTCATCCTGCTTGGAATAATCCTGCTCGCCGTCTCCTTCCTCTACCAACGACTCCGCAACGCCCTCCTCAACGAGAAGGGAGGAAAGAAGGATATAGATATTAATTCTGAAACTTAGGCAGGAAATCATTTTTATTTCGTAAATTTGGTCAGATATATTTTATCAGCGCTATTGAGAAATCATTCAGTGATAGCGCCGACTCATTGGCAACAGCGATAGACGAATGGAAAGATAAGGCTATTGCATACCTGCACGGAAACAACCGCCAGGAATCAGGCCATATCCTGAAAATTCTTAAAACCACACTCGTTTCAATAATTGACCGCATGGAAGCGGGTGATGACAGGGAGTACATTTCGTTAAAAATTGACGAATTACCCTGACATATTGCTATTCTCAACGATAATTGATACATTTGCATTTAAGTTTTAGATATTATGAGTTCCTACCTCTTTGAACTGAACGACTATCACGCTGTAAAAAAAGCAGAAATCGTGATTGACGGAATCACGGTGCTTTCGGGCCTCAACGGTTCGGGAAAGTCGACTGTTGCCCGCTGGCTCCACCATGTCGTCAAAGTTCTTAATGAGTACGACTCAATGGTTGAGAAGGAAGGTGTGGGACAATTCATGTCACTTCTTTCCAAGATGCACAGAGCCGTGGCCGCTCTTGATGACAATAGGGAAATCCGAAAGATGAATGACCTATCTGACGAAGTCCGTGCATCAAACATAGCATATCTGTACGAGACAGGAGCCTTTTTTGACAAAGCAAAACTCATTGTTCACAACGCTATTTTAAAAAGTATTGACAACAATGATGAAGCACCCGCATTGCAAAGACTCCAATCGTTCTTCAATGTCCCTGTTGAAGAAACAGACAATATAGATGTGTATGCCGATAAGGTCCTGACAGCCTTGGAGAATGAGTATTTGGATCTCTTAAAAAATATCACTAAAAAGAAATCCCTGCGAAATGCAGAAGAATTCGGAGATAAAGTATTTTCAATAGCTGACAGTTCTATTGAAGATTCTTCAATTAATATAGGATTCAAGGAAGACGGAACTGACTTAGTTTCAGAAGATTCTTTCAAAATGCCTCTGAATCTGAGGAATGTAATCTATATCGACACTCAAAAAATCGGGGAGGCACTTGAACTGTTCAACAATAGCGAACTGTCGGATATGCTTTATGTTCCACGCGAGGACTCAAGTTCGGAAGCCAAGGCTATAGCCCGTGTCATACAGGATATTATCGGAGGTGATGTTGATGTAAAAACAAAGGAAAAATCAATTTTTAGTTCTCGCAACCGATATATGTTTGTCAGCAAGGGAGGCGACAGCTTCAATCTGCGCGGGGCGGCTACGGGAATCATATCCTTCTCCTATATTTTGCAACTGATTAAGAACGGCTGGATTGACGACGGCACACTCCTGATTATCGACGAGCCTGAATGTCACCTGCATCCGCAATGGATTGTGGACTACGCCCGTATGCTCGTGTTGCTCAATAAAAAATTAGGCACCAAAGTGCTGATTTCATCCCACAACCCCGACATGGTCAGCGCCATAGAGTCAATTGCAAGGAAGGAAGGCATCTCAGAACAGACCAATTTCTATCTCTCCGAGAAAGATCCTGAATCCGAAGGGCAGTTTGTGTTCCACAACCTGGGCAACAACATAGAGAAGATTTTCGACTCTTTCAACATCGCAATCGAGCGCATCAGCGACTACGGCACCCAAAATTGAGGATTAATATCAATTCAGGGTAAGAAGTGTTACAATCAGCCGGACATTTGGTCGGATTCGTGGAGGAGGCGGGAGGTGGGTGTGATTGAGAGGGAGGCGGGATTGTGACGTGGACCGAAGGAGAGGTAGAAGCCGTGGTCGAGGAGCTGGCGGGCGAGCTGTGACTTGCCGCGGAAGCCGTGGATAATCCAGGGGCGCGAGGGGTGCCAAAGTTTTTTCAAGGCTATGATTTCGGAGAAGGCGCGGACGATGTGGAGTATCATCGGTTTGCCGAGCGTTTCGGACAGTTCGAAGTGTATGCGCAGCAGTTCCGCCTGCCGCGCGAGGATTTCCTCGCGGCTTTCATCATGAAATTTTTTAGGACTGATTTCCTCGCAGCCGGCTCCGGGATACACTATCAGTTTTTCAGGATTATTTTTTGAAAAAGGGCCTCCGACGGGGTCGAGGCCGCACTCGCCTATGGCCACGACTTGCGGCTCGGCTGCGAGGGCACGGAGGAGGCGGAGGGCGCGGGGGGTGACGCTACCGACATTCCAGGGATGTATGCCTACAGAATAAAGATAGCCCCTGCGCAGGAGCGGTTGGGGCATAGCGGAGGCGTCGACAGGGTCGATGTCAACAACGGCATTGCGCCTCAGGCTGTGGGTGTGGGCGTCAAAGGTGACGATGGGGATGCGGATGCCGGGTAGGGGGATGTCGATGCGCTGACGGGACATCATGGCACCGGGTCGTAGCCCGAACCTCCCCAGGGGTGGCAGCGGCTGATGCGTCTGAGGGCGAGCCACAGCCCCTTGACGGGTCCGTGTTTCATCACTGCCTCGACCGCATACTGGCTGCACGTCGGGGTGAAGCGGCAGGCCGGGGGGAAGAGCGGCGAGATGCAGAGCTGGTAAAATCTAATCGGGAGTATGAGGAGACGGCGGAGCAGCATCGTGAAGTGAGTGTGTGTTGGAGAGTTCGCGGTTGATGCGGGAGAGGATACGGACGACGGCGCGGTTGATGGCGGCGTAGTCCGACAGCTCCTTGGCGACGTAGATAAAGGCTATGTCGACGGGGATGTCGCGCGGGAAGAGGGAGCGGTTGAGGCGGTAGGCCTCGCGGACGCGGCGGCGCATCTTCACGCGGTCGACGGCATGGCGCACCTTCTTCTTGGGTATCGAGACGAGAAACTGGGGGCAGTCGGCGGAGCGGCGCGAGGGGTTGACGCGCCACAACGCCCGGAGAGGATAGGCCATGACGGACAGCGCAGCGGGATTGCCGCGGTCAAAAAGTTGGCCGATAGCTATCTCGCTGCGGAGTTTTTCTATTTTATATAGCCGTTGTCCAATCATTTCCGTGTGGTGACGAACTCGGGGTTTGTGCCAGGGCTTACTTTTCGCTTTCGGCCTCTTCCTCCTTGAGGAAGTTTTCAAGAGCGGCAGTCATCGAGGGGGCCTTTACGGAGGGGGCTTCGAGGTCGAGGCGTAGACCGGCGTTGCGGACGGCCTGGGCGGTCGTTGCGCCGAAGCATCCGATTCGGATATCGTTCTGCTCGAATCCGGGGAAGTTTTTCAGCAGGGAGTCAATCCCGGAGGGGCTGAAGAAGAGGAGCATGTCATAATCAAACTTCTCGTCGGGACCGAAGTCGTTGGAGACGGTGCGATACATGACTGCCTTCGTGTAGTTGATGCCGTTCTGATCGAGGATTCCCGTGTCCTCTTTGTGGACGTCGGATACGATGTAGAGGAAACGCTCCTTCTTGTGCTTGATGAGGAAGGGGAGGAGGCTGTCGAGCTTGCCTGTCTCGCCGTGGAAAATCTTGCGCTTGCGATAGACGATGTATTTCTGTAGATATAGGGCGATTGACTCCGTGGTGCAGAAATATTTCATCGTATCGGGAATGGAGATGCGCATCTCCTCACAAAGTCTGAAGAAATGGTCAATAGCTGTGCGGGCGGTGAAGATTATTGCCGTGAAGTCAGAGATTGATATTTTTGACTGACGAAATTCCTTTGCGGTAAGCCCCTCAACTTTGATAAAAGGCCGGAACTCGATTTCCACCCCGTACTTGTCGGCAATATCATAGTAGGGAGATTTGTCGGAAGAAGGTTTCGGCTGGGAAACTAATACTTTTTTTACTTTCACTGTCAGTAGAGCTTAGGGTTGTAATTGGCTTATATATCCGATGCTTCTGAAGATGAGCACTGGGGGTACAATTTCGAGAGTGCAAAGATACAAAATAAAATAAAGCAACGAGCCAAAATTGTCGTAAAAAAGCCTAAAACCCTTGAAAATAAATATTAAACGAGCGATTATATAGCATGAGGCTCCCGTGATGACCACCACTTCGGCCTGCTCCGGGTTGAAGAGGACCACGAGCGCGGGAACCACGAGCGCAAGCGCCAAGAGGGCCTGCGAGGCATTGAATCCTTTGAGCCACTGCCGGGCTGAGAGGCGGTCGGTGAACACATAGCCGACCACGCGGTAGGCCGCCAGCTGCCAGACGTAGTAAAACACCGCGACGAGGCTGATGGAGGCTATCTCGGCAAAGGTGCGGAGGGGAGTGGAGAAGCCGAAATAGCTCATGCCCGCGCTTATGATGATGCCCTCGCAGAGACAGGCGAGGAGTATGACGGAAATCTGTATGCCGGTCTCGCTGAAAGTGCGGACGCTGAAGGAGTCGTCGGTGCGGCGCACCGACCAGAGGTCGTAGGAGAAGTTCTTGAGGAAGGTCGAGTAGTGGCGGGAGTTGTAGGCAAGGAGGAGGAACACCCCGATGATAAGGCAGAGAACGCCTGAGTCGTAGCCCGGAAGCTGCGTGCGCGTGTCAGGCTCCACGCCCCGGGTGAAGGGTATGACGCCGAGGGTCATCTCCTGCTTCTCGAGCGCGGAAGTCGGGGCCTCATACTCGCGGCAGACCGTGGGGGCACTGAAAAGCGATGACTGTATGGAATCTGTCGGCTGTCCGGGATTCATCTCTCTTTATTGATTATCTGCATTGCTTCCTCGGGGGTGGCTGCGACAGTGGCGGGGATGTAGCCGCCGCGCATGAAGCCCTTGGCCCTCATCGACTCGAAGAGCCGCAGAAGGTCGTCGTAGTAACCGCCGGTGTTGACTATCACCACCTGGCCGGCGAAGAGGCCGAGCTGGTGCCAGGTCATGATTTCGGCAAGCTCGTCGAGGGTGCCGATGCCTCCGGGGAGGGCCACTGCTGCACGCGACATGGAGGCCATAGTCTGCTTGCGGACGTGCATCGACTCGGTGTCGATGCACTCTGTCAGCCGCGGGTGGTTCCAGCCCTTCTCTATCATGAAGTGGGGCAGGACGCCGACCGCCTTTCCCCCGGCGTCGACAGCGCCCTCGATGGCGGCTGCCATCATGCCGCCGGCACCGCCTCCGCAGACCAGAGTGAGGCCGGCGGAGGCTATGAGCGCACCCATGCGGCGCGCGGTGTCCATGTAGACAGGAGCTATGTCGGACGACGAGGCGCAATAGACCGCCACGCCTGTGGGAAGTGTGTCATTCTGATTCATGACCGCAAAATTAGCAATAAATTCCGAGAAATTGGCTGGGGGAGAGTAACTAACCTACAAAAACTATTTGCAACAACCTAATAATGTGGTTAGAAATAAGGTTTTCGGACAAATGGGGTGGTGAGGGCGGAGCGGATTGTGGATACGGCCTCGCGGCGAGCGGAAGCAAATTTTTCGGCAAGCGCGGGGGAGGTGGCGAGGAGTGAGCTTTCGAGGACGTGCATCGCGACGGCCCGTTCCAACTGCCGGCGCAGCGGCGTGGCGGGGACCGACGCGGGGAGCCGGATGTCGAGACTGAGAAGGCCCGACTCCCCGTCGTCGTCCATGCCGGCCATGTCGCTGACGAAGGGGAGGAGCTCGAGCACCGTCGCTGCAAACGACGAGCGGATTATCGTCAGCAGCGGCTCCGGCCGCCCGCGGTCGAGCAGAGGCGCGAGCAGGAGACGCTGGTCAGGCGTGGCAGTGAGCATTTCGAAGGCCGCAAGAGCGCATACGCTGTCGGAAATCGATGACAGGGAGAGTGAAAAGGTCATGGCATGTAGAGTTTCTTGTTTTGGAAATCAAAATATCGGTAGACGAGCTTCAGGGCCGTCGTAGGGGCAATGAAGTATTGCGAGGCATGGCCGTCGGCAAGCACCGAGGCGAGTGCCGTCGGGAGGTTGACGCCGCGGCTCTGCATCAGGCGCTCCGAGCGGGCGTTGAGTTCGAGCCACAGGGCATAGCGGCGGTCGCGGCTCAAGCGCAGACATCCGTGACGGAGCACCCGGAGCATGCGCAGGGCGTAGTCGTAGGTGCAGTAATAGGCCGGTGCCGGTGAGAGCGCCGCTTGTGCAGCCACCCGGGAGAGGTCGAGGGCTGCACCCGGGGTGGCGGAGTCCATGATGCGCTTCACTTCTGCGATGAAATGGCGGTTTCTGAGGTCAATGAGGGTTAGCATAATGTGGTTTATAATTTAAATGTTATAAAAAAATGGTTATTATGTTAGTTTTGTATTGGCAAATATACCACACCAACAGTGAAAATACCGCGCACATCAGTGTAAAAAGATGTTAATATACTCCAATGCGATACGGTCGCGCAGTTCGCGGAATGAATTGAAACTCTCATAGAGGTCGAGCAGGGCTATGGTCGAATTATAGACCTGGCTCTCATAAAGAGAAGCCGAGGTAGAGGAGCCTGATGGCTGCCCCTGGAGCGCCGAAGTGACACCGGAAATCTGCTGGAAAAGCTTCATCTCCATGTCGAGCAGGCGCGCCGCCCCCTCGCTGCGTCCCTGGGAAGTAATCTCCGTCGGCAGCTGTCGGCAGCCGGAGTTGATAGGAATCACGCTTCCCGGCTTGCTCCAGAGATTGGACACCTGCTCCATGTCAACCCCCTTGGGGAGGGCGTCGACAGGCATGAGGAGCGCGCCCTTGGCGCTGTTGGCAAGGATATGGTCAATTGTGGTGACGAGGAGGTTGATGTGCTTCTGCTGCCCGACGAGGTCCTCGATAAAGGGGTGAATCTCGCCGTCGGTGAGGGGATAGAACTTCACCGCGAAGGGGTGGGAGCCCGAGGGGAGATGCGACCGGCTCTCGTCGATCACCCTCGAGTCGGGCAGGAGGTAGCGGCAGTGCCAGTGGGGGTCGACGTGAGGCGACGAAGAGTCGATGTCGAAGGTCCAGACCTCTATCACGCGACACAGCTCCGGGCTGCGCGGGCGCGTGAAGTCGGCCAGTATATCAGAATCGGCCGAGAACAGCGACTCGTCCATACGGCGGCTGCGCAGCTCGCGATAGGCGCGCTCGAGGCGCTGGCAGCGGCGGCGCGAGCCGTGGCCGAAGCGGAGTTTGAGCTCGTCGACACCCATATCGTGGACCATGCCGACAATGCGTATATCGTTACCGCGAGGGTCGAGGAAGCGGTTGCAGAAGAAGCTTTCAGGGCTGATGTTGTCGACCCATACTCCGAGGCCTCCCCCTGAGCGGCGCTCGCAGACCACCTTCTGTATGACACAGCCGGATATGAGATACTCCTCGAGTGCGCGGCTGTCAAGCTCGGAGAGGAAATTGTCGGCGCGGAGGCGGCGCAGGACCTCGGAAGGCTCCTCCCCCTCCCGGGTGATATTGTAGCGGAAGCGGCCTACGATACTCTTGACGAGCGAGCGCAGGAGATTGTTGGTCAGCGGCCTCATGCCGGCCATGACAGCCTTGTCGTGCTCGGTGATGCAGCCATATTCGGAGGTTTCCACCGGGTCGCTCCACTGGTCGCCATAAGTGTGCTGCATCAGACGGCGCCGGCGGGCGCGGGTCGGTGCGTGGAGGCGCCAGGCATCGCGGGCAGCCTCGAAAACAGCGCGGTTTTGAAGAAACATGGTACAGTTTAGGGTTTAAGGGTGAAGGTTTTGGGTTTAGGGATGAAGGGATGAGAAAGCCGAGTCGTCGATGCGATATTCATCCTCGCGCAGGGTGACGCAGCGGAGCGAGAGGAGGGAGTCGCCGGGAGATGACGCGGGATAGAGGCGCAGCGTGCCTCCGACGAAGAGTGCCACGGGGTGCGACCGGGTGGCGCGGGTGAAGGGATGGAGCTGGCGTGCGGCGAGGATGTGGGTGGGGGAGGTGACGATGCGGGCCGGGCGCGTCCAGCCTGACAGGCGCACCTCCGTCACCCTCACCACCTCCGGCGGAAGGCTTACAATGGTGCCGCCGTCGTCTCCGGGTGTGAGCACGACGGAGTGTGAGAAGTCCTCGGGCGCAAGCTGTCCCGGTTCCCCCTCGGCAAGGAGCCGGCGATACCAGGCGTTGAGGTCGGCACGCATTATAGTGTCGAGGTCGATGCCGTCGTTGCGGCGGCAGACGGCATCGGCCAGCGGGAGGGAGTAGCCGGAATGTAGGCGCCACTGTTCGAGCATATCGGAGGGGTTGAGGCAGAGTTTCATTGCTATTTTTTAGGTATTAGAAGGGTTGGAGTATAGACTTTTTTTGGAAAACATATCGGGAAGACTCGCTTCCACGGTCACACAGCGCAAAGTTACAGCCCGCGGAGCCCCATTTTAGTGCGATAAAGCAAAAGCAAGCGAAATATTCTGCGTATATTTGCACCCACCAATCAATATCCAATCAGATGACCGACATAAAATACCTGAAGGAAAAAGTGCTTGCCGGCGGCGAACTCAGCGAAGCCGAGGCCCAAAGCCTCACAGAGATAGCATCAGCCGACCCGGAAGGGCTGCTCGAGGCTGCCGCCGAGGTGACCGCTCGCTTCGGCAGCCGCGATTTCGACTCCTGCTCTATCATCAACGCCCGCTCCGGCCGCTGCCCGGAGGACTGCAAATGGTGCGCGCAGTCAGCCCGCCACAATACCGATATCGACGTCTACCCCCTCGTGGACCATGACACCTGCATGAAGCTCGCCGACTACAACCGCAGCCGCGGCATCGGACGCTTCTCGCTCGTCACCAGCGGCCGCAACGTCGGCGGCAAGACCTTCGACAGAATCTGCGACTACTACCGCGAGCTCTCGGCCAAGGAGGGGATATATCTCTGCGCGTCAATGGGCCTGCTCGACCGGGAGGCCATGATGAAGCTACGCGAAGCGGGGGTCCGCCGCTACCATTGCAACCTCGAGAGCGCCCCCTCCCACTTCCCTACCCTCTGCTCCACCCACAGCATCGAGGACAAAATCAAGACCATCGAGGCCGCCCGCGAAGCCGGTATGGAGATATGCAGCGGCGGCATAATCGGCATGGGTGAGACTATGGAGCAGCGCGTGGAGTTCGCTCTGGCGCTGCGCAGGGTGCGCCCGGCCTCTATACCTATCAATATACTCTGCCCTATACCCGGGACTCCGCTCGAGAACGCCGCACCGCTCACCGACGGGGAGGTACTGGCGACAGTGGCCATATTCCGCCTCATCCACCCGCATGCAGTGCTCCGCTTCGCCGGCGGACGCGCCTTCATCAGCAAGGAGGCCCAGCGCCGCGCCCTGCACATTGGCATCAACGGCAGCATCATGGGTGACCTCCTCACCACCGTCGGCTCGCAAATCGATGAGGATATAGAGATGGTACAAGAAGCGGGCTACAACTTCAAAACTCCCGGACAGTGACACCACGAATCAACCTGAGCAAGGAACAGCTGACCCGCTACAAAGGCCATATCTCCCTCTGCGAGATAGACCTCGAAGGGCAGCGACACATAGCTGGAAGCAGCGTGCTCATCGTCGGCGCCGGCGGTCTGGGAAGTCCCGTCGCCATCTATCTCGCCGCAGCCGGCGTCGGGCGCATCGGCATCCTCGACGCCGACACCGTCGGGCTGAGCAACCTCCAGAGGCAGATTGCCCACACCACCGCCGATCTCGGTCGACCCAAGGCCATATCCGCAGCTGAGAAGATGCGCGCCCTCAACCCCGACATAAGCGTGGAGCCGCTGACAGAGATGCTCACCGAGGAAAACGCCGCAGAAATCATCGGCGGCTACGACATCACGATTGACTGCACCGACAATCTGCCTACCAGACTGCTCATCAATGACTGCTGCGTCAGCTTAGGAAGGAGTTTCGTCTTCGGCGCGGTCTCCCGCATGTCGGGACAGCTTTTCACCCACGTCGCCGGGAGCGCATGCTACCGTTGCATCTTCGACCCTGCGGCCACCGACCCCGACGCTGAACTCCCATGCGCGATAACCGGCATCATGAACAGCGTCGTGGGCGTCATAGGCTCCCTCCAGGCCACGGAGGCTCTCAAACTGATAGTCGGGACGGGCGACGCGTTGACAAACCGCATCCTGACCTTCGACGCTCTCACTATGGAGTTCAACTCCTTTGCCGTCAAGCCCGTAGAGAATTGTCCGTGCCAGCGTAGTTAATAATTTTTAACTCTGTGGGTTAAGGAATGTGAAGTTTTATGGCTACTTTTGCAGCGCATTTAAATGACAATCACATTTCCCGGACTTATCTGTCTGAATACCAATCAAAAAATGTCTGATTATGAACACAACTACCGCAAATATGCCCCGCGTGGAAATCGTAGGCAGCTTTCTGCCCCCCGAAGAACTTGAAAACGCCCTCAGCGAGAAAATCCGCGGCAACCTCAGCGAAGAAGCCTACCATGCCGAGGAGGACCGTGTGATTGACCGCCTCATCGACCGCGAGATTGAAGCCGGTCTCGAGATTGTCACAGACGGCGAGATGCGCCGCAAGAGCTGGGACCGCGATTTCTGGGAGGGTTTCAACGGCATGAGCCGCGAGCGAATCGACACGGGCCACATATACCAGGACGACGTCGTGCGCCACGACCTGCTCCGCTTCACCGGGCGCATCGAATATAACCCCGGACACCCCTTCTTCGACAAATTCACCCACATGCAGAAGCTGACCGCCGGCCGCGCGGAGGTACGCCAGACCATCCCCTCCCCGGGAGAGCTTTACATGCGCATACTCACAAGCTCCAAC
Organism: uncultured Duncaniella sp.; assembly: GCA_910586665.1. Lineage (GTDB taxonomy): Bacteria > Bacteroidota > Bacteroidia > Bacteroidales > Muribaculaceae > Duncaniella. The sequence goes on from CAJUIX010000020.1 coordinate 39,670, forward strand.
GGCGACATTTCCAAGCTCTACGAAAGCCCCGGGACGCTCGTCGACGACATCGTCGAGGCCTACAGCAAGACCATAGCCGAATTCTACCGCCGCGGCTGCCGCCACATCCAGCTCGACACAGGCGTGTGGGGCCGACTGAGCGACCCGGAGTTTGACCGCATGCTCCTCATGGGAGGTGTAAACGCCGACGAGATTACCGACCTGCTCCTCACACTCATCAACCGCTCCGTGGCCGACCGTCCCTCCGACCTCGAAATCACCATGAGTATTGCCGCCGACGAGACCCGCATCCCCCGCTGGTTTGACGAGAAGGAGCTTACACTCCTGCGCAAGATGCTTGAGAATGTCAATGCCGACGCTTTCCTCCTCCCCTTCGAGCTGTCATCGCCCGAGGACATCAACGTCCTCCGCTGGCTCCCCGCCGGCAAGAGGGCAATCATAGGTATCGTAGACGGCTCCCTCCCCAACGTGGAGAACATCGCCGACATACTCACTGCCATCGACGTGGCCACCCGCTATGTCCCCGTCAGCCTCCTCTCCATCAGCCCCTCATGCGGCTTCAAGGTCACTGACCGCGAGCGTCAGGGACTCAACTACGAGACCCAGTGGGGCAAAATAGCCCTCCTGCGCGAGGCCGCCGCAAAATATGCCGAGACCCGTTAACAAGGGGAGGAAGGAATACCAGCCATGTACAACAATAGAATACACCTCTGCCTCTGCCACATGAGCGGCGAGGAGCAGCGTTTCATCAACGAGGCCTTCGCCGAGGAATGGGTCGTGCCCCTCGGGCCAAATGTCGACGGCTTCGAAGAGGACCTGAAAAAATTTCTCATCGACGGCGACCCTGCCTCCGAGGGGAAGGAGATTGCCGCCCTCTCGGCCGGCACGGCGGCCATACACCTTGCACTCGTCCTGCTCGGAGTCGGGAGGGACGACGAGGTGATGTGCCAGAGCTTCACATTCGCAGCTTCGGCCAACCCGGTTGTCTACCAGGGAGCAACACCCGTGTTCGTCGACAGCGAGCCGGGAAGCTGGAACATGGATCCCGTCCTGCTCGACGAAGCCATAGCCGACCGCGTCGCCAAGACCGGGCGCAAGCCGAAGGCAATAATAGGCGTGCATCTCTACGGCATGCCCGCCCGCATCGACGAAATCTGCGCCGTAGGCGAGAAGTGGGGCATCCCGGTGGTCGAGGATGCTGCCGAGGCGCTCGGCTCAACCTACAAGGGGCGCGAATGCGGCACCTTCGGCCGCTACGGCGTCCTGAGCTTCAACGGCAACAAGATGATTACCACCTCCGGCGGAGGCGCTCTCATCTGCCCCGACGCCGAGAGCAAGAAGCGGGCCATATTCTTTGCCACACAGGCGCGCGAGCCCTTCCCCTACTACCAGCATGAGCATATCGGCTTCAACTACCGCCTGAGCAACATCAGCGCCGGCATCGGACGCGGCCAGATGACGGTGCTCGCCGACCATCTCGCCCACCACCGCCGCCTTGCCGCCCTCTACGAGGAACGTTTCAGGGACGTCGAGGGCATAACCTACCACTCCAACCCTACCCCCGACTGCGACAGCAACTACTGGCTATCCACTATCGAGATTGACCCCGAAATCACCGGCTGCACCCCTGAGGACATACGCCTCCACCTGGCGGCGCTCAATGTTGAGACGCGTCCGCTATGGAAGCCTATGCACCTGCAGCCCGTCTTCGCCGACGCACCCGCATACGTCAACGGCGTCAGCGAACATCTGTTCGGACGCGGACTCTGCATCCCCTCAGGCCCCTGGGTCACAGAGGAGGATGCCGAAATGGTCGTAAGGGAAATCGTCTACCGTATATCCTCCCAGTCAGCATCGCTGACCTGAGGCTCACGGGGAGTGTAGGAGGAATCCGAAGCGGATGTCGAGCGATACTCGCTCGTGACCTCTATTTCCTCGAATTCAACATATTCGCCCTCGTCGCGGGAGAAAATCTTTTTCTTCCGGCGGGGACTGCGCGGCGGCTGACGATAGCCGCCGTACTGCTGTCCGGCCCTTTCGTGGCGCTCACGGAAGGCAGGACCGTTGGCGCCGAAGGCCTGGCTGAACATATCATTGACCTTCTGCGTGTATTTGCGGCGCGCATAGCTGATCACCATAGGCTTTATGACAAGCCACAGCAGATATATTATAAGTATAGTAGCGAAAAACGTAACCATGTTTTTCTAACAAATGAAAAGTAGTAGTGTTCTGATGTATGTGTTTTTCCCTCACTCCTCGACAGCAGTCTTCTTGCCGAGCAGCGAGATGAGGATATAGAGCACGATAGTCCATGCGAGGCCAGGAAGACCCTCGGTGCTTACAAAGAGGACAGCGGCGGCAAGGATGACATAGCGGCGCACATTATCGCGGAACGACAGGTTGGCAAATTTGAGCGAAAACATTTTCAACTCGCTAACCATGAGCAGCGATATGGCTAAGATGATGATTACCATAGCTATGTCGCCCGGGTAGTAGTGGGAATTGATCCACGCAAGGGTACCAATCCAAAAGATAGCGTTGGCCGGAATCGGCAGGCCGACAAACGATGTGGCCTGACGGGTGTCGACATTGAACTTGGCCAGCCGGAGAGCACCCATGAGGGCGATAAGCAGCGCCGAGGCGACAGCCCAGGAGGCGGCGCCACAGTCGAGCATCACGTTCATGACCAGGAAGGCAGGGGCGAGTCCGAAGCTGACGAGGTCGCTGAGCGAATCAAGCTCTTTGCCCATAGGTGAATAGGCATGAAGCATACGCGCCGAGAGGCCGTCGCAGAAGTCAAAGACCGAAGCGGCGCCGATGGCGATGAAAGCCCATGCGAGCGCGCGCAGACCACCGAATTCGAGGTCGAGGTTAAATGCAAAAAACACCGCCACGCATCCGCAGAGCAGATTCAGGCAGGTGATTGTGTTCGGGATATATGTCTTGACAGATTTCAATTGATGATCTTTGAAGTTTAAGGGAGATATTTGCTTTGGAGAGGGTGGCGGCGGAATCAGTCGTGATGATTCTCGCGCAGGCGGGCAATCTCGGTCACGCCGCCGGTAGTCTTGTCGCCAATCTTCACATAGATTTCGGCGTCGAGGGGGAGGAAAATGTCGACACGCGAGCCGAATTTGATAAATCCGAGGTGGTCCTCGATATTTGCCCGGTCGCCCGGCTCGGCGTATGTGACTATTCGCCGGGCCACCGCGCCGGCTATCTGGCGGACGAGTATTTCCTGGCCGTTCTCGGCACGCAGGAGTATCGTCGAGCGCTCGTTTTCAATACTTGCCTTGGGAAGATAGGCGCTGAGGAAGCGGCCGCGGTGGTGGCGCACCAGCAGGACCTCGCCGTCTATCGGGAACCAGTTGGCATGGACATTGAGCACCGACATAAACACCGACAGCATCCTCACCTTCCTTCTCAGCACCTCAGGCTCGAAGACCTCCTCGAGGGCCACGACAGTGCCGTCGACCGAACTGACCACCACATTGTGGCGGTCGCCGCGGAATGTGCGGCGCGGCGAGCGGAAGAAATTGACTATAAAGAGGTAGAGCACCGCAGAGATTGCCGAGAAGATAATCGGAATCACCGCAGGGCGAATGAACATCCATGCCGAAAGATTTATGACAATCATTATCAGCATGACCACAATCAGTATGTTGGTACCTTCGCGGTGTATCTTAACTTTCATTCGTTACTGTTGGCGCCGCGGGGGTTCAGCCGCGGTCGGAAGCTCCTGTGAGAAGAGGTTCGTAAACTCAATTCGCAAATTTAGTTATTTTTTTCCACTTGGCAAAGCAAAGTGTTAAAAAGCATTTTTCATACCCCCGACCCGATTTAACACTTAACCAATTTTAACTCCCCTCCCACCCCCAAATTCCATTTTTATGGATTTTTTTAAGCCTTATGTATTAAAGCGCCTAATTCTTTAAGTCGTAATACATCATTCTCGTTCTTAAAACTTCTCCTTCAGGGATATGAAAGTACGACATTTCACTTTCGGCGGATGAATATACAGGTCTGAACCCGTTATTCTGATAAAATTTCAATGTCATATCGGCATTTACAGCATCAACGACAATGAAACGGCAGCCAGTCTTATTATCTTCCGAGCGAAACCATTTCTTTAGGAAATCCATTACCTGCGTTCCTATATGGAGACCCTTCGCTTGATATGATTTATTCACACCAAGACGGCCGATAAGAACAGCCGGATATGTTCGACCTCTTTTGGGATTCGCGACATGCCTTTGAATACGGTTGCGTATATTGTTAGGAATATCATGGGTTTTTATGCTGTCGTTAGCTATCGTAAACATTGCGAGAATAGTGTCTGGCTTATCACGAAGCAGCCAACAATAGGTTTTTCCAAGTAACTCTTCCTCATATAGAAGCGCGTCCTGATTAAAAAATTCATCTAAATCCTGATTGCCACATTCAAAACGACAGCAGTTGGCAATTATGTCACTATTAAGCCTAATCATGACACAATCCTGTTCGAGGTTAAGGGTATACATATTCATTTCTTCTGCCAGGGGAATACAAATTCTCTTGAGCGGCGAAAAAATTCACGAAGTCCTCTTTCCTCCTCATCACTAAGTCGAGGAGTTGGCCTCTTTGCATTTTCATCTGCAAGTCGGTCAAATTCCTTAGCAGATTCACCCCATAGCTCGGGAGATGATTTTATAGTCGTTGCCATTTTTTCTTTTATATTTTACACAAAGATAAGCATTTATAACCTATTTTGCAACAATATACCAATTATATCTACAAGTTACCCGAAGAACGATTTGCGGATGGTGCGGGTGATGGCGGCGAGGTTGCCGGCGGTGACGAGGAGGGTCAGGAGGAGTCCGACGATGATTGTCGGCCAGGGGGATGTGGCGTCGACGCCGAGCGCGGAGAGTGGCGTGCGCCAGTATGCGGAGCCGGCAAGCATGACCGCGACGGCGCAGATGAGCACGGCGGCATTGACACATATAATAATAAGGTGGTAGTGGCGCGACACCTGAGCGGGGGAGTAGCCGAGGAGCATCAGTTCGCGTATCTTCTCTCGATTTTTCTGCAAGAGCAGGTAGATACTGAGCAGGAGTATGAAGAAGGCGAGGATACTGATGATGAGCCCGACAGCTATGACCACCGAGGTGACGAGCGAGAGAAAATAGGCCGCCTTGCTGTTCGAGCCACGGTCGCCGGCAGTCTCATATCCGTGACTTTCGAGGTAGCTCTCTGCTTCGGGGCTGCCCGGCTTGTCGAGCATCACTATCAGACGCGAGGGCGTGGAGGGTGCCGAGGAGGAGAAGCGGCTGTTGGCCCAGTCCATGAACTCCTCGGGGACGGCGATAGTGTTGAGTCGGGAGGAGAAGCCGACGATGCGGGCGTCGACCCACTCCTGGCGCCCGTTGCCGCTGAGCGAGAGCTGGAGCGGCACCATGCTTATGACGTCCTCCGACACCTGCGGCATCCCGCGCGAGTTGGCGAAGCCGAAATTGTAGAGCGATAGATAGTCCTTCGAAAGAATGATAGGCACATAATCGGAACGGCCTGGCTCGTAGCCCCACCCCTCGGGCGAGACGTCAAAAAAATCGTCGGGTATCGACTCCAGGAAGAGGTCGGAGCCAATAGAACTGCCCCCGAAGCTGACCTTGGCATAGACATTGAAGGCCGCGGAGTTGAAGCTACCGACCTTGCGCGCCCAGGGCTGCGAGGCAATGTCGGCAATCTCGTCGCTCCCGAAGCGGGTCGAGGCCGATGCGCCCCCTACCCCGCTCACCTTCTTGGATATTATGACATAGTCCTCGGAGATGAACGAGTCCTCATCCTCCCAGACTGTGGTGACGTCGCGATAAAACTGGATTGCCGTGAGGACTATCGCGAGACCTACGAGGTTGGCCAGCGCATAGCCCGCAATCTGTCCTACACTGATGTTGCGCCTCAGCAGGCGCCATACTATATTCTTTGACATATCAGAGTTTCATGAGTTCGTAGTCCCGGAGGCGGATTTTGTTGCCGACGGAGGTAGCGATTATCCCCGCGCCGAGGCGTCGGGCCTCGGAGTCGATGAGCGAGGCCACGGTCTCGTTGTTACGGCTGTCGAGGTGGCTCACCGGCTCGTCGATGAGAAGGAAGTCGAAGGGCTGGCAGAGGGCGCGGATGATGGCCACGCGCTGCTGCTGCCCGACGGAGAGCTTTGCAGCCGGGATGTCGGCCTTGTTGGCAATCTCGAGCCGCTCGAGCATGCCCATGATGTCGGCGCGGGAACGGAAGCCTGTAAGTCGGTTTTTGATTTCTATGTTTTCTATGACCGTCAGTTCAGGGAAGAGGCGCATCTCCTGCGGAAGCCACGCGAGTGCGCGGCGACGCAGCTCACACCAGCGGGCGATACCGAAGGGGGCTATGTCGGCGCCGTCGAAGAGGATTGTGCCCTCATAGTCGCGGCGGTTGCCGTAGATGTAGGAGCAGAGCGACGACTTGCCTGTGCCGCTCTCCGCCTCGATGATGTAGCAGCGGCCGCGGCGGAAGCTGACACTCTCCCGCAGCCATATTTCAGAGTCCTTGACGGGCGATTCATGCCGGCTGTCGCGAAACACATGCGGGAGCACCGCCCTCAGCGTTATTTCTTCAATCATTTCCCAAGGTGTTATATGACGGCTTCGAGAATGGCTCGGAAAATCGGGGTATCGGTGCCTGTGAGCGAGAGGCGGAAGTCGGTGTTGTCAGCGCCCACCTGCGATTTGACAGAGATACCGAAGGCCGGAAGGTCGGCGCCAAAGAGCTGGAGGCTCGGGAGATTAAGGGTGAAGGCGCCGTTCTTACCGTCGAAGAGGGGCGCGAGCTGGTTCTGACGGTTGGGGTCGAAGGGCATGTTGGAGACGGCGAAGTAACCGTCGACATTCCCGATGTAGAGGTCCATCCCATACTGCGGAATCACCATGAGCGCGTCGCCAGCCATGCGCGGACTGATACCGGCCATGAAGAGAGAGCTTCTGACCATGCCCATGATGTCGTTTATCTTATCCTGAGGGAGGCGCGCCATGAGAAGGAATCGCCAGTTGCCGGGGTCAACGTCTGTATAAGCCTCATCGTTGGCAGGGCCGGCTGCGAGGAGCACTGTCCCGTCGAGAGCCTGGAGGTAGGGGGTGGCCGCGGCGAGCATACCGCGTGCCTGGAATCCGCCGAAGGCGCCTATGAGCGTGGTGACAGAACTCCAGTCGAAATCAGGAGTGATTCCGAGCCCGAGGACGATGTTGAAATCAGCGGGGACGTAGGAAAGCACGGCCTGGTTGACCGGCTGAAGCCCCTCGAAGGGAATGACCTTACCGTCACCCTCCATGATAACGCTGCGACCCACGAGTGCATTGTCCTTGATATCCCCCGTAAAAGTGGCCCAGCGTGTGGTCTGAGCGGCATTTGGCTCTTTGGCTCCCTTCTTGGCAGGAGCGCCCTGGCGGACTGCCGCATTGACGAGTCCCGGCCCTTCGAGAAGGTCGGTGACGCCGGCAAGGGAAGTGACAGGATTCTTGTCAGCTCTCTTGCGGAGGGCGTCGACAACAGCCACGGCATCGGATGGAGTTGCAGTAACGAACCATACCCTCTCCTTGTCGAGAAGCACCGACATGCCTGCGCTGGTAGTACCGCAGGAGTAGTTACCTATCTCGTCGGTCCATTCCATCCCGGCCCCGGACATTGCCTCCTTGAACTTCCCGGCATCGCTGACAAGTATCGTCACGAACTTGACCTGCTGGTTGCCGGAAGTGGCGACAGCGACCGAATTGACATCGCAGGCGCCCGAGGCGTCGAGCTTACCGACAAGCTCAGCGAAAGTGGCGAGGCGTCCGGGCACGTCAAGACCCTCGGGAGCCTTCACGCCGGAGGGTTCAAACTTATAGCCCGCGTCCTCAAGGGCTGTCTTGAGGCGCAGGACCATGACCTGGTCAACATCTGACGGTATGGCGTCGAGGAGTCGGCTCTCTTTTGAACAGGAGGGAAGAAGCGCGGCGAGAATCAAGGCGACAAGCGCCGGCATGGTGAGGAATCTCGATTTCATTGGTATGTGTATTTATTTTTTGAAACAGTGAGCTTACAAACTTACTAACAATGAGGGAAACAAACAAGTTTTTTTCATCGGCTGCCGCGCCTGCGGGCTATCAGGCGGTAGAGGGCGCGGAGGCAGACAATGGCGGCTATGACAGCAGCCGGAAGTATGATGAGCGAATCGAAGCACAGCGCCAGCAGCGAGCATCCGCATACCATGAGCACCGAGCCGGCGGCAAGAAGCATAGTGCGGCGGGGAAGGCGCATGGAATAGCGGCGGGTGTAGACAGCGCTGACGATGACGAAGTAGGCGAAGTACCATAGGGTGTAGCTCACGCCCAGTCCTCCAAGCCCACAGAGACGGTAGGCGCCGATGTTGAGCACCAGTGCAGTCGCGGCGCTCAGCGACTCGGTCACGAGATAGGTGATGCCGTCACCCTTGGCGAGAATGACGTAGGCAAGCGCGCATGACATAGCGCGGAAGAGTACGCCGGTCATTGCGAGGGTGACGAAGGGGACGGTCACGGCGAAATCGGCGGTGTAGAGCAGACTCACCACCCAGGGTGCGAGTGATATGAGGAGCAGCACAGCCGGGACTATGACAAGGAGTAGAAGCGACATCTCGTGGGCCACGAAGACCGGGATGCGCCGAGGATACGGGAGGGCCGACGAGAGGCGGGGATAGTACTCGACGACCATAGCGGTGAGCACCATGCCGATGTAGCGGTTGATGATTGTGAAACCGGCCTGGTAGTAGCCCACCTCGCTCCCGCCGGCTCCCATGTTGAGCCAGGAGAGGAAGATGTAGCTTACGAGCTGGGCTATGAAGTCGGCAGAGGTCATGTAGACCCCGAGGACGATGAAGCGGCGCCCGGTGGAGAGAGTGTCGGCGAGCGTCACGGGCGCAGGTGCCTTTATCCCACGGACGCGATACCAGATGAGCGCGGCGCAGGTGGCCGCGGTATAGGCTATAATCGAGGGAACCACGCTTGACAGTCCCCAAAAACGATACATAGGGAGGGAGACCGCCAGTCCGGCCACCATGCCGAAGACAGATGCCTTCGCGAGGCCGCGCAGACGCTCCATGCCCTGCATCAGGGCCTGTTCGGCCGAGGAGAGCGACATCAGGAAGAGCGCGAGGCCGAGGGTGACGAAGGAGAGGGTTTGGTCGTAGTTGCCGAAAGTCTTCAGGCTGAGCAGCGGGGCGGCTCCGGCCATGACGACAGCGCCGAGGATGCCGAGGATGAAGCCCCAACGACGTATGACGGTGACGATAGTCCCCAGCGAGGGTGATGAGCGATGGGCCACTACGTCGCGCACGGAGCTGTCGCGGAAGCCGAGCTGCGTGAGGGTCTTTAGCATGTCGGCAGCACCGTTGAAGATGCCGAAAAGACCTATGCCGGCCGGCCCGAGCCAAAGGGCCACGAACTTGATGCGCACTATAGAGCAAAGCACGCCGAGGGCCTGGACTCCGCCGAATACGCTCATGACTTTGAGCACCCGCGCGGAGAGGCCGCTACTCATGGGCGCCCTCCTTCCATTGCGGCACCACCTTATGCGATGCGTAGGCCACACCTCTGAGCATATTATAGAGGCTGTAGAAAAAACCGGCCTGCCCGGCCCTGCGGAGCCTCCAGGCCTTCAACGGGATGCGCAGGAGCGACGTGAGAGGATATTGATAATTTATAAACGCACCTGCCGCCCAAAGCACATAGCGATTGTCAATCGGCCGGTTGCCGGTGCTAAGTCCCTCGTGTCGAGTAATGACAATCGGGAAGAAACGGCATTTCACACCCATATGCCTTGCCGTCAGGAGAAACATCTCGTCCTCGGCCGCATGGAGCCGCGGAGAGCCCGGGCCGAAGGCCGGATGAAAACGGAGTCTCCCTGCGGGACTGTCACGTCTGACAGCTATCTCTATCGCCGACTGGTAGAAACCTTTCGGCAACTCAGCCAAATCACATTCCGAAGCCGGATAGAGCTTCCCACCATCCCCCTCATACATGAATGAGGCATAATCGACCCCGGGATTCTCCTCGAAAGTCCTTATGACCGCTTCCAACTGTGAGGGAAGATATTGCAGATCGTCATCAGCCATGAGGCATATATCGGCTGTCGAATGGTAAAGGGCATTATTCCTGTTGTTGCTGATTCCGGGGACATCGAGACGATAGACGGCAAGGTCGACCCGCGAAGCCAGTTCGCGTGGAATCGGCGCGTTGCGATGATTCTGCCACGAGACTATATAGCGTACCCTGTCGACATGGGGAAGATCCATGTCGGCAACCCGCTGTATGCCCTCCGGTGTATGGGTGACTATGAGTACGTCGAGAGTCAGCATGATTCCTTGATTCTAATGCGCCGCTGCCAGAAGTCGAGGGCGCGGCGGGCTACGGTGCGGTAGTCGTTGTGCTTCACGACGAACTCGCGTCCCTGCAATCCGCGGGGACGCAGCTCTTCGGGGTGGAGGACGGCGTGTTCGAGGACATCGCATACGGATTCGTAGTAAGGCTCTACATGGAGCACCGGGCGGAGTTCGCGCTCCCCTATGAAGTCGTAGAACTCGGGGGCACCCCCGGAGACGACGTTAAGCCCGTAGGACATGGCTTGCAGGGCATTGGTGGCAGGGGTGTAGCTATAGAGCTGGTCGAGGACGATGTGGGCCGACTTCAGCAGCTCCAGATATTCGTCGTATGGCCGGTTCTCGACAATAATGAGTTCGGCCTTGCCGGGGTAGCGGTCCACTATGGCACGGGCGGCGTGCTCCATGACATCGGTGCCCTTCTCAAGGAGACGGTTCTTGTAGCGACCGAGGAAAATGCGTATTTTCTCGGGGCGGTCAGGCAGCTCGACGGGCCGGAGGGCGTCGGTATCAATCGGTATGCCGGTATAGGCTATCTTTTCGGGTGGGAGTGTGCGGCGGAGGGCGACGTCGTTCTCATAGAGCACCGAGGTGGCACCGTCGATGTTGCCATATATGTGGCGGTCGAGCGTGAGCAGGTCGTCCGTGAGCCACTCGTCACAAATCGTGGGGTTCGCTTTCAGATATGGAGCATCCTCGCCGTAAATCTTAAATTCGTTATAGCGAACCGGCGACGACGGGTCGAGACTTTGGAGCACATAGTTGGGATCGGTACCGAGGGCTGTGTTGAAAATCGAGCGGTTGTTGCCTTTCAGAAAGTCGAAAATCGGAATTTTGCGCAGCGGTTTTAGGTCGACGAAGCTCTGTGCGGCTATAGACACGACATCGAAACCCTTCATGCGCTCTCGGAGTCCGAATCTGAGCCTCAGCCATAGGTCGAGACCGCCGAGCTTCCCCTTGAAGCGGCGGCGCAGGTCGATGTCGCGCCCGGTATTGAGCCAGTAGCCGCCGTGGGAGGCCACGACCGTCTCGTGCCCGAGGCTCTGGAGCCCACGGGCGAGGGTGCGGTGGAAGGAGGAGGCGTCACCGACGAAAAGTATTTTGAGTGGCTCGTTCATGGCATGGCGTTTTAGGCTCAGAGCTGCTTGCGGAAAGCGCGGCGGCGGCGGTGCTGGCGGCGCTCGAAGTACTCCCACTGCGACTGCACCTGGGAGTTGCTCTCCAGCTCAAGGTTTGTCTCGGCATATCTCACACCGTTCTTGATATAGAGGTTGAGGAGGTCGTAGAAGAAGAGCGAGTTGACACCCTTCGACTGGAATTCGGGTTTGACAGCTATGAGAAGGAGGTCGATTACGTCGTTGTGTCCCTTCATTGCCTTGAGTATCCTCATCCAGCCGAGGGGGAAGAGGCACCCGCGCGACTTGCGCAGCGCTTCGGAGAGTGAAGGGAGGGAGATACCGACACCGACGAGCTTGCCCTCGCGGTCGACGACCACGCTGACATATTCGAGGCGCAGGATGCTGAGATACATATCGATGTAATAGTCAATCTGCTGTTCGGTGAGTGTGCAGTAGCCGTAAAGGTCGGCGTAGGTCTCGTTGATGAGGTCGAAGAGGGCGTGGCCGTAGTCGGCCTTGATTTTTTTCGCCGAGGTGTATTTCAGAATCCGCAGGTCGTACTTCTTCATCACAATCTCGGCTATACGGGTCATCTTGTCGGGGACTTTGTCGGGGATGGTGATGCGGAATTCCACCCAGTCGGTGTCTTTGACGTAGCCGAGGCGTCCGACGTGTCGGGGATAGTAATCGTAGTTGTAGATTGTGGCCATAGTACCCATCTCGTCGAAACCTTCGACGAGCATACCCTCGCGGTCCATGTCGGTGAATCCCATAGGGCCGATAATCTCGGTCATGCCGCGCTCACGCGCCCACCCCTCGGCTGCGGCAAAGAGGGCGTCGCAGACCTCGTCGTCGTCAACGAAGTCGACAAAGCCGAAGCGGGCCTCCTTGCGGCCGGTGCTCTCGTTGAGGCGGTCGTTGATAATGGCCGTTATGCGCCCGACAGGCTTTCCGTCGCGGTAGGCCATGAAGCATTGCGCCCGGCAGTAGTGATAGGCAGGATTCTTGGAGGGGAGCAGTGTGTGGACTTCGTCGAAGACAAGCGTCGGGACGAAGCAAGGGTTGCCGTCATAGAGGTCTATGCCGAATTTGACGTATTTCTTTATCTCTTTCTTTGTAGGCTCTACAGCCTTTACGGTTACAGACATACTTATTTTCAATGCGTATTTTCAACAGAGGTTTCCGTCGCCGTCTCTTCGAGAGTGGCGGGACGGTAGGGTGAGTTCAGCCAGAGAAGCAGGGCTATCATTGCGAGGAGGAAGGCTATGATTGCGACGTAGATATTATTGAGCTTGCGGTCGGCCAGGGCCATGCGCAGGGAGCTGACATCGTGGTAGCGTTTGGCTGGGTCAGGATTCATGCAGCGCTCGGCCACCTTGCGCAGGCGCGGATGGGCTGTCGGGACGGCGTCGAGCGCGGCCATGAGCACCTCGCCATAGTTGCGGATGTCCTCCTCGGTATCCTTGGGGGTGATGTGGGCCTTCTGGTCGAAGCCTACGTCAATGAGTTTCAGATTGCCGATGTTTTCGGTGAATATTACCCTCGAGGGGGAGAGGGGATGGTGCTGCAGGTGGTTGGCCTGGATATAGTCGAGGGCATCGAGGAGCTGGTGTTGTATCTTCTGGATGTGCTCCTCGGTCACCTTTCCTTCCTTTATGAGCTTGGCGAGGGAGTCGCCGTAGACGTCGTCGGTGATGATACATCTGCCGAGACCCGGCACCTCCTCATAATCGTTGATCATGATGATGTGGGGGTGGGCAAGGTTGTAGCGCACCTCGAACTCCTTGTCAATCATCTGCTCGTACTCGGGGATACCCTTGTATTCGGGGCGGAGAGTCTTGAGCATGAGCCATTTTCCAAACTTCTTGGCCGTATAGACGTGGTAAAATTCCTCGTCCCATTCGGGGAGGTGCTCAATCTCGGTCCATTTTTCGGAGGACGAATGTTCTAATGGATTTAAGGGGGTGTTATCCATATAATTTATATTTACTTGAATCCTATTTGCAGACGATGGGATGAATATCCTCGCTTATATTACAGATTAAAGCTCCTTGAGATTCCAAAATGGAATTTCAAACCAAGCTCCTACTGCATAAACTAAAAGGGAGATCCATTTTGCACAAATTCGTTATGCAAATATACGAATTTTTCTGCAATTACATCCTAACAACACATAGATTCGTCGGGATTGAGGTAGTAGAGGCGGGAGGTGGCGCGGGAAGTGGCGGTGTAGAGCCAGCGGTAGAAGTCGGCCTCGCGGGCTTCGGGTGGTATGCCGCCGAGGTCGATGAAAACGTTGCGCCACTGCGCGCCCTGGGCCTTGTGGCAGGTGACGGCGTAGGCATATTTGACCTGGAGGGCGTTGAAATAGGGGTCGGTCCGCAGACGGCGCAGGCGCGTGTCGTATGCGACGTCGGGGGCGTTGACCTCGGGGTCCTCGATGATGGCCCGGGCGAGCGACTCCATGCGCTCGCGGGAGAGCGAGGCGCTCTCGTCGGTGAGGGTGTCGAGGAAGATGCGGCAGTCAAGCTCCACGTCGCGGTCGGGGAGGTGGAGGGTGACGTTGGCGAAGCGGAAGCCGTATTTTTCCTCCGTGGAATTGACGGATGTGACCACGGCCACGTCACCGTTGGCTATGAAGTCGAGCCCCTTGACCTTGGCTGCCCAGGTGTAGTTGTTTTTGGCGATGAGCAAGCGCTCACTCTTGACAAGTTCCTCCTCGTAGTCAAGAATCTGGGAGCGTATACCGAGGTTGAAGGCCGTCGCGCGGCGGTTGGAGCGGGTTATGACGGCTGTCTCTCCCGGACCATATTCGCGATAGCAGTTGCCGATGGCGTCGAGGACATCGTCGCCGGCGAGGACGGCTATGTCTGAGTGACCCTCGACGAAGAGACGCGGCGCGGGGAGGGGGTCAAGGAGCATGGCGCGGCGCAGCCAGGTGGCATTGCGGAGAATGCCCGAGCGGCGCGACTGGCGGACGGTGTCAGTCAAGACAGCGCGTGAGACGTGGAGCCCTAACTCCTTGAAGCGCATGGGAAACATGGCAGGGCTTTCGACGCTCCCCACCGGGGGAAGCTGGGCGACGTCGCCGAGGAGGATGAGGCGGCAGTTGTCGCCGGTGAACACGAATTGCAAGAGGTCTTCCAAGAGTCCGCCGGAGAGGTTCATGCCGCTGTCGCTATCGGAGTCGCCTATCATAGAAGCTTCGTCGACGATGAACACGGCGCTCTCGAGGCGGTTGTCCTGGAGGGCGAGGTAGCCTCCACCCATGCCGCCGGCAGAGCCGCGGTAGATTTTGCGATGTATGGTGTAGGCGGGGTGGCCGGAATGGGCGCTGAACACTTTGGCCGCCCTCCCGGTCGGGGCGAGGAGCACCACGGGGCGCCCGACCTCCTCGAGCGCCTTGACGAGCGCGCCCGTGAGTGAGGTCTTGCCGGTGCCGGCATAGCCGTTGATGATGAAGACGGAGTCGGAGGGGGTGGCCGACGAGCAGAAGCGCGCCAGGGCGTCAATGAGCAGCGACTGCTGCCGGTTGGCGCTGTAGGGCAGCTTGGCCCTGACGAGGTCTGCAAATTCTCCGACTGTCATAACGTATAGTTTCAACTTTTCTCCACGGCAAATTTAAGCATCATCCGTGAGATAACAAAAAATAAACGCATGGAGATGACGAATTGTAGTTTTATACTATCTTTCGTTTATATTTTTGATTTCATTTCGTTTCATTTTGTTTATTTTCGTTTTTTATTTATCTTTGCGGACATAACACCAAAATCCTTAAAGATTACTTACATGAAATTTAAAAAACTTATTTTACTGACGACAATCCTGACAATATGCGTTATGCCGGCATCAGTTTTCGGAGCTGGAAAAAGCAAGCACCGCGTGCTGATAAGCACCGACATAGGCGGTACCGACCCTGACGACAACCAGTCGATGGCACATGCTCTTATGTATACAGACTGTTTTGACCTGGAAGGGCTGGTTTCATCCCCCTCATACGGCTCGGGCAACAAGGAGGAAATCCTCCGTATGATAGACCTCTTTGAGAAGGACCTCCCCAAACTCAGCAAGCATATAAAGGGACTTACCACCCCCGACAAGCTCCGCGCCATGACCAAGCAGGGGCGCAAGTGTGCCGCTCCCTATTGCGGATACACCACGGCGACAGAAGGGTCGGACTGGATTATCGAATGTGCACGT
The DNA here is from genome assembly GCA_910586665.1 of uncultured Duncaniella sp. Lineage (GTDB taxonomy): Bacteria > Bacteroidota > Bacteroidia > Bacteroidales > Muribaculaceae > Duncaniella. Next base: position 55,387 of record CAJUIX010000020.1, read on the forward strand.
CGCAAAGACAAGCGCCCGCTGTGGGTGTCGGTGTGGGGCGGCCTTGACGACGTGGCCCAGGCCCTGCACGACGCTCCCGACATCGCGGACAAGATACGCGTCTACTGGATCGGCGGCCCGAACAAGAAATGGAGCACCAACAGCTACGCATATATAGTGAAGAACTTCCCCAACCTCTGGATAATCGAGGACAATGCCGCCTATCGTGGCTTCATCACGCAGAACAAGGTCAAGGACAAGTATAATGCCGGCTACTACGACGCCTATCTCAAAGGAGCCGGACACCTCGGAGCCGACTTTATAAACTACTACAAGGGCATACCCAAGATGGGCGATACCCCGGCGCTCCTCTATGTCATGGACGGCGACCCCTATGACCCGCAGGGGGAATCATGGGGAGGAAGCTTCGAACCTACCTCACGCAGCGCCCGCCCGGTATTCTACCGTCCCACGACCGAAAAAGACACCGTGCCCATCTATTCGATAATCGAGCTTCATGTCAAAGGCCCTGTGAACAACGACATAGCGCCTGACTCGGTCTGCTTCCAGCTCGACATACGCAATCAGATATGGGACGGCTTCTATCTCGGCAACGGAGACTATGTGGTGCGCCACTCCACCTATTACACCGGCACACTCCCCTATAAAATCACATCCCATATCCCCGGCTTCCCGCAATACGAGGGTGCAATCACAGTAGAGAACATCTGGCCAGGACGCGAATATCCCACGGACTACAAGGTAGGTCCCGACTGGTATACCGACAAGAGCGCTTCCGAACTATTCTGGCACGACCTCCAGGGAGCCGAGACCGTCTACAAATGGCGCCAGGCCGCAATGGAAGACTGGGGCAATAGACTGAAATACCTGAAAAACTAACAAATACAAAGCAACGATTTATGGAAACCAAGAAATATACCTATGTCCCACAGGGCACTTGCTCGCGCCTCATCGAGATTGAGACGGAGGGGGATGTAATCAAGGATGTACGATTTGAAGGGGGCTGCAACGGCAATCTCCAGGGAATAGCCTCGCTCGTCAGGGGGATGAAGGCTTCGGAAGTCATCGCCCGTCTTGAGGGCATCCGCTGCGGCCTCAAAGGCACCTCCTGCCCCGACCAACTATCGAAAGCTCTGAGGAAGATCACGGAGTAGACAAAAAATCTATTTCATTGATAGCGCCGAGAATATCTCCGAGGGTTTTCTTTATTGCACGCTCCATAGCAACCTGCGGGTTTCGTCAACTTCCTGACGGAAGAATGGGTTTCTGATAGATTTGTTGACAACCATGTCGACTTTTCGACCGATCACGCCCTCAATTTCATGGACAAAGTCAAAAAAATTGTCGGCATAGTCAAGCAGATGAATCTTATCTTCGTCAAAATCTACGAGAAAGTCGACATCGCTCTTGTCTGTGAAGCGCGGGGTGAGGATGGAGCCGAATACCCACAATTTTGCGACCTTGTACTTGCGGCACAAGGCGATTATCTTGTCAATATTCATCTCTATCAGCTTCATATCTAAGAATCTAAAAGTTGTTCTACTTCTTTCTTAAGGAGTGGAAGGTGATTTATCACAATAGACCAGACTATATCATCTCTCAAACTATCATAACCGTGTATGATATAATTACGAGTAGCCACTATCTGACGAGAGGAGCTGATTGGAATATCTTTATCAATTTTCAGAATCCTGTTCATCGCCTCCCCAATAATGGCTATATTCCATTGGACAGCATTTTTAAAACATATATCTTCGCAAAAAGTCTGAAACATTTTTGGACGTGACTCCATAAATGATTCTATATTATTTATACAATCCAATATATCTAACAGAGATTTATAAATTTTTTCATCCATAAATCAACCGTTTAGTATTGTCCAACTCTTTTCGAAAATAGGGATTTTTGACAGCTGTCTCATCAACCATATCGACTTTGCGACCAAGCAATTGTTCCAATTCATAGATAAAATCAAAGAATGTGATAAACATATCTTTGATTTCGTCATATTTGAATATAACTGAAAAGTCGACATCGCTCTTGTCCGTGAAACGCGGAGTAAGGATGGAGCCGAATACCCACAGTTTTGCGACCTTGTACTTGCGACACAAGGCGATTATCTTGTCAATATTCATCTCTATCAGCTTCATATCTGCAAATATAGCACTTTGCGTGAATATTTTCAAAATAATTATGGCTATTATTCTACTGCAACCGTGACGATACGGGCTGTCAGCGGGATTCCAGGACTGAACGGCCCCAGCGGTATACGGTGTCAATCACGGAGGTGACTACGGAGTGCTTTTTGGCCAGTTCGTAGATGTATTTCAGCCCGTAGCCGAAGTCTTCGACGAAATAGCGGCTTGTGAAGTCGGGCGTGAAGCCCCCGTCGGTCTCAGTCATCGGCGAGAGTATGCGCTTGAAGCTCTCTATCGAGCGGATTTTCGAGGTAAGGGAACACGCGTCGCTGCTCTCGTAGTACTCGAGTATGGGTTTTATGAAACCGGGGTTGACGGGGAGGACGCCAATGAGGTCAAACAGCTCGCGGTCCATGCGGATGAGGAGGTCGGAAGCCTCGTCGGTCCACTCCTCGTAGAAGTAGGGGCAGCGCGGGAAAGTGGCCGTGGGGGTCCAGTCCTTGAAAATAGTGTAGATGCGCGATGTGTGCAAGAGGGGGTTGCTGTTGGTGATGCTCGCCTCGAGATAGTTGCCGAGCAGGCAGGTGGGACGCTCGAAGTATTCCTCGACAAAGCGGCGCAGCTGCCCGGCTGTGGCAGCATCGGCGTTCTCGACAGCTATATTGTAGCTGTCCTTGTAGCCGAGCAGGGCCGCCGAATGGCCATAGTCCCTGACACGGGCTATGTAGGGCACGCGCTGGAACCCCCACAGAGGGGTGTCGCTGCCGAATATGCGCAGCGCCTCGAAAAAGAAGCCGGTCGAGGAAAAGACGCTGCCCACGAAGGCTCCGGGCTTAAGAAAAGGCTTTATGCGCAGGAGTTCATCCTTGATGAGAAAACCTGGGAGGCAGAGCAGCACCATGTCGGCATCAGGGACAAGGTCAGAGGCTTCCGCCGACACGCCGCCGAGGGCGCCGGCATAAATCTTCCCGCACGGGTCAGTGACGCTGATCCGGCGAGACCAGCTCGCGGGATGATTCGTCAATAGATTAACCTTTATACCTTTTGAAGAAAGGACTCCGGCAATGACAGTGCCCAGACTCCCTCCCCCGCAGATGCAGATCGATGAGATTTCCATAGCTAAAATAATCGCGCTTTCCTGATGCAAAATTACGGATTAAATTCGGATAGAGCAAACGAAAACAATCGGTCACCAAATTTTGCCAATCGGCAGATTAGCCCTCGGCCCCTAATTGCGCATTGTCTTTCCTTAACAATAACTGTATCTCACCTTTCAGTATTGGAAGATGGCGCATGACGATGCCACACATTATTTCTTTGTCAAGACTGTCATAGCTATGTATCATAAGATTCCGTGTATTAACTATCTTCCTGGCCGATGTAATGCCTATCCCAGGCTCTGTCTTTAAGACACGGTTCATGGCCTCCCCTATTATACTTATGTTCATCTGAACAAATTTTCTATAGACTCTGTCGCTACAGAATGTCTCATACCGACAGCCGCGCTTCTGTGTCTCCTCCTCCGTCTCAACAATGGCGTCGAGAATATCGAACAGATATTTTTCAACATTATTATCCATAAAGGGGTATTTTTGTGGAGTCGAGTTCCTTGCGGAAGTAGGGATTCTTTATCGAATCCTCGCACACGAGGTCGACATCACGCTTAAACAATCTCTTCAAATCATCCAAAAAATCGAAGTAATTGTCGGCATAATCAAGAAGCTCTATTTTGCTCTTATCAAAAACAACCGAAAAATCGACATCACTATGATCATTGAAACGCGGGGTGAGGACAGAGCCGAATACCCACAGCTTAGCAACCTTGTACTTCCTGCACAAGGCGATTATCTTGTCAATATTCATCTCTATCAGCTTCATAACATTGCAAAGATATGGATTTATAATTAAAAAACAAAAAAGCGAATTCAGATACTGCTCTGAACTCGCCAATCCTGTGGAGTATAGCGGACTCGAACCGCTCACCTCGACACTGCCAGTGTCGCGCTCTA
>CAJUIX010000021.1 GCA_910586665.1 uncultured Duncaniella sp.
AACAAACAAATGACATGCCTCATTATGTTAATTAATTTTTAAATCGTACTTAAGATACTAACAATCTATACTAACCCTAAAACTAAAAATTCAATGGAATATTGTGTTGAAAACAAGTCTGGCAACCTGTTCTGAAAATAGCGCCTTGAACCTGTTTGCAATGCAAAATTAAGACGAAATCATCATTCTTGCAAGAGTTGTTTTGTTGAATTGAGTAAATATAAACTACAATTCTTATATAAATTATTATATATAAGGATTTTAACATTTAAAAATTAAACACGAAATATAGGATAAATTGAGATAATTCGCGATGTCTCATGAAACAAAACAGTACTTTTTTATAACAATTGCGCCACCTTGTCAGGACACGGATTTGATTTTCATGACCTCCTCTTCAAAGCTGTCGCGTGAGAGTGCGCGATTCTTCAATTTATTGCGATAAGTATAGATTGTATAGACTGAATAATTGAGCATCTGCGCTATCCGCGTGCTCTCCTCAATACCGAGCCTCATGAAGGCTATGATACGCAAGTCGGTATTGAGTTTTTCACCTTCACGGAGGATAATCTGTTCGTCGGGGCGCAGGAGCTTGTTGACTTCGGACACGAAATTAGGATAGATATGCAGGAAGGCATCATCAAACACATCATAGAACTCCTTTGACTGCTCCTCGATAAATTTTCCCTGCTTCGTCAGCTTCAGAAGATCATCAATCTTACCGTTGGTAATCTTTCGGTTGACCATCTTGTTGAACTGGCTTAGTTTATCCATATATATTGAACAAAGGTTGAGGAACTGTGATATATATACGTCCTTAACGTTGTTCGCCTCCTCAAGGTTGACGGCCATACGGTTCATCTGACGGTTCTTACGGTTCAAAACATAAAGTGTCACTGCAAGCACTATAAGCAGCAGCGCCATAATGAACATTACTATATAGATGCTTCTGTCAGTCTTTAGAATCTCAGCTTTATGCGCGCTTTCAATCAAAGGAAACTCTTGGGAAGACTGGAGCACACGCAGAGGCGCATTGCACTCTACCGCTTCCGAAAGGGCGATAGAGAGATATTCATATGCATGATGTATATCATCGTTCAGATACATTATGCGTCCAAGTTCCTGGAGCGATGACACTTCGAGGGTCGCACCGCGCGTGTCGGCGATAGCGGAGAGTGCGAGATAATATATATAGGCATTATGCTCTCCCCTGACCTTTGCTATTTCAGCAAGCAGATGGGCGGCACGGGCATAAAGATTATCCTCCTCAGGAATACGGCGAAGCAGCAGGAGCAGGATGGCCTTGGCCTTGGTATACTCCTGGTGGTGAAAGAAGTATTCGCCCTGGTTGAGCATATAGCGCGGCGACTCCTCTTCGAGTAGTGAGAGAAGCTTCACCTGGGCGTCCTGTGATTTCTTCATGTAGGGTTCGTAGACATCGGAATAGTCCTCATAGTATGAGGCTATGTATGAATACATCTGGCGTCCCGCATCATAATACTCAATGAGCAGGTCTTCAGGCAACGTCGCCGGATCAATTTTCTCGAACTGCTCCTGAGCCTGGCTCATAAAGGCCTGCAAAGGAAGATAGGTCAGACTCCTTAGTTCAAACCGTGTCTTAAACGTGTCAAGACCGAGGGAAGAGGCAAGCTTATATCCCTTTGAGTAAAATGTCAGGGCCGAATCTGTATTGAGAGCGTTGTAACTGTCGCCGAGCCTTAGGAAACATTCGAGGCGGTCGCGCGGATTCATATCCTTGTCCTCCACTTCAAGTTTGAGTGAGTCAATCACAAAGTGGCGATGGTCAAGATAGGTGCGACGTTTGGCCAGTTCTTTGTCGAGACGCTTTATTATCTCAGTCACATCAGCTGACTCAATTGAATTGTTGGCAGCCAAAGGCAGAGAGAATACAAGGACAAGGAACAATGGCAGCAAGGCTGCCAGATATTTACACGTTTCACCGATTGATTTAAAGCAAAATAGTGTTTGCACAAATATAAGCAGATTTAAGGGAGGGAAGAAAGAGGTAAGACATCGAAGAGAGAGTGAGTGGAAGTGCTTTAACGCACTTCCACTTTTAATTTTTCGTATGCACGGTCAGCCTTTGCGCGGGCCTCCTCGACACTGTCGGCCGTTGCGAGAATCACAGCCATACGGCGATGATCCTTCACTTCCGGCTTACCGAATATGCGCATCTGCACCCCCGATTCTTCAAGAACCTTTTCAAGATTACCCATGACGACCTCGCGACTGTTGCCCTCGACAACGACTGCCAGAGAAGCCGACGGACCAAGGAAGCGGATAGAAGGGACAGGAAGACCTGAAAGAGCCCGTGCATGAAGGGCGAATTCACTCAGGTCCTGAGAAATCATGGTGACCATACCCGTGTCGTGCGGACGAGGTGACACCTCGCTGAAAATCACATCATCGCCCTTAATGAACAGCTCCACTCCGAAGATGCCGTAACCTCCGAGGGCATCGGTGACCTTGCGGGCAATATCCTGAGCTTTCCGCTTAGCTTCGGCGCTCATCGCCTGAGGCTGCCAGGAATATCGGTAGTCACCGTCAATCTGTATATGGCCTATCGGCTCACAGAAACTCGTTCCGGCTACGGAGCGGACGGTGAGCATGGTAATCTCGTAGTCAAAATCAACAAAGCCTTCGACAATGACTCGTCCGGCTCCGGCACGACCACCCTCCTGGGCAATCTTCCATGATTTTTCAATGTCTGTCTCGGATTTTATAACGCTTTGGCCGTGGCCGCTGGACGACATGATGGGCTTGACGACGCAGGGGATTCCAACAGCCCCCACGGCAGCTTTAAACTCCTCAAAGTCAGAAGCGAATCTGTAAGGAGAGGTCATAATGCCGAGTTCTTCCGCTGCGAGTCGGCGTATACCTTCACGGTTCATCGTGAGGAGTGTGGCTTTGGCTGTCGGGGTGACGTGATAGCCCTTCTCTTCAAGTTCGACGAGGACAGGGGTAGCGATAGCCTCCACTTCGGGAATTATGCTGTCTGGCTTCTCTTCGACAATCGCATCCCTGAGAGCCTCGGGGTCGAGCATGTTGAACACACGGCAGCTATCGGCAACATGCATTGCTGGCGCGTTGGCATACTTGTCGCAGGCGACGACCTCTATGCCCATGCGCTGAAGCTCGATTGCGACTTCCTTTCCTAACTCTCCACTGCCGAGAAGCATGGCTTTGCGCCCGCTCCCGGTCCATTTACTTCCTATTTTTGCCATTTGACGATTATTAAAATGCTTGGTTTATTATGCGGACTAATTCAAGTTGCAAAAATAGGGAAAATTTTTCAATGCTAAAAGCAGCGCAAATAAAACTGCGGCTCAATTTTTTCATGAATTGACAATCAGCCCTCATGATTTGTGCCGAAATGGGGACAAAATTGTCACAAAGAGCCAAAACTCCGCCGCGCCGCAGGATTATATGGCCTATTGGTTGAATAATTCGTCAGAAATAGCTAATTTTGTCCTGAATTTTCAAAACCACATTAATTAAGGTAAAATGAGAAAGAATATCGTAGCAGGCAACTGGAAGATGAACACCACGCTGCCCGAAGGCATCAAGCTCGCCGAAGAGGTGAACTCAGCTCTCAAGGATGCCAATCCCAAGTGTGACGTCGTTATCTGTGTTCCTTTCACACATCTTGCTTCAATCAACAATGTAATCGACAAGGATAAGCTCGGTCTCGGTGCTGAAAACTGTGCCGACCACCGTTCTGGAGCCTACACCGGCGAGGTTTCAGCTCCTATGGTTGCTTCGACAGGTGCCACCTATGTAATCCTCGGTCACTCTGAGCGCCGTCAGTATTACAACGAGACTTCAGAGACTCTCCGCGAAAAGGTTCGACTCGCTCTTGACAACGGACTCACCCCCATATTCTGCATCGGCGAAGTCCTCGAGCAGCGTGAAAACGGCAGCTACTTCGACGTAGTGAAAGCCCAGCTCGAAGAGGGTCTTTTCAACCTCGATGCAGCCGAATTCGGCAAAATCATCATTGCTTACGAACCCGTCTGGGCTATCGGCACAGGCAAGACTGCTACTGACGACCAGGCTCAGGAAATCCACGAATTCATCCGCAAGACTATTGCCGACAAGTATGGCAAAGAAGTGGCTGAAGATACTTCTATCCTCTATGGTGGCAGCTGCAAGCCCTCAAATGCCGCACAGCTTTTCGCCAAGCCCGACGTAGACGGCGGTCTCATCGGTGGCGCAGCTCTCGAGGCAGCATCATTCATGGGTATAGTCAACGCTTTTTAATTTCAGGCGTTACTGAATAACCAGATTTCAAATCCCGCGCGGCCTGGCTTGGCAGCAACAGACCCGACCGCGCGGGCTCTTTCGCCTCCCACCCCATTGGCCATTATATATTCTACCGACCTCTTCAACTTCACCGCATGAAACCAACCGTAATACTATCGCTGCTCCTTGCCGGCACAAGTGCCACGATTCAGGCCGAAACTGAAATCGTGACCATTGTCGACCACATTACGAGCGGAAACTCCAACATTGTCACGCAACCTGACGAAATGCTCAAACGGCTTCTGCCGGTCGAGTCGCCCGTCGAGGAGGAAGTCAAAGAGGAGCCCGTGCGCCCGGTCAACGGCCGCATGGCAGGCTATCGAGTGCAGGTGTTCAGTGACAACAATGCCCGCACAGCCAAAAATGAAGCTCGGTCGAAGCAGAGGGTCATATCGTCACGCTTCCCGAAATACCAAACATACGTCATGTACACCTCCCCCTACTGGCGCCTGAAAGTAGGTGACTTCAGAACCCAGCAGGAGGCAAACGCTGCAGCTGACGAATTGCGCAAAGCCTTCCCCTCTTATAGCAAGGAAATCAGAGTTGTCCGTGACCGTGTTAACATCCACGAATAATCATTACGGTCAAACACCGCGACTTAATATAGATGAATATCGTGACAGAGATTAGCGACGAAACCATTAAAGAAATAGCCGGGCACTATGAGGCTATCATGAAGCTGCTCGGCGAGGATGTCACACGCGAAGGATTGAAAAAGACCCCGATGCGCGCGGCCAAGGCTATCGTGTATGCCACCCGTGGCTACCGTCAGGATCCCGACAAACTCATCAACGAAGCAATCTTCACTCATGAGGGTTCGAGAATGGTCATAGTCAAGGATATTGAATTCTACTCTCTTTGCGAGCACCATATCCTGCCATTCTTCGGAAAAGTATCGGTCGGCTATATACCTAACGGCAAGACTATAGGGCTGAGCAAGCTGGCAAGGCTCGTCGACCTCTATGCGCGACGCCTACAGGTGCAGGAGCGTATGACCGCGCAGATATGCAAAATAGTAATGGAAAAGCTCGATGCAAAGGGTGTGATAGTCGTATGCAAAGGTGAACATCTCTGCATGAAGATGCGCGGCGTCGAGAAGCAGGAATCAGCCACGACGACAGTCGAGACGGCAGGCGTATTCAACGAATCGGAAGCTCTGTATGATGAATTCTTTAGAGCACTCTCCTATTAATCAGAAAACAATTACACCTATTATTTATCAGGATATTTATCAGGCATATTGAATGTCGGGGCTCAAAGCCGGCTCATGTCCGACTTGATATCCTCCAATTTTACAAGATTTGACACAATCGCATAGATTGTAAGGCCTGCCGGGGTATGGATATGAAGCTTGGCCGCTATATTGCGTCGATGAGTCATGACTGTATTGACCGACACATTCATCTCAGCGGCTATTTCCTTATTTGACAGTCCTTTCACTATACCTATGACTACCTCTTTCTCGCGTGGGCTCAAATCCTTAGACTTGTAATCATCGTCATCAGGCGCAATGTGCCTTTTTAGGAGATCAGCCACCACATCCGAAGAGTCGTAGACTGAAAAACTGTCGTCGAACCATTTTAATCTACTCTTCGGCATCTGTGTGGTCAGAATTGCGACAAGTTTCAAAGGCATGGAGGACGAACTTTTCAGCATAGCCCAGTCAGCATCAGACACGGCAGGATCTGCAATCAGGACGGATGGGCGCAACCGGGCAAGCTCCTCAATATAGTCCGACTCGGCAATCTCGACAACCGAGCATGGCACATCGTTGATGTTGCGCAGCAGGGTCATAAGGCCGGCTCTCAGAATCGGTGATTGCAGCATCAGGGCTATAGTGGTGTGTCGCATGATTGTATCATTTACGGACTTTACATCCCTCCATTTTAGATATTAACGGTATGAGAATATCATTTTCAATCACCGTGTGCGACTTTAAATCTTCTTCACAATTACAGATGTCGGCAAGAGCGTCATACATCCTGAACGGCTTCTTGGTAAAGTAATACCTCAGAATGATGTTCTTCAACTCCGACAGCTTTTCCTCAATCTCATCATCGTGCTGACGACGGAACATATCAATATTATAGTCGCTCGGACGCCCTTCGGACAGATTGCGGATATATGGGAAGACCACTTCCTCCTCGTATGCAAAATGTTTTTTCACAAGCGAGGTGTAGTCATCAAAGAATCGGATTATGATAGGGTTTATATCCTCATGCTGCTCGTCAAGGGCCGCAATAAGGTTGGTGCGTATGTGCGGAAGCTTGTAGGACAGGTAATAGTCGTGTGAATTATGGAGGAAGCCGACTATGTCCGACGGTCTGACGCGCCCCATTGACCTTTCATCAATCTCTCCCGACAGGAGGAAGTTGATTATCAGCAGGAAAGCGTCAGCATTTATCCCGCACTCCGCACACAGCTCGGATATGGTCTTTTGGCCAAATCCGAGCGGTAGGGAGAAACGGCTAAGAACAGTGAGGACGTTATAATCGTAATCAATAAGGTCTACAACGCTGTCCTTGGCGGAAAAGAGTCTGTTGATTTTCACGGGACGCCGTAAAATTCTTGATTCTAATTTATGCTTTTTCCTCGCTTTCAGGAGTTTCATCCTCCTTTGTCGCAAAATCGGTCATGCCGGCCTCGACAAGCTGGTTGTACCACGAAAGGAGCTTCTTTATGTCGGAGACATAGACCTTCTCACGGTCAAAGTCGGGAAGTATCTCGCCAAAATATTCCTTGATTGCGGCATCGTCACCGATAGCCTTGACGTCGACGGGCTTACCGTCGTTTTTAGCCTTGACGCTTTCGAGCACGTCGGACAGGGGCACGTCATCGTCAACGGTATACATCGTGATGTCACCAAGAGAAATCACCTTGTCATGGGCATAAGCGGGAGTGCGTTTGCCGGTAGCGATTGACTCTACAATCAGCATGTTTTTTCCACGGTTGACGAGTTTAAACAGCCCGGGACGGCCTGATATTGAAAGAATAGTCTTAAGCATGGTTGGTTGAAATAAATTTAAGAATTTGTTTTGCTTCCTGCAAAGTTACAAAATTTAGCCTATGCCACAAAATTTTTCATTTTTGCCCGGCATCGGCCCCCTCCTTCGCCCCGGTTTCGGTCGACGGCTGCGAATCAGGGACGGACGCTGACTGGTTGGCATAGTTGTTAGTCAGGAAGACAGTGAACACAGGAAAGAATATAAGCCCTAAGGCCGACAGTACCACTCCGAGCGCCATGCCGGTGGGTGTCATCGCATGAATCGAGCATCCGGCTGTGGTCAGGCTCATGATTGACCATTGCAGCGCCGACCAGTAATCCGGCACGAGGGGATTTGTCCCGTGTTCGGAGACAAAGAATGTCAGCGAACAGAAGTAGACGGCCACTATCAGCACAATCATATAGGTCATAAGCATATTTTTGACCCAGCGCGAGGATGCCGTGACTCCTGTGACTATGGTAAAGACGTATGCCGCACGAATCATAGGGATGAACCTTAGGCAATACTGCACTTGCGAACCTACTTCAATATGGAAATGATGTATGATGTTGAGATATGGAATCGAGACGAGCAGAAACACAATGTGCTTGCTCAGGTATCTCAAGTGTTTCGGATAAAAGCACATCTCCAACAGCACATCTGCAATAAAAAACAAGCAGCACCAGAACTGCACACGCAGATAGTCCTCGTCGGCAAGAAAGGATATGTTGGCAAGGGTGTCGAGAGTGATGAGTGTAATCATCAACATCGACAAGGCAATCACACCGAGGTGCATCACCTTCATAATCTTTTGTCGGGTCTTGCTCAGTTGGACCGTGGTTTGCATAATGAGGCTTGATTTGGCAGTCGTTATATTTATTTAACAATTAACGGCTGCTTTTGTTGCCTCTATCCATGCGATATGGCTCAGTCTCATTGCGAAACAGCCATTGGTCGGCAAGCCTTGTTGAAACGAGACAGCTGGATTGACACCATGATTACAGTAACCACCGTTGCAATAAGGTCGGACGTCGGGAAAGCAGCCCAGACTCCGTCAAGCCCGTAGGTCGGAGGCAGCAACAGCAATAAAGGTATCAGGAAAAGCACCTGCCTTGTGAGCGACAGGAATATCGAGGCCGAAGCCTTTCCAATTGACTGGAACAGTGTCGTCGAAACAATCTGGAATCCTACCACTGTGAAGGCGAGCAATGATATATGCAGACAGCGGGAAGTCTCGGATATAAGGCCAGGATCAGTCGTAAAGGCACGGCCTATGTATTCCGGCATGGTGAGACCAATGATTTGTCCGAAGGTTACAATACCTGTGGAGACAATCACAGCCAACCAATATGTACGGCGAAGGCGGTGGATCAGGCCCGCACCATAATTATACCCGATAATAGGCTGCATACCCTGACAGATACCGACCACGACCATTGTCATTAATGATGTATAGGTGGTGAATATACCAGCAGCAGCCACGGCGGTATCTCCGCCGTGGGCATAAAGTGTCTTATTTATAATAACATTGATAAAACATGCGGCAGCGTTGACGACCGAAGGGGCCGCACCGATAGATAGTATCGGCAGGAATACCCGCAGGCGCAGTCTGTACATTTCTCTGTCACGCATGAAGCGCAATGTGCTCTTTTTATAGAAAAAATGCGACAGGACGAAAAATGCCGACACCATCATTGATATATCTGTGGCAATCGCCGCGCCCTTTATGCCCAATTCGAAATAATATATGAATATCGGTGCAAGGATGACATTCATACCCGCGCCTATGAACATCGTGACCATTGCCCTGACCGGGTAGCCGGATGCTCGCATGAAGTTATTGAATGTAAATGCGAAATTGGTCATGAACATGCCCGGAAGTATGTAGAGCATGAAGTCGCGGGCGTATGGGAGGGTCACCTCGCTGGCTCCGAAAGCAATGAGGATGTCATCTATAAATATTGCGAAAGCGCTTAGATAGCAACAGATTATAATTGACAGCAACACGAGCGCGTTGCCGAGCACATTCTGCGCTCCGGCATGGTCTTTCGCACCAAGGAGTATTGAGATTCTCGCCGACCCGCCGGCACCGATAAGCACTCCGAGGGCAGCAGACAGATTCATCACCGGGAATGTGATTGCCAATCCGGCTATGGCTTCCGGCCCGACCCACTGACCTATAAAAATACGGTCTATGATATTGTAAAGCGACATCACGAGCATCCCGACGACGGCTGGCAGACTGTAACGCCAAAGCAAGCGCCCGACTGAAGCTTCACGCAATTCTATTAGTTTTTCGTTTTCTGTTGCAACTGTATTCATCATTGCAAAATTACTAAAAGTTTCCCACAGCCTCCTTTTTTTAGTAAATTTTAGCGTTTGTTTAAGATATAAGTATTAATTTTGTGATGCATCAAGTATAATGCAAAATGAAGCTGTTATTTTATTTCTTATTCACATTATTAAGCATTTCAGCCCATGCCGGAGATCTCGGCATGTTTTGTCTGAAAGGCCCGGTGGATTCTGTCTGTGTGGTCATGAATGATGCCGGTCTTGAATGGCAGACAGAGTTTGTGTTTGACGAAGACGGTTTCCTTATCGAGCTTGACGGTGAAGACTTCGAGTGTGAGCGCGACGAGAACGACCGGATTCGCTCAGTAGTCCTCGAGGATATGGTGGAGGACAATGAAGAACTCTATGCCACCATTGGGATGACCTTCGAATATGACAAGGCTGGCCGGGTCATACGCCAGATTTCAAAATCCGCCGACGAAACCTGGACACAGAACTATCATTACGATGACAAGGGACGTCTAATCAAACGTGATTACGATACAATGTCGGAAGATGAAGTCATGACCTACGAATATGTCAAGTTTGACGAGTTAGGCAACTGGACCGAGCGCATAGAGAAGTCGGCCTCGATGGACCAAAACATCCGTCAAATCAGGAAAATATTCTATCGTTAAAAATCACACGAAGAAACAGATATTGAAATAAACAACATACGTCACACATTATGTCTATGTATAAAATAGTCGAGAAAGAATATTTCTCAGAAAAGGTGGTGAAACTCGTAGTTGAGGCACCTATGATAGCCCAGTCCCGCAGGGCCGGTCATTTTGTAATTGTGCGTGTCGGCGAAGGTGGTGAACGCATCCCGCTGACAATAGCGGACGCCGATACAAAGCGTGGCACAATCACACTCGTCATCCAGGCCATTGGCGAGAGCACAAAGAAAATCTGCACACTCGAGCCGGGCGATTGTCTGACCGATGTTGTCGGCCCGCTCGGCCAGGCAACACATATAGAGAAGGTGGGAACAGTGGTCTGTTGCGGCGGCGGTGTCGGCGTGGCTCCCCTACTCCCGATTATAAAGGCCATGAAGCAGGCCGGCAACAGGGTCATCTCCATTCTTGCAGCCCGTACAGCCGAGCTTGTAATCCTCGAAAAGGAAGTGGAAGAGTTCAGTGACGAGGTAATCATCATGACCGACGACGGCTCGAAGGGAGTGAAGGGTCTTGTGACAGCCGGTGTCGAGGAGGTGATAAAGCGCGAGAAAGTAGACCTTGTCGTGGCAATCGGCCCCGCCATTATGATGAAATTCGTCGAACTGACCACTCGGAAATACGATACCCCAACAATGGTGTCGCTCAACACTATCATGGTTGACGGAACCGGCATGTGCGGTGCCTGTCGAGTGACTGTCGACGGCAAGACGAAGTTTGTATGTATCGACGGCCCCGAGTTTGACGCCCACAAGGTTGATTTCGACGAAATGATTATGCGTCTGAGAGCCTATAATTGATATTCCACCACAATAATTAATCACGACTTTTCTTTCAGAGATGAACAACGATAACAATCGCGATGCTGCCTGGCGTGAGGCTCTTCGCAACTCCATGACTGCAAAGGAACGCACATCAATACCCCGCGCCATTATACCGCAACTCGATCCAAAGTACCGCATACACTCCAACAGTGAGGTAAACCAGGGTCTTTCCCAGGGACAGGCCGTGTTGGAAGCCACACGTTGCCTCGACTGTCCTGATCCGCAGTGTATCCACGGATGCCCGGTGTCAATCGACATTCCCGGCTTCATCAAAAATGTGGAAAGAGGTGAAATTCTTACAGCCGCCAAGGTCATCAAGCAGACGAGTGCCCTGCCGGCTGTGTGCGGACGCGTATGCCCGCAGGAGAAGCAGTGTGAGTCACGCTGTATCTATAATAAAATGAAGAAACAGCCGGTGGCAATCGGCTACCTCGAGCGCTTTGTGGCCGACTTCGAGCGAGAGAACAACAAGGCGAACAATATCGAAATCAAGCCCTCGGCCGTTGAAAAGAACGGCATGAGCATCGCGGTTGTCGGTTCTGGCCCTGCAGGACTATCCTTCGCAGGCGACATGATAAAGAAAGGCTACAATGTAACCGTCTATGAGGCCCTTCATGAAATCGGAGGCGTGTTGAAATACGGTATTCCCGAATTCCGACTCCCCAACTCCGTTGTCGAGGCCGAAATCGACGGTCTGCGCGCTGAAGGCGTAAAATTCGTGAAAGACTGCGTGGTAGGAAAGACTATTTCTTATGAGCAGCTCCACGAGCTTGGTTATAACGGCATCTTTGTTGCCTCTGGAGCCGGTCTTCCCCGCTTCATGGGTATCCCCGGGGAAAATTTCGTAGGTATAATGTCGTCCAACGAATATCTGACCCGAATCAATCTCATGGGAGCAGGCCGTACGGGCGAGGACACCCCGGTGCTTCACGGAAACTGTGTAGCCGTCATCGGTGGTGGCAACACAGCTATGGACTCGGTTCGCACAGCCCTGCGCCAGGGTGCAAAAAAAGCCATGATTGTATATCGCAGAAGCCTCGACGAGATGCCCGCGCGCATCGAGGAGGTCCACCACGCCCAGGAAGAAGGTGTAGAATTCAAAACACTCTATAATCCTGTCGAATATCTTGCCGATGAGAAAGGCCGCGTGAGAGCTATGCGCGTGCAGCGCATGGAGCTTGGTGAGCCGGATGCCTCCGGGCGCCGGTCTCCTGTCCCCGTCGAGGGTGCAATTGAGGAAATCAATGTCGATCTGGTGATTGTCAGTGTCGGTGTCTCCCCCAACCCGCTTATCCCCAACGCAATTCCTGAACTTGAAATCTCACGCCGAGGCACAATAGTTGTAAATGATGAAAGTATGCAGTCCTCACTCTGTGACATCTATGCCGGAGGCGACATCGTCAGAGGCGGTGCGACAGTGATTCTTGCTATGGGCGACGGGCGCCGTGCAGCCGCAGCGATGGACAAACAGCTCATGAAGCAAGAAAAAGAGGTTTTGAACGTTTAATATATATGAACATTCAATTTCGTAACATATTATTATCCCTCGCAGTCACCCTTCCGGTAGTGACCGCCTCGGCCATAAGCCCTGAAGAAGTATCGAAAGCTGTAAGTATCGCCCGCGAATCGCCTAAAAATCAAGCGTTCAACCGCAACGCCGGCGACGCTCTCAAAGAAGCCGGCAGATACAGAGAGGCCGTCACATATTATCTCAAGGGTGGCAACCTCGGCAACCTTGGGGCTGCCGAGAGCTACTTCTATCTCTATGACTATGACACCGCCGAAGAGCATCTTGACAAGTATCTTGCCAAGCGCACAAAAGCGGAGGAAGCAAAGGATAAAGAGTTTTCTGTCGGTAATAGTGACGAACCCATCGACTGGACCGATCATCTGCGCTCTCGCATAGAATTAGGTCGCTCGATGCTCGACCGCGTCGAGAAAATCCAGATTGTAGACAGTATCAATGTCCCGTCCGAGGAATTCTACCGATTCTACAAGCTCGGCCGCAGCGCCGGAAAACTTGCCAATGAAATGGAGATTGAAAAGGCCGTTTCAAGCGAGACATTGCGCGAGCTTGGTGTGTCAGGCCTGTGGGCGCCTACATACATAAGTGAAAAGGGTGAAGACATGATATGGTATGGCTCTACCGACAACGGTGACTCGCAGATGTTTGAATCAATACGTCTCGCCGACGGTTCGTGGGACAAACCTGCCAAGCTTTTTGACTACGAGAGCATCTTTGGGAACAACAACGGATCCTGGGTCTCCTACCCCTTCCTTATGTCGGACGGAGTGACCCTCTACTTCGCTGCAGACGGTGACAACTCGCTTGGCGAGCTTGACATATTCATCTCCCGACGTGACGGTGACGGCTTCCTGCAACCTTCGAATGTCGGCATGCCCTACAATTCGCCTTACAACGATTATCTTTATGCTATCGACGAGGAGAACGGTATCGGCTGGTGGGCGACAGACCGCAACCAGTTGCAGGACTCGGTGACAATCTATACCTTCATCCCCCAGGAGCTGCGTATCAATTATCCGACCGACACCCCTGATCTGACAGACTATGCCAGAGTTCATTCCATAAAAATGACTCAAAATGGCGAGACTGATTATGAAAGTTTAAAAAATAAGATTGCCAACATTTCTGCGGCAGGCTCCAATCGCTCAGCCGAGGAGTTCAGCTTTGCACTTCCCGGAGGCAGGGTGATACACTCTCTTTCAGAGCTTTCCAATCGCAACGCCGTCGATGCCATGAGAGCCTATCTCAAGGCTGAAGAGTCGGTTAAGAAACTCAAGAAAAATCTTGCCAGGCTTAGGGCCGCATACGGCAAGGGTGACAAAAATGTCGCCACGCAGATACGCTCGGCCGAAAATGAGCTTGAACGTAGGAAATCCGAACTTCTGAAGCTGAAAAACAGAGTTGTCGAAATGCAAAAACGATAGTAAATCACTAACCCCAATACCCACACATCATGGAAATAACCTTAATCCTGATATTGGTTGCCGTTGTAATCATTATCTGCATTTTCTTCTACTACGTCCCGTTCTTCCTATGGATTTCGGCGCGTGTGAGCGGAGTGAAAATCTCACTCATGCAGTTATTCCTCATGCGCATACGAAAGGTGCCCGCATCGGTCATAGTCAGGGCCCTTATCGAAGCTCATAAGGCGGGGCTGAACGACGTGACCCGCGATGACCTTGAAGCCCACTATCTCGCCGGAGGTAATGTTGAAAAAGTTGTCCACGCGCTTGTGTCGGCCTCTAAGGCAAATATCGACCTCGGTTTTAAAATGGCAACCGCCATCGACCTCGCCGGTCGTGATGTATTCCAGGCTGTGCAGATGTCAGTCAACCCCAAAGTAATCGAGACCCCGCATGTGACAGCAGTCGCAAAGGACGGTATCCAGCTCATCGCGATAGCCCGCGTCACGGTCCGCGCCAACATACGCCAGCTTGTCGGCGGCGCCGGAGAGGATACTGTGCTCGCTCGCGTCGGCGAAGGTATCGTATCATCAATCGGTTCGTCTGAAAGCCACAAGCAGGTTCTTGAAAATCCTGACAACATCTCCAAACTCGTACTCCGCAAGGGTCTCGACTCAGGCACAGCCTTCGAGATTCTCTCCATTGACATTGCAGATATAGATATAGGCAAGAATATCGGTGCGGCTCTACAGATCGACCAGGCCCAGGCCGACAAGAGCATCGCCCAGGCTAAAGCCGAGGAGCGCAGGGCTATGGCTATTGCCCTCGAACAGGAAATGCGCGCGAAGGCCCAGGAAGCCCGTGCGAAAGTTATCGAAGCCGAGGCCGAACTTCCAAAGGCAATGGCCCAGGCCTTCCTCACCGGTAATCTCGGAGTCATGGACTATTATCGCATGAAAAATATCGAGTCTGATACAAACATGAGGCAGAACATAGCCAACCCTCCGACAACTAAATAAGAAAATAACCAAAAGTGGATATAAGAGAAATAATTAGCTCGACAAGGGCATATAATTTTCATTCACATACTCAATTCTGTGACGGGCGCGCTGATATGGCGCGCTTCGTCAATGCGGCAGTCAGTGCCGGAATCAAGCATCTCGGTTTCACGCCACATTCCCCGATTCCGATTGAATCACCATGCAATATGGCTGACAGTGACGTCACAGACTATATAAAAGAATTCAATCGTCTGAAAGAGGAGTATTCGGGACAGATCAACCTATACATATCTATGGAGATTGACTATCTCGGGAAGTATTGGGGAGCCTCCAACCCCTACTTCTCAAAGCTCCCGCTCGACTACCGTCTAAGCTCGATTCATTTCATCCCTACGCAGGAAGGAGAATTGATTGATGTCGACGGCAGCACCAAGTCTTTTATGGAGAAGATGCACCGTTACTTTCATGACGATATACGATATGTGGTCGACACCTTCTACCACCACACAATCGATATGATTGAGGCGGGAGGATTCGACATGATAGGCCACTTTGACAAAATCGGGCTTAACGCATCGACATACCAACCGGGTATAGAGTCCGAGAAGTGGTACAAGAAACATATCGACAACGTCACTGATGCTCTGAAAGGACGCGACATCATTGTTGAAATCAACACCAAGGCATGGGAGCCGCCGGTCGGCTACGACGAGGGTGTGGCAGGCCCGTATCAACCGAGACTATTCCCGTCCGAAGCCACTATCAAGCAGCTGCAAAAAGCAGGGTTGCAGATTGCAGTCAACAGCGACGTGCATTTTCCTGAAAGGATTACCGTCGGCCGAGATGCGGCGTTCAGCATACTTGATTCAAGAAATTGAACGTCTATGCAACAAATAAAAGAGGACGCCGAAGCGTCCTCTTTTATTTGTTGTTATTCATTCTCCAAAAAGTGTGCGACGGTCTCTGGCTGCTGCGGGTGAGACTATTGCCTCAGGTATAAACCGCCAGTTCGAAGTCACTTCCGGGCTTATCGAGCCTCTCTTCTCAAGCTCTTTTATAAGATAGTATCTTAAATCTTTGTCGGTCGACTTGATGATACGGGATTTCAGTTCATCGTGGGGTATTCCCGCACCCTTAGTCATCAGATCTCCCCCACCGTTGCCACGGTAAGAGTTAACTGCCACCTTGTATTTCTTATCAAGGTCAAATGGCGCGCCGTCGCTCATAGATTCAATCGTGATTTTCTCACCCTGCGGCTTGGTAACGTCAACCGTATAGTTTATACCTGCGGCAGAATCAAAATTATAAGACGGATTAAGCAGCTTGGCATAGTCCCCTTTCGCCCCCTGACGACCGCTATCAGCAAAAAGGAGAAGATTGTCATCGGCGGACTTCATGACATCGGTCCAGAGTGAGTAGCTCATTTCAAGATAGTCCTTGATTTCACCACCTGTCAGCTCCATAGTGTAGAGCATGTTCTCATATTTATACAGAGTGAACATATCACTGATCCTTAAATCGCCCTCCTTTATGACTGCATCGAATGATAGAGGTGCGGCAAAAGATATGTCTGCGCCTGAAATCTCAAGCTGTAGGTTATGTAGCAGTTCCATGAAGGCCGAAGGGCCGAAATAGGCGTCACGGACAGTAAAAATCCCGGTCGATGTACCAATCTTACGACTTACAAAGTCAAGTATCTCCTTGCGTTCAAACCTGAAAGCGGCAAGAAAGGCTGAATCCGGCTCAAGGGATTGCAGGGGATAAAGAGAGCCGGTGATTTTTTTATCAACTACCTTGCCGCCCTCAACAGTGAAGGTCACGTCAGCCTCGGCAAGGAAATTGGCATTATTTGCAGGATTAAGCACCGTGACCCGACCAGCATCCGCTGAATTAAACAGACGGTGGTCATGGCCCATGAAAATTATATCGAAACCCGGCACCTGCTCGGCAACGAGCCTTGATGCGTTCTCTCGCCAACTGCCGGTCATCTTTTCAGAATCGCCCCCGGAATGAAACAGTCCGACAAGCAGGTCGGGCTTTTCATTTTCCTTAATATAAGGCACCCACTTTTCGGCTGACTTGACCATATCCTCGAATTCGAGACCTGACCAAAGTGTCTCGGGGAGCCATGCAGGTATGGCCGGGGTGAGCAGACCGAGGACAGCTATCTTTATGTCGCCACGATTAATGACCGTATAGGGTCGGAAATACGGCTTGCCGGTCTGCTTGTCAATCACATTGGCTCCGAGAAGCGGAATTTCCCCCAAATCTTTCCGATAACGGTCATAGACGGCATGACCTGTCTCGACATCATGATTGCCGATAGTTTCGGCGTCATAACCGAGCCAGTCAAGCATGCGCGCTGTTATGTGAGGGACATCAGTCTTTATGAAATTATAGAAATAGGCTGTCGGCTGCCCCTGAAGTATGTCGCCGTTGTCAAGCAGAACCACATTGTCGGTACCCAAGGAGTCTCGCAGATGCCGCACACGGGTTGCCACCCTCGACAGAGAGCCGTCACCCGGAGATAGCGTGATAAAATCATATGGAAAATAGTTGCCGTGAACATCAGATGTGGCAGCTATTTTAATAGTAACCTCCTCGCCAGAGGTCGGAACCGCCGCGAGGAGGGCTGATGCAATGGCCATTGCAATACTATACTTTTTCAAATAATAAATAAATTTATATTTTGATACATTCAAGGATTAGGCCCGGTATAAATAGCTCTGACTTTACCAACCGGGAGAGAACCTTCGACTTTAAGAGGTATACGCTGGCTGTCGGTCGAAATCCAGCCTGATATCGGGGCAGAACTTTCAACACCCTTGCGGGTAAAGGTGAAGTTGATGTAATAGGCTGGATAACTGCGGCCATTGAGGCTGACATTTTTATTACCCATGTAGACAATCTTCAACTTTTCCTTCTTCGACCCTGAAAAAATATTGACTGTGATGCTCTGACCCTTAGTCATATTGTCAAAGTCGAGCGACCTGAGATAGAAAAAAGAACTGAGCATATCGACGGTCATACCTTGAGCCTCAAGATGAAGAGTCGACGAGGTCATCGGGGCATTTTCCGACTTACGCTTATATCTCACAGCCTCTGCCGTAAAGGTGTTGCCCTGACGCTGGAAATGGAGGACATCCTTCTTGTACTTACCATTCTCATGGGCTATGTAGGTATAGCTCACGGGATAGAAATTATCCTTTGTCATGGTAGTGTAGAGGGTATCCCTGAGCATATATATGCTATTGGCCCAGGGAGCGTTCTCTGCAAAGACCGAAGCGCGATAATAGTCACCGTCGTTGCGCAGCGACATCGTTGCATAGCCGGCCACTTTGTTAATAAAGCCCCACTTGTACATGACGTCGTAGGTCAGCGTCTCGTCGACGAGTGAGACCGGGGATGCGGCATAGCCACCCGATGAACAAAGCAGAAGCCCTAAGAGGGATGTGAGAATTCTAATTTTCATAATCTATGTTAGGAAATATATTCAGTCTTTTGACAGCTCCCTGAAGGGGAGAATCGAGCGGTATGATTGTTCGATACGCTTGTTTCGCCAGCATTTGCGACACACGGCTATATATCTGTCGTCACCGCCGATTTCAACCTGCTCACCCTCCTCGACAAAGTCGCCGTTGGAGTCAATGCGGGCATTGATGATGGTCTTGCGGCCGCAGGTACATGTCGATTTAATCTCATCAATCGTATCGGCAATCTCGAACAGACGGCGCGAACCTTCGAAGAGCTTGCTTTGGAAATCTGTTCGGAGACCGTAGCATATAACATTGCTGCCGAAGTCATCGACTATGCGTGAGAGCTGGTCGACCTGCGCACTTGTGAGAAACTGGGCCTCGTCGACAAGAAACCAGTCAATCACCGACATTGATTCCTCGAAGAGTTCCTGGGCCATGTCATATAGATTGGACTCGTGGTATATCCACTTACACTCGCGCTCGATGCCGATGCGTGACTTTATGACATTTTTCTTATCGCGGGTGTCAATGACGGGTTTGAGACAGACGTATCTCATACCCCTCTCCTCGAAATTATAGGCTGTGGTGAGAAGAAGCGCGGTCTTAGCCGAGCCCATTGTCCCATATCTGAAATATAGTTTACCTTTCCTGTTCATTTCATATAAATAATAGAATCTTCAGGCAAAGGTAGGAAAAATTTCTTATTGGGCCTCACCCTGACGAGTAAAGACGTAGTCAGTCTTTCCAATTTCAAATTTCAACAACGGGCCTTTAACCTTGACATCGTCGAGGCGGCGCACTGAGGCATAGCGGGTAATCAGAGCACGCTTCATTCCTTCGGCAAGCGATGCAGAAATAGCGGGACGGATAGAGTCAATCTTTGGAGTATCACTGCTTGTCAAGAGACCATTACTTACTGCCACACCTTCAGGGTCTATGTCGACTGTAAGGGTAGACATATCGAGGATAAGGGCTACCTCGTCGTCATCAATTGCTGTCCATGTACCCTTTATCAACGATTTAGCACTTGCCGTGAGCGTCAACGGCTCGACAAGACCCGGATCACCGACCACCTGTGTTGTGGCAGAAAGCATACCAGACACAGCAATCGTACCGCCATGACTACCCTTGGCAACGGCGCTGTCGTCAGAAACAATGTCGAGTGTCTCGATTATTGTCGCTGTTATGACAGAATTGTCGGTAAAGTTTTCAGGCGTGCCAGTCCATGACCCTTGTAAATCTTTTGCCAAACGTGCTGTCTCATCGCAAGAAACCAATGAAATGGAAGCCAACAGGCATAAAGAAGTGATAAAACTTTTCATACTTTAATTAATTGATTTGTTTTAGTGTACTTCCTAAATAACGTCTATGGATTAGAATTAGTTTCATGACTTGAAAAAAATGATTAAATTTGCATAAATGAAATGAAATAACATATTAACTATCCAAATAAAACACCGAGGACCAGTGAGCGTTAACAAGGTCATATTAATAGGAAATGTGGGCACGAATCCAGAAATCCGATATGTGGAGACGAGGCCGATAGCGACATTCAGGCTTGCCACAAACGAGCATGAGCGCACCCGCCCCGACGGGACTAAAATACCTGAGAGGACTGAATGGCACACCATTATCATGTGGGATGGCGCGGCTGAATTTGCAGAGAAATATATCCGCAGCGGCTCCCGACTTTACATCGAGGGTAAAATCCGCTATCGCGTGTGGGAAGACCGCAACGCTATCAAGCGGAATGTGACTGAAATCTATGTGGACAATTTTGAATTGCTGGGTAAATCCTGAAAATTTCTAATCATAGATAAGACTGTCAGGGAAAAGCGAGGGATAAGGGGCACGACGTAGGGCGGAAGTCACTCTGCTCACGACAGGTTGTTTTGCCTCCTTCAAAACAAGTGTGTGCTGCTGTGCCCACCCCTGGGTGCTGTTTCTTATTCGTAGGGTAATCAAACCTTTCAACGGCACAATCTGATTTTTAATGTGCCGAAACACGTCACTGACCGACGAGACACCCCGCAGGCTCGTGGACAACAGTGTGACTCCCCCGCTGAGTGCAGTGACATAAAGAAGATCGCTAATGTTGATTGCTGTCATCATGTTCAAACTGTTTTTTAGTTAGTAATTCGGCAGTCAGGGCTATCTGTCTGACTTTAATGCAAATTTACGACAGCGCATGGGCAATAAATAAGCACATGCGAATGAAATATAGTTAAATCGAGCGAGGCTTAGCAAAAATAATGGCTTAAAAAACTGAACCGCCACTCAATTTCAGACGTTTGAATGACATTAAATATCCTTTATGAAAAAGCTCATTCACGTTTTAACCATTGTTTGTGGGATATTGGGCGTAACGGCTCAAGACGTTGTGGCCGGCGACCCAAACAACAATCTATTGCGAAAGAGTCTGCCCGACCGCTGGACTTATACGGCGGATATAGAGCAGACTCTTCCCGATAGTGACGACTGGTGGAAAAAATTCAACGATCCACTTCTCGATTCATTGATAGCCAGCGGGATAAGCAATAATTTCAATGTACTGACTGCAATAAGCCGAATGAAAATAGCTGATGCACAAATCAAGCAGGCAGCTTCTGGCTTCTATCCAAACATTGGTGTGTCGGCCGCCTACGAAAATATGCGTAGCGCAGGTGCAATGCGCGGGAGCGATGTCCCCTCGTCTAATTCGAGCTACTTTTCGCTCGGAGCCAATATGCAGTGGGAGATTGACGTGTTTGGAAAGATTGCAGCAGGGGTAAAGGCAAAAAAGTCGCTCTACCATGTCAGCCGTGCCGACTATGTAGCTACGATGGTCAGCTTGTCTGCCGAAATAGCCACTTATTATTTTAATCTTCGAACCTTTCAAAGACAGCTATATATAACAAAAGAGCATCTTGCATCGCAGGAGCGGGTTGTCACAATTGCAAAATCCAGGTTTGAGGCAGGACTTGTGTCAAAGCTCGACGTGGCGCAGGCTCTGACTGTATATTACTCGACAGAAGCGGCTATACCTCAACTCGAATATTCAATTCGACAGGCCCAAAATGCCATAGCAGTCCTAATCGGTGCATATCCTGAAGAATTGGCTCAGAGGCTTGAAAGCGGCGGACAGACTCTACCTGAATACCACCAACTGATTCCCGCAGGCGTACCTGCCGACCTTCTGCGTCGCCGGCCCGATATTGTAGCAGCTGAAAGCGAGGTTGCGGCCTATGCCGCCCAACTCGGAGTCGCAAAGAAGGACTTCCTCCCCACTCTCTCCCTTCAGGGTACAATAGGAGTCGCCGCCCACAAAGCCGGAGACCTATTCAAAGATAACAGCTTACAGTACAGTATCGCGCCCACTCTCTCATGGACCCTTTTTGACGGCTTTGCCCGAAAGTATGCTGTCAGTGAAGCCCGGGAGCAGATGAAAATCGGAATCGAGAGCTACAATCTTACTGTCATGACCGCCGTCCAGGAGGTCGATAACGCCATAATAGCCTATATGACAGCATTACGAGCCATTGACAGCTATACAAATGTAATCAAGCAGAGCGACGAATCATTCAACCTGTCGGTTGACCTATATAGAGAGGGACTAACACCCTTCACCAATGTGGTCGACGCTCAAATCAACAGTCTCACATACGCAAATTCAATAATTAATGCAAAGGGACAGGCATTGGTAGACCTCGTCAATCTCTACAAAGCACTCGGAGGCTCTCCGACAAAATAAGAAACCACATAAAAACCATTAAATATGAAAGTTGCAGGAGCAGCCCTATCCGTCTTAGCAGTCCTGACGGTGTCATGCAACGGGCATAAAAAAGAGGCAGATAATTTTTCCGAACAGACAGTCGATGTGGCATACCCTGAGATTGATTCGGTGACACTCAGCAATACCTATCCCGGACAGCTCATAGCCGTGGCGGAGGTAGACGTCGTGGCGAGGGTAAACGGGCAACTTATGTCGCAGAATTACAAGGACGGCGATGACGTGCGCAAAGGACAGGTGATGTTCCGAATAGAGGACAGTAAATACCGCGACGCAGTCCAACAGGCGAGCGCGGCTCTCACTACCGCTATCAGCTCCAAGGACTATGCCCAAAGCCACTACGAGGCTGTCAAAAAAGCGCTTGAAAACGACGCCGTCTCAAAAATGGAGGTCAACCAGGCCGAAACAAGCCTGCGTCAGGCCGAGGCGAGCATTAAAAATGCACAGGCCGCACTCGAGACAGCCAAAACAAATCTCGGTTACTGCACAATCACTGCCCCAATATCAGGATCGACAAAGAGCGCGGCTATGGATGTGGGCAACTATATCAATGGCGAAGGGAATCCTGTAAAAATGACCACGATATATGATACATCAATCGTGACGGCCATATTTTCAGCAGACAGCACAGACGACACATTCCTGACAGACAGTGCCGGCAACAAAGTTGCGCTCAAACATATACCGCTCGTATTCTCCGACTCCGTGCGCAATCAATACTTCGGTGATTTGAGCTATGTCGCTCCCGTCCTCGAATCCTCCACAGGCACAATCACATTGAAGTGCCATATCAAAAATCCTTACGGCGAGCTGCGCCCGGGGATGTTTGTAAAAGTCAACCTTCCTTATAAGACTGTCAAAAACGCCATACTTGTGAAGGACGCGTCGATAGGTACTGACCAACTCGGCAAGTACCTCTACGTCATCAATGACTCAAACACCGTGGTCTATACCCCGATTGAGGTCGGGCCGCTATATCACGACTCTCTGCGAGTGGTGAAAGCAGGTATCACACCAAAGTCAAAATATGTCACAAAAGCCATGCTTAAAGTGAGGGAGGGAATGAAAATCAAGCCAGCTATCGTCAAATAACCACCCTGCCTCTCCCTTCAGTAGAATCCCAAGTCCCATTTTTAGCAAGATACATATATGTTCTCAAGATTCTTTATTGACCGACCTATTTTTGCCACAGTGCTGGCAATAATCATGGTCCTGATAGGCCTCATGACGGTCAAAAGCCTGCCGGTGTCACAGTATCCCGACATCACTCCCCCGACAGTAATGGTGTCAGCCGTATATCCGGGAGCTGATGCCGCGACGGTGGCCGAAGTGGTCGGTGTACCTATCGAGGAACAGATCAACGGAGTCGAGGGAATGATGTATATGAGTTCCAATTCGAGCGACGGTTCCTATAATCTAACCGTCACCTTCGAGAACGGGACAAATCTCGACGATGCCGCAATCAAGGTCCAGAACAGAATATCGCTTGCCGAGGCGACACTCCCCACTGCTGTGAAAGAGCAGGGAGTGTCGGTCATGTCGGAAGCGTCCAACATGCTCCTCTTCATCTCACTTGAAGGTAACGACAGCGGACGTTATGACGCACTGTATCTTACAAACTATGCGCAACTGAATATCATCGACGAAATTTCACGAATCGAAGGTGTCGGAGGCGCCGGAGCTTTCGGCGCCGGCAAATACAGTATGCGTATATGGCTTGACCCTGAAAAGATGCGTATATACGATCTTACTCCGTCAGACGTAAGCGCCAAAATCCGTTCACAGAATCTTGAGGTTTCAGCCGGCAGCGTCGGCACCCCGCCAGTCAATTCAGGAGTTGAGTTTGAATTTACCCTTACATCCAAGGGACAGCTGAAGACGGCCGAACAGTTTGCGAACATTATAATCCGCACCGCGGACAATGGCGGATTGCTGCGACTGAAAGACATAGCCCGCGTAGAGCTTGGAAGCCAGGATTACTCGGGTGTTTCACACGTCTCGGGAAAGCAGGCCGGACTTATCGGCGTCCAGCAGCTTCCGGGAGCCAATGCTCTCGACGTGGCCAATCGCGTGAAGGCAAAAATGGAGGAATTGTCACAATATTTTCCCGAAGGCATACATTACAATGTCATTCTTGACACCACATCATTTGTAACAGCGTCAATTGACGAAGTACTTGTCACATTCGTAGAGACAACATTAATCGTAATGCTCGTAATCCTGATTTTCCTGCAAAGCTGGAGAGCGGTGATTATACCTATGATTGCAATCCCGGTGTCGCTCATAGCAACTTTTGCAGTGATGAAACTTTTAGGGTTTTCACTAAATACGCTCACGCTTTTCGGTCTTGTCCTTGCGATAGCGATTGTTGTCGATGATGCCATAGTGGTGGTCGAAGACTGCGCCCGACTGGTCCAAGAAGGGAAACTAACCCCGAGACAAAGCGCTGAAAAAGCAATGGTGGAACTTCAAGGGCCTGTTATCGGCGAAGTATTGGCACTTTTGTCCGTATTCATTCCTACCGCCTTCATCAGCGGCATCACAGGTGAACTCTACAAGCAGTTTGCCTTGACCATTGCGACATCTGTCGCTTTCTCCGGGTTCAACGCCCTGACATTCACTCCTGCAATGTGTGCGCTCTTCCTTAAAAAGAAGAGTGACCCAAACCCGCGTTTCTTCCTGTATAAATGGTTCAACAAGGGCTATGGAGCCGTGCTTGCGCGCTATACAAAACTGATAGGCCACCTGCTGAAACGCCCATTCGTGGCAATCGGACTCTACTTCCTGCTCTGCGCACTGGCTGTGTGGGGATTCATGAAACTGCCATCGAGCTACATCCCGCAGGAGGACATGGGCTACTTCATGACCTCGATACAGCTTCCGACAGGAGCTTCGCTTGACAGAACCGACAAGGTTGTAACAGAGCTATCAAAACAGATTCAGGGAATCGATGAGGTCAAGGATGTCATCTCTATTTCCGGGCGCTCAATGATGGGTGGCGGCTCAGGCGGCAACATGGGCTCGCTATTCGTGGTCCTCAAGCCTTGGAATGAACGTAGAGGAAAGTCCCACGATGTAAATGCCGTGATAGCCAAAGTTAACGAAATCGCTGCCTCCTATCAGGAGCCGATAGTCTTTTCAATCAATCCGCCTGCCATTCCCGGTCTCGGCATGACATCCGGCATGGAGATGCAGGTGCTCGACATCAATAATCTCGGGGCGACAGCCCTGCAGAATGTATTGTCCGATATGCAGGCAGCAGCCAAGAAGGACAAGCGATTGGCTCAGCTGACCACACAGTTCCAGGCAGGAGTACCGCAATATCAGATAAATGTCGACCGCGACAAGGCCAAGCTGATGGGGCTTGCCTTGGAGGACATATACGGCACACTGGCCCAATTTATGGGTGGCAGCTATGTAAATGACTTTGTGGAATTCGGACGCACCTATCAGGTCAACATAAGTGGTGACAGTCAAACACGAAGCACTGTCGAACAAATTCCCTCGCTCACTGTACGCAATGCCAATGGTGAAATGGTGCCTTTCGGCTCATTTTGCAGCATAGTCCCGACGATGGGCCAGTCGTCAGTCAACAGATACAATATGTATAACTCGGCCTCCATAACCGGCACACCTGCCCAAAATGTGTCAAGCGCCGATGCAATACAGGCGATGGAAGAGATTCTCAAGCAGACATCGGGCGATAGATTTGCTTACGCATGGACAGGCGAGGCATATCAGGAGACCCAGTCAGGTACCACAATAACCTTCGTGCTCCTCTTTGCTATCATAATCACCATCCTCGTCCTGGCAGCCCAGTATGAGAGCTGGACCGACCCTATAGCGGTAGTTATTTCCATGCCGACAGCAATATTGGGGACCGTGCTCGGCTGCATAATCATGTCGCAATCAATCTCAATCTACACACAAATAGGCATTATCCTCCTGCTCGGGCTCTCGGCTAAAAATGCAATCCTTATAGTCGAATATGCCCGTGACTTCCGTAAATCGGGACAGAGCATCCTCCAGGCGGCCACAGATGCCGGCTCTATTCGATTCAGACCGATTATGATGACCGCCTTCGCCTTCGTGTTCGGTGTGCTTCCGATGCTCTTTGCGACAGGAGCCGGCGCCCAGTCCCGCGTAGCGCTTGGAACAGCGGTCGTCTTCGGTATGGCGATCAATGCGATAGTCGGCACACTGTTTGTACCGGGAACATGGGAGTTGCTTGAAAGATTCAGAGAAAGGTATCTGTCAAAACTATTTGCTTCATCAGACCAAATAGCACCTTCTCCCGAGACTGATACCTCTCCAGAGGGGCAAAAGGATAAAAATGTATAGTATCGAAGTCTGCAAATAGATGAAATTCATCTATTTGCAGACTTATTTTTGTCTTTCACAGATTATAAAGTCTGCCAAAGGCATCGCAAAAATTCCAATTGTAAGATTTTTAAGGATTTTTTTGTAACTTTGCCGATGAAATGATATTATGATCAATGACAATGGCGTCAAAGACTCGTGAAAGACTTTTGGACGTTGCTCGCCAGCTCTTTGCCAGCAATGGTGTTGAACGGACGACAATGAATGATATTGCCACTGCCTCCGACAAGGGGCGGCGCACTATCTATACCTATTTTAAAAATAAAAAGGAGATTTACGAGGCTGTCATTGAACGCGAGAGCGAGGCAATCGTTCTGAAACTCAGGGCTGTCGTCACTTCAGATCTGCCACCCGATGAAAAACTCCGCAGCTTTCTCGAAGCACGGTTCGACATCGTGGAAGAAACTATCAAGGCTTCAGCCACAAGCCAGATTCTCTCATATATAACCCTCGACTACAAGCGTCTCGAGCGTATCCGCACACTTGCCGTCGCCAAGGAGCAGATACTTATCAGTACGATGATAAGGGAAGGTGTGGCCAAGGGGGTGTTTGACCCTGTGCAATCGGCCTTGCTTCCCGGTGTCTATCAGATGATATTCCAGGGGTTTGATTACTGCCACTTGCAAGGCATGTTCTCACAGTTCAACATGACAGCGGAGGAGATACGGTCATCGGTCATTGATTTTCTCATTAATACAATCATAATTAAACCAACATTATAGTTTACTCTAACAACGACTATTAAAAATGAAATTACTTGAAGGAAAAGTAGCGCTCATCACCGGCGCCGCTCGTGGAATCGGCAAGAGCATTGCCCTCAAATTTGCCCAGGAAGGTGCTGATATCGCTTTCACCGATCTCAATCGCGACGAGAACATGGAAGCAACCGAGAAAGAACTCGAAGCTTTAGGAGTAAAAGCCAAAGGATATGCCTCAAACGCAGCTGACTTCGCTCAGACAGAGGCTGTTGTCGGCCAAATAAAGGAAGACTTCGGCCACATTGACATCCTCGTGAACAATGCAGGTATCACCAAGGACGGCCTCATGATGCGTATGACAGAGGCTCAGTGGGATGCCGTTATCGCAGTCAACCTCAAGAGCGCGTTCAACTTCATCCACGCCATACTCCCAATCATGATGCGCCAGCGCAACGGCTCAATCATCAACATGGCCTCCGTCGTAGGCGTACACGGCAACGCAGGCCAGGCAAACTATGCCGCATCTAAGGCCGGTCTTATCGCTCTCGCCAAGAGCATCGCCCAGGAAGTCGGTTCACGCGGCATCCGTGCCAATGCAATCGCCCCCGGTTTCATCGAGACAGCCATGACTGCCGCCCTTCCCGAAGAGGTTAGAAAAGAGTGGGCACAGAAAATACCCCTGCGCCGTGCCGGCCAGGTTGAGGATATTGCCAACGTCGCCACTTTCCTTGCGTCGGATATGTCGAGCTATGTATCCGGCCAGGTTATCCAGGTCGACGGCGGCATGAACATGTAATAAGCCATCAACGTTTTTGACATAGGGGGAGAAGGCATCCCCACTCCCCCTATGTCCTTATAAAATCCAATCTGCAAAACCGATGCTGACCTACAACACCCAACTCAAGCGACTCATCCTGCCTGAATACGGACGCAACATACACCAAATGGTCGACCACTGCCTGACTATCGAGGACAGGGACGAGCGCACCCGTTGCGCCTACTCGATAATAAACAGCATGGCAAAACTGTTTCCCAAAATCAAAGAAGAAGAGAACTACCAACAAAAGCTCTGGGACCACCTCGCCATAATGAGCGACTTCAAGCTTGATATTGACTTCCCTGTGGAGACTGTCAAGGCCGACAAACTGAATTCACGCCCTGACAAAGTTCCATATACATCCGAGCATATCAGATACCGTCACTACGGAAAAGATGTCGAGCTGATGATTCACAAAGCTATGAGCATGGAACTTGGCCCGGAGCGCGACGACCTGGTTTTGCTGATTGCCAACCACATGAAGAAGCTTCTTACAGGAGCCAACGCTGACGGAGCCGATGATGCGAAGATATTCAAAGACCTCGCAGAATACTCCCACGGCGAACTGCGCCTCGACCCGCAGACTACACGCCTGCATGAATTCAAAATTGTGGCTCCTGCCAACAACGGCAAGAAGAAAAAGAAAAGATAGAAGCCTCATCTCCTCGTAACACCTCCAAAACCAGCATCGTGATAAAGTTATCAGAAATAGCCGAAGCCGGACACTTCAATAAGACCCACGGTATCAAAGGTGAGATTTCAGCCACGCTCGACATAGATATAGACCCGGGCGAGGTGAAGTGTCTCATTGTTCCTGTCGAAGGGATATTTGTGCCGTTCTTTATTGATTCATGGCGTCCGAAGACTGCTGACACCTGCCTGCTCCTGCTTGACGGTATTGACTCCGAAGTCAAAGCCCAGCAGTTTGTCAACAAGCGCTTCTATATACTACGCTCCGACATACCCGAAGAGGAGGGTGACCACGAGGACGAGGATGGGCTATATGCTTCCGACCTGATAGGCTACCAGGTGATTGATGAATCGCTCGGGCATATAGGTGTAATCGCTGAGATAAACGACTCTACTGAAAATGTGCTCTTCATTATCAACACCGATGCCGGCGAAGAAATCTTTATGCCGGTTGCCGATGAGTACATAGTAGAAATCGACAATGACAACGATACTATAGTAACCAATTTGCCCGAAGGGCTCATAAACCTTAACACATAATACTGACTGCAATGAAAGAATTTGAAGAAAAAGAAGCTATAAAAGCAATGCGCGCCATACTCAGCGAGGAGAGCTCCAAGCTGTACGATGACGACGAACTGCTCAACATCATAGATATTATCTGGGACTGGTATGACGACCAGGGCCTGCTCGACATAGACACCGAGGCTGATGACGAAGAGGTGAATACCGAAGCGCTCATCAAGCATGTCGGAAAGATGCTCTCGAAGGACACTGACTCACCTGTAAAGCGTGAGGATGTCGAACCACTCGTCATGGCCGAACTGAGATATGAACAGTCACTCGACGAGTTCTGATACTACAGCGACCTTATTTCCCACTAAACGAAAGTAACATGAAACGAATCCTTTTAGCTTCGCTTGCGGCGCTAACGATTGGTTTTACCGGTCTGAAGGCAGCTAATGATGACAAGGATCCCTATCTGGGATACGACGAGACCGTCTATATGGACATGGAGCTGGAGGATAATCTGAAGGCACCTGCCGTCGGGAAGTCAGAACACGCGGCTGTAAAGGCATATATGACGCGTCTTGGCCGCGACCTTGCCAAACGCAACTATATAGTCGACCTTATGAGAGATGACGAGGTCCTTCTCGTCACTCTTCCCACTGACGACCTCTTTCTCCCCAACGATACACTTCTCTCCCCCTCCGCACCCGGAAAACTCGCCCCGATTGTGGCGCTGTTCAACGACCCCTTCATGTTTAAAATGGTCTATGCCGTACACACTGACAATACCGGCTCACCGACCTACAACATGCGCCTCTCTCATGAAAGAAACAATTCCGTCTATGACTGGATGCTCGACAATGTGAACGAGGATGTGATTGTAATCCCCTACGAGTTCGGCGACACCGACCCTATCGGTTCCAATGGCTCACGCCAAGGCCGACACGACAATCGCCGTCTTGAAATATTCCTCATTCCCGGGCCGAAGATGATTAGTCTCGCCCAAAAAGGGATGCTTAAATGAATTGTCGAGACATAAAAATTCGTAATTTTGCACCCTTTTCAAATATAAGTATTATCACAAAACATCAAGAATAAATTTCTATACAATGGCAAAGGAACTTAAAGATCTGACCAAGCGCAGTGAGAACTACTCGCAATGGTATAATGAATTGGTTGTTAAAGCAGATCTCGCCGAGCAGTCCGCAGTGCGCGGATGTATGGTCATCAAGCCTTACGGCTATGCAATCTGGGAAAAGATGCAGCATGAGCTTGACCGCATGTTCAAAGAGACAGGTGTCCAGAACGCTTATTTCCCCCTACTTATACCAAAGTCATTTCTTTGCCGCGAGGCCGAGCACGTCGAAGGCTTTGCCAAGGAGTGTGCAGTCGTCACGCACTACCGTCTGAAAAACGACCCCAACGGCTCGGGAGTCATTGTCGATCCCGAAGCACGTCTGGAGGAGGAACTGATTGTCCGTCCGACTTCCGAGACCATTATTTGGGGCACATATAAGAACTGGATTCACAGTTATCGTGACCTCCCTGTGCTCTGCAACCAGTGGGCCAACGTAATGCGCTGGGAAATGCGTACCCGTATGTTCCTCCGCACAGCCGAATTCCTTTGGCAGGAGGGACACTGCGCACATGCGACTGCTGAGGAATCGGAGC
Organism: uncultured Duncaniella sp.; assembly: GCA_910586665.1. Lineage (GTDB taxonomy): Bacteria > Bacteroidota > Bacteroidia > Bacteroidales > Muribaculaceae > Duncaniella. The sequence goes on from CAJUIX010000021.1 coordinate 31,080, forward strand.
AACGCACAGTGCAGATGATTAACCTATATGCCCAATTTGCCCGTGACTACATGGCTATGCCTGTAATCATCGGTGTCAAGACAGCCAACGAGCGATTCGCCGGCGCACTCAACACCTACACAATCGAGGCAATGATGCAGGACGGCAAGGCTCTCCAGGCAGGTACAAGCCACAACCTCGGTCAGAACTTTGCCAAGGCATTTGACGTAACATTTGTCAACAAGGAGAACAAGCCCGAGTATGTCTGGGCCAACTCATGGGGCGTGTCGACCCGACTCATGGGAGCGCTTATCATGACTCACTCCGACGACAACGGCCTCGTGCTCCCTCCACACCTCGCCCCTATCCAGGTGGTCATCGTCCCGATTTACAAAAACAGCGAGCAGCTTGCTAAGATATCCACCAAGGTTAACCCCATTGTAAGCGAGCTTCGCGCTCTCGGCATCAGCGTCAAATATGATGACTCAGAAAACAAGCGCCCCGGATTCAAATTTGCAGACTATGAATTAAAGGGTGTGCCTGTACGCCTCGCAATAGGTGCACGCGACATCGAGAACGGCACCGTAGAAGTGATGCGCCGTGATACTCTCGAAAAACATGTCGCTCCTCTCGAAGGCATTGCAGGATATGTCAAGGATCTCCTTGAAGACATCCAGCTCAACATCTTCCAAAAGGCTCTCCTGCACCGCGATTCGCTCATGAAGACCGTCGATACATATGAGGAGTTCAAGAAGGAAATTGAAAAGGGCGGCTTTATACTCGCCCATTGGGACGGAACCACCGAAACCGAGGAAAAAATCAAGGAGGAAACAAAGGCCACAATCCGCTGCATCCCTCTCGACGGCGACGATACCCCCGGCGTATGTATGGTGACAGGCAAGCCCTCTGCACGCCGTGTAATCTTTGCACGCAACTATTAATCGCGTCTCTCGACTGATTATATCCCAATCATACTCATCCTCCTCTCTCTTCATTCCCACAACCCCACTGTTCATGATAAAGGCACGCAGCCCGAGGATGGCAGATGCGGCAACAATGCCGGTTCTGCTTCTTGGGATTATAATTCCTTTGCTTACTCTTCATCTCGGTTTTTACCCCTGGAAAGATGAGGAGTATCAAATCATGTGCATCAACGATTATCAGAACACACCGCTTGCAGCCTTTACAATGTATATCGGGCATCTGTGGGCACAATATATCGGTGGAGACAATTTTATGTCATACCGCTATCTCGCCTACATTTGCAACACGCTCAGCATTGCCCTTCCATGCTGGTATTTTTACCGCAGACGCCGACAGCTGCTAACCTCTGCTATACTGTTTCTGATATTGCAGCTCTGCATCTCTCTTTTCGGGCTTTTTTCATTCGAGTGGGATACGACGACACATCTTTTCCTGACTATCGGCTGCCTGACAGCTGTCACCTACATACAGAAACCGGGACATGGGAAAATACTTGCACTCGGAGTCATATCTTCATGCGCTATATTTTCACGAATCCCCAATATAGCCATAGTCCCTGTCGTTGTGTTGCTGATAGCTTTCGTGCGGAGAAACTTTGCAGTTAGTGTAAAGGACATTGCAATCTACTTGGGTAGTCTTGCAGTCTCGGCTATCGCGATTATCTTGCTTGTGTGGGGTGACTTCGCCGCTTTCAAAGCCGCATGGTTGCCGGAAAACTACATCACGGGACATAGCTCGATAAGCGATGTGCTTTTCTTACAGTTATGGAGCCGCTACCCGGTATCTATGCGCTATTTCTTCATGTGGGGAGGTATTTTTTCCATGATATTTTTCCTAAACATATCCGGCATCAGCAAAGTATGGAAATATGCTTCACTCGGAGTCATAACATTTCTTGTCACGGCTCTATGGCTTGTCATACGCATTACGTCCAATGACAACAACTCATATCCAATCGACATTTTTTATTTCTCAACGGCTTTAGTCACAGCCTACGCTATAATAAAGCATAGCGAGGTCAGATATTCTATTCTCGTAAGTTTCACGCTTTTGGCTTTTGCCTTAGTTTCTTACGTCGGCTCGGACTGCGGACTCAGCAAAATATTATGTATGCCGCTAATGCCGATAGCTTTGGATGAATTGTATCGCTATAAATCACACAGCCTGAATGAATTTTATCTCACGCTTGCCATTGTAGTCGGAATCTGCTATCTCCCTCTCAGGCTGAAAAATCCCTGGACGAAAGAATGGATTAACCACTATGATGCCGAATATATCGGAATCGAGCGGCTCAAAGGGATAAAACATTCGCAGGAAACAGTCGAGGCCAGAACAAAAATATATAACTGGGCGTTGCCAATAGAGCGAAGCGGCCAAAAGATTCTTTTCATCGGCCAAGACCGATATATGTTTGATTACATCCTCGGACATGAGGCTGACGACATTGACCGCTATCCCGTACAGCGCTATCACGATGACAACAAGTTTGAGAATGTCGAGGAGCGGATGTATGACATGGCCGATAGTTTCGACTATATCTATCTCGGATACCGTTTCAATGACTCAGATATTGATAAAATTTCAAATAAATTAGCTGCTAAAGGTTTTTATTTGTATCTTAGCGACACAGATTATTCCATTTGGAGAAAATGAAAGTCCCACGCATAGCCATAGTCATCCCTTGCTATAACGAGGAAGCCGTGCTCCCCCAGTCGGTCGAGCGCCTTCTCGCCATTCTTGACAGAATGGTCGGGAAAGGAGAGGTAACGCCTGACAGCTACATACTCTGCTGTGACGATGGCAGCAAAGATCGGACCTGGGAGCTAATCAAGACTCTCAACCAAGCGGACAATCGCGTCAAAGGAATATCCCTCGCTCATAACCGAGGCCATCAGAACGCACTTTTTGCCGGATTGATGACCGTGAAGGGAAAGTGTGACGCGGCCATATCAATTGATGCCGACTTGCAGGACGACCCTGACGCAATCGAGGTCATGGTCGACAAGTTTAGCTCAGGAGAGGAAATTGTCTACGGCGTAAGGATGAAACGCGACACCGACACATGGTTCAAGCGCAATACCGCACGCTCATTCTATAAGCTACAACGAAATATGGGTATAGAGGTTGTGGATGACCACGCCGATTTCCGACTTATGAGTGCCAAGGCCCTCGACCTGCTTGCTGAGTATGGAGAATCCAACCTCTATCTGCGTGGCATAATTCCACAAATCGGCCTTAGCAGCGGTATCGTTGCCTACGATAGAAAATCGCGCATGGCCGGAGAATCGAAATATCCCCTTTCAAAGATGCTGGCTTTCTCTATAGACGGCATCACTTCATTCTCCTCACGCCCGATGCGACTGGTATTCTTCACGGGTCTGGCATTTCTTATTTTAGATGTAATTGTGGCTATATATGTCATTGCATCAATATTTTTTCAGACAGCCTCGAAGCTGGCTGGGCGTCATTGATTCTGTCGGTTTGGTTTCTCGGCAGCCTGATACTCATAGCCATAGGAATTGTAGGCGAATACATAGGTAAAATATTTATCGAAGTTAAACAACGTCCGCGATATGCACTTCGCGACATATTATTTGATTAGAATTGGATAACAAAGCATTTATCACACGATTGTCAAAACGGCTCAACCGCGACACGGCTGAGGTTTCGACTCTTGTCGAGGGACTTGCCGTCGTCCTGCGTGAAGCCGGCTCAGACCTCGACTCTATAGCCGTCCCCGGATTCGGGACATTCAAATCAGTAAAGACAGAGGAAAAAATTGTTGCCGACGAAGCAACAGGAGAGCGCACATTGCTCCCCCCCTCTATCACTATGGAATTTCAAACAAGTATCGTTCTGAGAAAAAAGCTGTCAAGATGAACCGAAAAATACCATTTCATGAACTATCCTCTCACATAGCCTCGATTACCGGCATCGGAGTCGAGAGTGCCGAGCACTTTATCAAAAATTTCTTTGAACTGCTGTCTGAATCGCTTATAATCGGTGAATGTATACGCATCAAAGGCATCGGTACGTTCTCTATTGCTGAGACTGACGGCGAGCGCCATGTTGACTTTGTGGCTGACAAGGAGATGTCGGATGCTATCAATGCTCCTTTTGCAATGTTTGAGCCGGTAAAGCTTAACGATGCGGTATCTGACGAGATGCTATCTAAAATAGAGGCCGAAGAGGAGTCTCAAAAGGTAACTGAATCAGAGATGATTGGATTAGAGGAAACCAATCAAGAGCCTGACAGTAAAATCATTGATACTGTTACAGAAACAATCGTTATGCCCGAGGCGACAGCTGCAGTCATTGAACCCGCCGCTCCTACCATACCTCCTACCAATGAAGTTTCTGTGGCCGAAATAGTATCGACGGAAACTCCCGAACCAGAGGAAGAAAAGAAAGAGCCTAAAGAACCGAAAGTAGTAGTGACACCTCCCTTGGCCGTGCGTGAAAATATTACGTCTGCTCCTGTCGTTACCCCGGTTGTTAAGTCCCAATCCAATTCAATCAATATTACACCTCTGGAAGAAGACACAGAGGAGTATGTGGAAAAAGTTGACAATGGCAACAATGGTGGAAATGGAAACTTTTGGACCGGCCTGCTTGTCGGACTCATTGTCGGTATTGCTTTAGGCGCTTGCGCTATCTATTTTGCCATTGACTATTTTTTCCCCTCAAGTAGAGATGCAGCAGTAGAGGAGAGCGTCGAAATCGAGGAAGTGCTGCCGCCGCTGCCTCTCGACTCTATTGCGCCTGAGGAGGCTGCTTCCGATACTGTTGCTCCAATTGCAGCCGCAGTGCCGGAAGCCGCAGCCCAACAAAGCACTGAAGAACCGGCTCAAACCACGGCAACAAAGACGGAAGCCACTCCAACACCCAAAATAGTCAAAGACACAATCCGTCGCGGCTATCTGATTCACGACATGGCCAAGAAATTCTATGGCAGCAAGGACTTCTGGGTATACATCTATGAAGAAAACAAGTCGAAAATCGGCAACCCTAACAATATGCAGCCCGGAGTCGTGCTCGTGATTCCTCCGGCTGAGAAATACGGCATCGTTGCCGGCAATGCCGAGAGTCTCCGAAAGGCACGCAACAAGGCTGCCGAGATTCTAAAAAAATATCCCCGATAGTTTATCGTAACATACTCTTTGAAGCCCTGTGGCATATTGGAATCCCATGCTCCAATATGCCACAGGGCTTTGTCTATTGCTGTTTTAACAAAGCTTAATTTCTATATTGTTAAAGGAAAAATAGCTAAAATTAACACACTTTTTTTACATTCTATTTGTTGTTATATATAATTTTGTATTCCATTTATCAACTATTGAAGGAATTTTAATTAAACAAACTATATAAGAAAACTTTACTACAGAGACTATGAGCGAGTCAGTAAACATCAGAGAACTCAACGATCTCGTTGCAGGAAAGAAAGACTTCATAAATCTTGTCACACGAGGGATGGATCAGACCATCGTCGGTCAGAAACATCTAATCGACTCACTGCTAATCGCACTTCTCTCCAACGGCCATGTGCTCCTCGAAGGAGTTCCGGGCCTTGCAAAGACACTTGCAATCAAGACGCTTGCACAAATCATAGATGCAAAATACAGCCGAATCCAGTTCACCCCCGACCTTCTACCTGCCGACGTCATCGGTACGATGATTTACAGCGTACAGAAGGAGCAGTTCCAAATCAAGCGCGGCCCTATTTTTGCAAACTTCGTGCTTGCCGACGAAATCAACCGTGCTCCTGCCAAGGTGCAGAGCGCGCTTCTCGAGGCCATGCAGGAACGCCAGGTCACAATCGGCGAACAGACATTCAAACTCGACGAGCCATTCCTCGTAATGGCCACCCAGAACCCTATCGAGCAAGAAGGCACCTATCCCCTCCCAGAGGCACAGGTAGACCGTTTCCTTCTCAAGGTTATTATCGGCTATCCTTCAAAGGATGAGGAAAAACAGATTATCCGTCAGAACATATCCGGCGAGAAAGTTACTGTCCGTCCCCTCCTCCGCCCTGAGGAAATCATCGAAGTGCAGAAGATTGTCGAGCAGATATACCTTGACGAAAAAATCGAGCGCTATATCGTCGACATAGTCTTTGCAACCCGTACACCTGGAGACTATAATCTCAAAGACCTTGCAGGCATGATAAGCTTCGGAGCATCGCCCCGCGCATCAATCGGTCTTGCAAAGGCAGCGAGAGCCTACGCCTTCCTCCGCGGACGTGGTTATGTGATTCCCGAAGATGTCCGTGCCGTATGTCACGATGTCCTCCGTCACCGTATCGGTCTTACCTACGAAGCCGAGGCCAACAACATCACCACCGACCAGGTTATCTCTGAAATCCTCGACAAGGTCGAAGTTCCCTAACAACAATTCTCTTATCAGCCGCCATCGACATGGAAGCTAACGAACTGCTCAAAAAAGTAAGAAAGATTGACATAAAGACACGCGGTCTCTCGCAGAATATCTTTGCCGGAGAGTATCACACGGCCTTTAAAGGAAGGGGTATGACCTTTTCGGAAGTCAGGGAATACCAATATGGCGACGACGTCCGCGACATTGACTGGAACGTGACAGCCCGCCACAACCACCCCTATGTCAAAGTCTATGAAGAAGAGCGCGAGCTGACTGTGATGCTGCTCATCGACGTGTCCCGAAGCCGTCTTTTTGGAGCTGTCGGCGAAGAGAAGCGTGAGATGATAGCGGAAATAGCCGCAACACTGGCATATTCCGCCATTACAAACAATGACAAGATCGGTGTGATTTTCTTCTCTGACAAGATTGAGAAATTCATACCTCCCAAGAAAGGAAAGAAGCACATCCTGCTCATAATCCGCGAGCTTTTGGATTTCACCCCCGACAGTCCCGGCACGGACATAGGTATCGCACTGCGCTACTTCACGGACGCGCTGAAAAAAAGATGTACGACCTTTCTTATATCCGACTTTATTGACAGCCATGATTTTACGCGCCAATTGCAAGTGGCGTGCAACAAGCATGACATAATTGCCATACAGGTGTATGACAAGCGCGACACCACCCTCCCGGATGTCGGGCTTATGCGCGTGATGGACTTGGAGACCGGCGACTCGCGCTGGGTCAACACTTCGTCAAAGCGCACACGCCAGGCTTACGGGAAATGGTGGTATGAACGCCAGCAGTCAATGATGTCAATCCTTAGCAAGTGTCGCATCGACCACGCTTCGATTTCGACCGACGAAGACTTCGCACGCTCGCTTATGGCCCTCTTTAAAAACCGAGGAGTAAGATAAGGCTCCCGGACAGCGGACAAAATTAACAATCCAACGACAGCCTATGCTTCGACATATTCGCATATTACTAACAAGCCTCGCTCTTCTGCTCTCAGCATCAGCCTTCGGAGCCGATACAAGTATAAAGCTAAGTCTTGATTCAGCCTACCTCCTGATGGGACGGACTACCCCGCTTCATCTGGAGCTTGTCACATCAGCCAATCCGCCCGGACGCCTGCTCATCCCGAAAGATTCGATATGTGGAAATGTCGAAATCCTCGAGATGCTCAAGGCTGACACCACAGACCTCGGCAACGACCGCATAGAGGTGAAGCAGGACATTGTCCTCCAGTCATTCGACTCGGGCGTCTATAGGCTTAATCCTATAATGTATGTGATTGGAAATGACACTTTCAAGTCCAACCGCCTTGTGCTGAAGGTATATCCGGCAGAAGTTGACTCGCTTGAGACTATTCATGACTATGCGGATGTCGCAGACGTTGACAGAAGTTTCATTGACTACCTTCCCGACTTCGTTGTCGACTACGGATTGTGGATACTTGCCCTTATCATCGTATTGGGTGCCGGAGCCTATGCCGTATACATGCTCAAGAAGAAAAAGAATCCCTTTGCCGCAGCTGCTCCGAAGCCGGTACCGCCATATGAGAAAGCTATCGGCGAACTCAACCGTCTCCGTTCCGAGAAACTTTGCGAGAATGGTTATGAAAAGGAGTTCTATACCCGGCTTACTGACATCCTGCGTATCTATCTCCAGGACCGTTTCAATATCAACGCTATGGAGATGACCTCTACACAGATTCGTCATATGCTCGATTCCAATGAAGAGACCCGTCTATCGAAAGAGAACATGGACAGAGTGCTTGAAACTGCTGATTTCGTCAAGTTTGCCAAAGTCAGACCGCTTCCCGATGACAATGTCCGCGCCTTTAACTCAGCAATCCAGTTTGTCGAGGATACCAAGCCTAAGCCTGTACCCGTCGAGGATAAGGAAGAAGGCAAAGAGAATGAATCAACAACTACCAAACAACAATAAACGACTATGCTACTGGCAAATCCCGAATATCTATGGCTATTCCTGCTGTTCATACCGTTGATTGCATGGTATGTGTATAAGCAACGCTCACTTTTTGCATATATGGAGGTGTCAAGCGTCTCATCCTTTGACCGTGCGCCACGTTCCATACTTGCTTCTCTACGCCATATACTGTTCATACTCCAACTTTGCGCCATTGGCTGTGTTATTATTGTCCTTGCACGTCCGCAGACAAGGGACTCGTGGAACACGTCGAGCGTCGAAGGCACGGACATCGTCCTGGCAATGGACATATCGACCAGTATGCTTGCCCGCGATTTCAAACCCGACCGTTTCGAGGCGGCAAAGGATGTCGCTTCAAAATTTGTAGCCGGACGTGAGGGTGATAATATAGGTGTGGTTATATTCGCAGCCGAAAGTTTCACCGCTATCCCTATGACTACTGACCGCTCCATGATTGCCAACTATATCGGCGACATAAAAATGGGAATGTTGCAGGACGGAACAGCTATAGGCGACGGACTTGCCACCTCTATCAACCGTATAAAGGAAGGAAAGGCCAAGTCTAAAAGCATCATACTCCTGACTGACGGCTCAAACAATACCGGCAACGTTGCCCCGATAACCGCAGCTGAAATTGCCAAGCAGCTCGGCATCAAGGTTTACACCATAGGTATAGGTACTAATGGTACTGCCCCCTACCCTCAGGAAAACATGTTCGGACGCATCGAATATGTCAACCTCCCGGTTGTGATTGACGAGGCAACCCTTAGAACTATCGCCGAGACGACAGGTGGAAAATACTTCCGCGCCACCGGCAACAATGTCCTTAAAGACGTCTTCGCCGAAATCGACCGTCTCGAAAAGACAAAGATGGATCTTAGAAACTTCACAAGTACTGAAGATGACTACCTCCCCTGGGCCATTGCAGCACTCGCCCTATTCGGGCTTTCGGTCATTCTTCGCTATACAGTATTCAGAACCATTCCTTAAAACTGTTAGCTTATGATTTCGTTTGCATACCCACATTTATTATATCTGCTCTTCCTCCTACCGGCAGTGGCGCTTCTATTCATCTGGGGGCGCTATAACCGCCGCCGCAAGCTTACCCGCTACGGCCGGCCGGAGGTCATAGAGTCGCTCATGCCCGAGGTATCAAAATATATGCCCTGGGTTAAAATGGTATTATCACTTGTCATCATAGCGCTCCTCGTCATAATGATAGCACGTCCGCGTGCCACCAAGGGGCTCGAAGCCGATGCGTCGGAGACAACCACCTCCCGAGGTATCGAAGTCATGGTCTGTCTTGACGTGTCAAACTCAATGCTCGCGTCTACCACCGACGATGACCACGGCATCAGCCGTCTGCAAAGGGCCAAGCATATCCTTGAAAAGCTTATCGACAAGATGACCAACGACAAGGTCGGTCTCATCGTCTTTGCAGGTGACGCATATACACAGCTACCTATTACATCAGATTACATATCCGCAAAGATGTTTCTCAACGGAATCACTCCTGACGCCGTCCCCACCCAGGGTACAGCTATCGGCGCGGCTCTCGAGATGGCGATGAACTCCTTCACCCCTAACGATGATATGGGCAAGGCAATCATCGTCATCACTGACGGTGAAAACTTCGAGGACAATGCAGTCGATGCAGCAAAGCGTGCCGCAAGCGCCGGCATACAGGTGGACGTAATCGGCCTTGGAACAAGTAAGGGCGCGAAAATACCTATCGGCAATGGCCGCTATATGATTAATCCTATGACAGGGGAGGAGGTTGTGACCCGTCACGACGAAGCTACAGCATCACAAATCGCACATGCCGGCAACGGAATCTATGTCAACGGAGCATCCAACTCGTCAATCACCGCAGTCGATGAAAAAATGAACGAACTCGCACAAGGGGACTTTGAACGCAAATCGTTCTCGCCGCAGAGCGAGCAGTTCCCGGTATTCGGCTTCATTGCACTTATATTCCTGATTATCTATTCTGTCACCGTTACAAGAAAGATTTCCTGGCTTAAGAAATATCGTTTCTTTACCAAAGAGGAAGGAGGAAACAAATGAAAAAGATATTACTATCGTTAATGGCTGTACTATCCGCCACGGCTGTAATGGCCGAGGGGAAGCAGAGTTCTACGCGCCATGAACGGAACTACATAGTCGAAGGCAACAAGCTCTACCACGAAGAGCGATACTCCGAGGCCGAGGTTGCATACCGCAAGGCTTTGGAAGAAAATGCCATGAACGAAATCGCACAGTTCAATCTCGCAGCCTCACTGCTCCGCCAAGGTTCTGCTTCAGGCGAGACACAGAACGAGGCATCGACCATACTGCAAAATCTTGCACGCGATGCCGAGAACATTGCCATAGCTGAAAAATCATTCTACAACCTCGGAAACATCGCTTTCAACTCACAGGATTATGCTAAGAGCATAGAACTGTATAAAAATGCCCTGCGCAGGAATCCTGATAACGATGATGCCCGCGAGAACCTCCGTCTTGCCCAAAAACGTCTTCAGGAACAGCAAAATCAAGACCAGAACCAAGATCAGAATCAGCAAAACCAAGACCAGGACAAGAAGGACCAAGATAAACAAAACAACGATCAGAACAACGACCAAAATCAGAACCAAGATAAAAAAGACGATCAAAAGGACCAACAACAGCAACAACAACCACAAAACCAGGATCAAAAGCAACAGCCTCAGAATCAGCAGCAAGGCGGCATAAGCAAACAAAATGCCGAAAAAATCCTCAAAGCTATGGAGAATGAGGAAAATGCGACCCGCGCACGCATCAATGCCGAAAAGAAGAAAAACGGCGCTCCCTCACGTCGCCCGGTAACTAATCCCTGGTAGGACAGGCTATTGTTTTTTCACCTATAATTCATTTCTGAATGAAACGTTTCATCTTATTCATAATTCTTGCTATCATTACGGCCGGAACGGCTCTTCAGGCCCAGGTAAGTTTTACCGTTAAGCCACCGACGAGAGTCTACGAAGGCCAAAGATTTCCCGTCACCTTCCGTCTTACCAACGCCGACGGTTCCGACCTGAAAGTTTCGCAGATTAATGGCTGTACGCTCCTCTATGGTCCGTCTGTCTCCCAATCGCAAAGCTACCAGGTGGTCAACGGTAAGGCTACTTCGACTTCTGCCATAGAATATACTTATTATTATAAAGCAGATAAGGCCGGCTCGTTTACAATTCCGGCGGCCTCCGTTGTTGCCAATGGCAAGCATCTCACGACCAAGGCAGTGTCCTTCACGATTCATAGCTCTGCCGACAGAGATACTCCTGCTTCACAGCGCCCGGTCGACGTGGACGATGTCGACACCCAGGAAGCCGGACGACGCGTGAACAGCGACGATGTATTTGTCCGTATCATCCTTTCAAAGTCCTCGGCCTACGAGCAGGAGGCGATTGCATGTACTATCAAACTCTACACAAAATACAGCATCTCATCCTTCATGCCGACCAAGCAGCCGGCTTTTGACGGCTTCCTTATCCAGGAAGTTGACCTGCAGCCATCACTAAACCAGGTCGAGACCTACAATGGACAGAATTATATGACCGCTATTTTGAAAAAATGTATCATCTTCCCTCAGAAGAGCGGCAAACTCAATATCAATTCCGGCAACTATGACATATCCGTGGTGCAATACGAGAATGTCAACATGGGTATGTTCCAGGTGCGCCAGCCGAAAGAAGCAAAAATCAAGGTTAACTCCAACTCTGCCTCTATCGACATCAAGCCTCTCCCCCAGCCCCAGCCCGAAGGCTTTACAGGTGCTGTAGGTAAGTTTAACATTGACAGCCGCCTTGTCGGTAATTCATTCCGCACCAACGACCCGGCCACATTAATATATACCATTACCGGTACAGGTAATATCAAGTATGTAAAAGAACCTATTATTGATTTCCCGACTGAATTCGAACAATATACACCGAAGAGCGACATAGAAGCCTCCGTCCAGGGCAATGATGTCACCGGCAATATGACTGTCGAGTATACATTCGTGCCGCAGAGCGTCGGTGATTTCAAAATCGGCAGTGATAAGTTTGTATACTTTGACCCTCAAACCAGACAATATGTCACTCTGACCACACCTTCTTATAATGTCAAGGTGGCGAAAGGTGTTTCCACACCTGTGACCACTGACCAAAAAGAAGTAGAGAATAAGAATTCAGACATCCGCCATATCTATCTCGGCAACAAGAATCCCATGAAGGAACATAAGCTTGTGGTTCTTGAATCATGGTATTGGATTCTTTACATTCTTCTGCTTGCGGGAACAATAGCTCTTGTCGCTATCAATCGCAGAAACATTCGCCGCAATGCCGATGTGACAGGCCGCCGCACAGCCAAAGCAAGCAAGGTGGCTCGCAAACGACTGAAAGCAGCCGAGACCTTCATGAAGTCAGGCGATAGTGAGAAATTCTATGAAGAAATGCTCCGTGCTCTTTGGGGCTATCTGTCCGATAAGCTCTCAATGCCTGTCTCACAGCTGTCACGCGACAACATTTCCATGACTCTTGCGTCGAAGGGTTACTCTGAGGATAGCGCCGAAGAGCTCGTGTCGGTTCTCGATGACTGCGAGATGGCACGCTACACCCCCGACAGCTCCAGCCGTATGGACAGCGTGTATGAACGAGGCGTAAACGTTATTAACAAACTTGAAAGCAACAAGAAATGAGATATATAGCCACAATACTGTTAATTATAGCCGCATGCCTGACAGTTAAAGCTGAGTCGCCACTGATTCAGCAGGCCGATTCAGCCTACAATGCCGATAATTTCAAAGAAGCGGCCGATACATACCTCCACGTCATAGCAACCGAAGGCAACTCGGCCACTCTCCAGTATAATCTCGGAAACTGCTACTACCGTCTCGGTGAGTTCGGCAAAGCCATTCTTGCCTATGAGCGTGCACTGCGCCTTGATCCGACGTCGGAAGATGCGCGCACCAATCTTGGCTTTGTCAACGCCCGCATAGCCGACCGTCCCGGAGAGCGTGGCACCTTTATCGGTAACGCACTCGATGCAATGGCTGCCGGCGCCAAATCCAACACCTGGGCATGGCTCGGATTCACATGCTTTGTACTAACATTGCTCGGATGTATAGCATATGCCTTCTCCGGCAACATTGCAATACGCAAAGTCGGCTTCTTCGGCGCCCTGCTGACCATTCTCGGATGCTTCGGCTTCCTCTTCCTTTCATTCCGGTCAGCTGCAACCTCTACAGCTGACAATATAGCAATAATCACTTCTCCTTCGACAATTCTAAGCACAAGCCCCCGTGTTCCAAAAGACAGGACACAGGAAGCAATGCTGCTCCATGAAGGCACAAGGGTCGAAATACTCGACTCGGTGAGGTCAACTACCGATTCCATCCATTCTCTCTGGTATGACGTCCAGGTTGACAACTCACACCGCGCATGGATCAATGCAGCCGCCGTTGAGAAAATCTGAGATCTTCTAAGATTATCTATTGCTATTCAAAAGGTTATTAGAACAGTAAGCTGAGAAATAAAAAAAGGTGTTATAAAACATAGTTTTTTTTCTCCTTTTTATTTGCCCGAATAGAAATTAAATTCTAATTTAGTGACGTGGAAATAAAACGCCACAAAATAAGTAAAAATTAAGTACTAACCCTCAAACACCTATATGTATCATGACTAAAACTATCTCATTCAACGATCTGCGCCGTATCAAAGACAGTCTCCCCGATGGTTCTATCCGTCAGATAGCCGACAAACTTAATGTAACCCCTCAAACAGTAAGAAATTACTTCGGAGGCACGAATTACGAATTCGGTAAAAATTGCGGTGTTCACATCGAACCGGGTCCCAACGGTGGAATTGTAGTACTTGATGATACCACTATCTATGATATGGCAGTCGATATAATACAGGGTCAGAACAAGGAAGTCTAAAAAATAGCATAAACGAATTAACAACGAAGGGACAAAAGGACGGTTTCAAAAGCGACTTTTGTTCTTTCGTTTGTTTTATAACTATAAATAAATCATCATTCTAATCCTCCATAGGCATGAATTCAGAACGTCTGATAACAATAGCGATACACACCTACGAGAAAGCACACGAACTTAAAAACATATTGGAATATGAGGGTGTCAAGGTGTGGCTGCAAAATGTCAATCTAACCAATCCTGTCATCTCGGCCGGAATCCGGGTCCGAATCCAGGAAAGCGACCTCCCACTCGCCTTGCGGCTCATCGAGAATATCGAGATTTTTGCACCCTCAGCACTGAAAGCGGCAGAGCAGGAGGAGAGGGAGATTCTTGTCCCGGTTGACTTTTCGCAGGCATCGGAACGTGCGTGTGTCATCGCCTTCCAATTGTCTGTGGTCCACAAAGCGAAAATAAAACTCCTGCATAGTTTTCTCGACCCGGTCATGGTCAACGGTTCCTCGCTCCAACTGTCCGATGCAATGACATTCGACTCTACGACCGACGAAGTCGAGCAAGTGGAGGAAGATATGGAGCTTAGCAATATCTGCAAGAAACAGATGAAGGAGTTCGAGGGGCGTCTGCGTGAAAAAATCAAGGACGGAATTATGCCGGCTGCGGTATTCTCATCCGAGATTGCCGAAGGCCTCCCCGAAGAGGTAATCAATGACTATGTCGCGACACATCATCCTATGCTTATAGTCATGGCCACACGCAGCTCCGACAAGCAAAGTCGCGCCATGCTCGGAAGTGTGACAGCCGAGGTGCTTGATTCAAGCCGTTCATGCGTTTTCACCGTTCCTGAACGTCCAAGATTCAAACAAGTCGACCAAATCAGAGAAGTGATGTACTTCGCGTCGTCAAAGCAACAGGACATCCTTGCACTCGACGCCCTTCGCCGCCTCATGCCAGAGACTTCACTCGCTGTCACACTCGTATCACTCCCCACACGCAAGAGACCCGAGGGTGATAAGGACGCAATCGCCGCCCTTTTGGAATATTGCAGGAAAAACTATGGTGCCTATACATTCAAGACCATCACCCTGTCCCTTTCAAATGAATTAGAAGAAATCGACGGCTTTGACAGTGCCAATAAGATTGACATGATGGTGGTCCCGACACCGAGAAAGAACATTTTCGCACGCCTGTTCAACCCTACCCTCGCCCACAAGCTCCTGTTCCGCTCCGACATACCCATGTTGTCAATCCCGGTGTGAACCACTGCCAGGCAAAAATGAATTTAAACCTTGCTACTCATTAAAAATCACAAGTGTGAAAGGTTGGTTCGGCTTTTTTTTGTACTTTTGTGCAAAATTAATTTAAACCAACCACGACTCACGTTTGTTGAACTTTCAATTACGAGAAATTATGAGTGACCAACGCTATAATCTCCGAGGTGTTTCAGCCTCAAAAGAGGATGTGCATAACGCAATCAAAAATGTTGACAAGGGTATCTTCCCCCATGCTTTCTGCAAAATCATTCCCGATATACTCGGAGGTGATCCTGAATGGTGCAACATAATGCACGCCGACGGCGCAGGGACGAAGTCATCCTTGGCATACGCCTATTGGCGTGAGACCGGCGACCTCTCCGTGTGGAAAGGCATCGCCCAGGATGCACTCGTCATGAATATCGACGACCTCCTCTGCGTTGGCGCTACTGACAATATTCTCGTATCCTCAACAATCGGCAGAAACAAGAACTTAATCCCAGGAGAAGTAATCTCAGCAATTATCAACGGTACTGAGGAACTCCTCGCTACACTCCGTGAAATGGGAGTCGGCATTTATTCGACAGGCGGTGAGACTGCCGATGTCGGCGACCTCGTCCGCACCATTATTGTTGACTCGACTGTCACATGCCGCATGCGCAGAAGCGATGTCATTGATAATGCAAACATCAAGGGCGGAGATGTGATTGTGGGCCTCGCATCTTTCGGACAAGCCAAATACGAGAACCGCTACAACGGAGGCATGGGTAGCAACGGCCTTACATCCGCGCGTCACGATGTCTTCGCCAAATATCTCGCCGAGAAGTATCCTGAAACCTTTGATGCAGCCGTGCCTGAAGACCTCGTCTACTCCGGCTCTAAGAAGCTTACTGATAAAATCGAAGGCACAGGACTGACCGCCGGCGAACTCGTTCTCTCCCCCACCCGCACATACGCCCCTGTCATAAAGAAGCTCCTGAGCGATATGCGCGATGAGATTGACGGCATGGTTCACTGCACCGGCGGCGCCCAGACCAAGGTGCTACACTTCGTAAATAACAAGCATGTCGTAAAGGACAACATGTTCCCCGTCCCCCCGCTGTTCGACCTGATTCAGAAAGAGAGCGGCACTCCGTGGAGCGAGATGTACAAGGTGTTCAACATGGGTCACCGCATGGAGATTTATGTCCGTCCTGAGGCTGCATCCAAAGTCATGGCTATAGCAGAAAGCTTCGGCATCGAGTCGAGAATCATCGGCCATGTCGAGGACGCTGCTGAGAACCATCTTACAATAAAATCGGAAGCCGGAGTTTTCGAGTATTGATGTTTCTTTATTCCAAAGAAATATCCGTGCTCCTCATTTTCGGCAATTGTGTAATTAATCTATAACAGTCAACACATTTACTATGAAAAGAGGGATACTCTTTGGAATGATAATAGCGGCTGTCTGCACTATCCTCTATTCCTGTGGTGGTTCAAACGGTAATCACTCGGAGGCTTCTTCCGACTCGGCCCGGCATAAACTTCCTGACACTCTGCGTGTCGCCACTCTCTACAGTCCCGAGGCATACTTCATCTACCGCGGACAGGAGATGGGCTATGATTATGAGCTCGTCACAGCTCTTGCAGCTGACAAGGACATGACATTGCAGCTGGAAATTGCGCCCTCACTCTCGAGGGCTATCGAGATGCTCGACTCTGGAATCGTAGACCTTATAGCTTACGAGGTGCCTATCACTGCCGAGTATAAAAACCGAGTCGTCCCCTGCGGCCCGGAGAATATCACTACCCAAGTTCTCGTGCAGCCGAAGAAAGGAGAGGAGGAACTAATCACTGACGTTACCGACCTTGTCGGGCGTGACGTATATGTGGAATCCGAGTCCAAATATGAAGCACGAATCCGCAATCTCAACCAAGAGCTTGGCGGTGGAATAAACATCCATACCGTCGACCGCGACACCATGATTACCGAGGATCTTATCGCTATGGTAAGCGAGGGTACAATACCTCTCACAATAGTGGATAGCGACATCGCGCGCATCAACAAGACATACTACAATGATCTCGACATCACCCTACCCCTGAGTTTCGAGCAGAAGTCAGGATGGGCGGTAGCCCCGTCGAAAGCATGGCTTGGTGACAGTATAAATACATGGCTTAACAGCGACCGTCCACGCCAGGAGCAGGCACAGCTCCTGAAACGTTATTTTGAATTGAGCAAGAATGATCCCAATTCAAAATTCTATACGATGAACGGTAAGAATGTAACCCCCTTTGACCACCTGTTCAAGCGTTATTCCGAATCTTACGGCTGGGACTGGAAGTTACTTGCCTCACAGGCATACGTTGAGAGCAAGTTCGACTCCACAGCTGTGTCGTGGGCCGGAGCACGAGGTCTGATGCAGATTATGCCTAAGACAGCCCGAGGCTATGGACAGACGGCCAAAAGCGTCATGAAAAATGATGTGGCTATCGAGACTGCACTGAAACTCTTGCGTGACCTTGACCGCCAGCTCGCTGCCAAAGTCCCTGACGAGAAAGAGAGGAAGAAATTTGTCATCGCTGCCTACAATTCCGGCATAGCCCATGTCTACGATGCGATAAATCTCGCAAAGAAATATGGACTTAACCCTCGTAAATGGGACAACAATGTGGCAAAAGCAATCCTTTGGAAGTCAAACCCGAAATACTACAAAGACCCTGTGGTTAAATATGGCTATTCACGAGGAAGAGAGACCTACGACTATGTGAACCGCGTCTATGCCTTCTACAACAAGGCAAGGACGAAAGCTTAGGAACCACATTGGTAACAAAAATAATATAATCATCACAATAACTACTTAAATTCCACATTTATTCAACTAACTATTTGCACTAATGAAAAAACGCGTTTTACCTGTAGCCCTCGTAGTGGCTCTTTGCGGCTCTATGCTTTCTACATCCTGCATCGGCAGCTTCGCCCTAACCAACAAACTTCTCAGCTGGAACCAGCAGGTCGGCAACAAGTTCGTCAACGAACTCGTGTTCTTCGCCTTTTGGATTCTCCCCGTATACGAGGTTTCCGCGCTTGCCGACATCCTCGTGCTCAACTCTATCGAGTTTTGGAGCGGTGACAACCCTGTTGCTGCCTGTAAGACTATGATTGACGGCAAGGATGGCCGCTACCTCGTCGAGTGCGACGGCAAAGGCTACACCATCACCTCGGAAAATGACAAGTCAGTCGTGCGCCTCGACTTCGACCGCGAGGATCAGAGCTGGAGCGTGGCTCTCCCCTCAGGCGAGAAGTATGAGCTCATGACTTTCATTGACGAAAACCATGTATCCATGCCCAGCATCGACGGACAGCGCAGTATCGTAGAGCTATCGGCTGAAGGTCTTATGGCCTACAAGGAGCTTGCAAGCTCTAACTTCATGGCAGCAAGATAAAAAACAGTACCAACTATGGAAAAAATGCGATGGATTCCGCCTTACCAGTTGACTGTAGCGGTAGCCCTCGTCATATTATACCTTACCCTCCTTCCCAAGCCCTTTGGGGAGGAGGAGCTTCCTTTATTTCCGGGAGCAGACAAAATTGCGCACTGCTGCATGTTCGGAGGCCTTGCCCTCACATTCTTTTTCGAGCGCAAGCGCATGGATAAGCCCCTGAATATCCGCCAGGCACTTGTCGCGGCAGCTGTTATTTCCGTGTTCGGAATCGCTATAGAATTCATCCAGGAAGCGATGAATCTCGGGCGCAGTGGCGACTTGTTCGACAGCGTTGCCGACACAGTGGGAGCTTTTACGGCTGTCCCGCTATGCTACGCCCTACATTGGATCAACGTCGTAGTAAAGCACCGCCCCTGAAAGGATTTTGCGGTTTGTCATTTCGATTCTGACATCGTTGAGAAGCTTCTTTACCTTTGTGATAGAGGCATTATTTTCTATTTTAAGCATTATTCGCCTTATGTAGAGCGACTGTATGCGTGAGACGTATGGTTCGTCAGGACCCGTCACCCTGTTTCCAAGTAATTTCCTTAGCCGTGAGGCATATTCAAAAGATATCGACGAGACGGCAGTCTGGTCTTTGTGTTTTATATATACATAAATCACTCTGACAAACGGAGGGTAGTTATAAGTGTTCCTCTCTTTAAGCTCTGCTGCATAGAATCCGAGGTAGTCATGATTGACAAGGTAGGAATAGAGCGGATGTGAGGGATTATAGGTCTGAATGGCAACAATTCCGTTGCCGTTACGTCGTCCGGCGCGCCCGGCCACCTGTTCAATCATATTGAAAGCCCTCTCTGAGGCCCTGAAGTCAGGAAGATTTACCAGGCTGTCGGCATTAATGACCCCGACCGTGCCCACACGGTCGAAATCAAGCCCCTTTGTCACCATCTGTGTGCCGACAAGTATCTGCGAGCGCCCTTTTGAAAAATTCTCTATTATGTTTTCATAACCATCCTTGCTTCTCGTCGAGTCAAGGTCCATCCGCGCGATTGTTGCTTTAGGGAAAAGAGATTCGACTTCTTCCTCTACTCTCTCTGTACCATAACCAAGCACCTCTATACCCGGCTCCTTGCAAGCCGGACAAATCTCAGGAACAGGATAAGGAGTGGCACAATAGTGACACACGAGCTTATCAATATGTCGGTGATAAGTCAGTGACACGTCGCAATTGTTGCACTTAGGGACATACCCACAAAGCTTACAGCGTGCAATCGGGGCATAACCCCGGCGGTTTATAAAGAGTATGGCCTGTTCTCCCGCCGAAAGTGACTCATTGACCAGACGCTCAGTCTCTATGGCAAATGTCCCGCTTACGAGTCCCTTCTTTCGAGCAAGCGACATGTCAATCAGCCGCATCTCAGGCAGTTTCATACCTTCATAGCGCTCGGTCAGACTGACAAGTCCGAAGCGACCGTTAACAGCCTTATAATATGTCTCAACCGAGGGGGTGGCACTACCGAGAAGCACCTTTGCACCGTGCATCGACGCAAGAACTATGGCCGCATCGCGGGCATTGTAGCGCGGAGCGGGATCCTGCTGCTTATAGGCAGTCTCATGCTCTTCGTCAACTATAACAAGCCCGATAGAGGCGAAAGGCAAAAAGACCGAGGAGCGCGCTCCGATGACCACACATGGCTCTGATGAGCCAAGGAGCTTTTTCCATATATCCACTCGCTCATTATCAGAAAACTTTGAGTGATATATGACAACCTTGTCACCAAACACTTTCTGCAAACGGGCTGTAAGCTGGGTCGTCAGCGCTATTTCAGGGACAAGGTATAGGACCTGGCGCCCCTGACGAAGCACATAGTCAATCAGATGTATATATAGCTCTGTCTTTCCGCTCGAAGTGACACCGTGGAGAAGTGTGATATCCTTGTCAATCCAGGACTTATGAATAGCGTCAAGAGCCACCCCCTGCGGCTCGGTAAGAGTCGGAAGCTTACCGCTGACGAGGCCAGAATAGCTGAATCGGTTAACCTCTTTGTGATACACCTCAATCCACCCCTTCTTGGCCATAGCGGCAAGGACCGTAGTAGTGACCCCGGAACGCTCGAGCAGCTCTGTACGGGTGACCTCGTTAATCCCTCCTGTCTGCCTCATAAAGCCTGAAAGTTCGATTAGTGCCAAAAGTGCTTTCTCCTGCTTTTCACTTCGTATTTCATCGAAAATTTTATGCAGCCGTTGGGAATCTCCGCGGTTGACACATAGTCTGACGTATACGACCTTGCGTGAGCGGTATCTCTCGACTAAATTTTCAGAAATCATCACCGCCCCCTTCGTGAGAAGCGAGGCCACGACCTTGGCGATGTTTGTAAAGCCTGTCTTCTTGGCAATGGCATCAAGCGGAGTCTTCTTATCTGTCGTAAGGAGCATTTCCATGACTGCCAGCTCACGTTGCGACAGACGCTCATCCTCACTCTCCTCATAATCAGGATCAGGCTGGATGAAAGTCTCACTTTCAACCTTAAGGCCGGCAGGCATCGCTGCACGCATGACCTCTCCGGGTGTACACAGATAGTAGTCGGCAACCCAGTTCCAAAATTTCAACTGCGGATGCCTTACAATCGGCTCCTCGTCCAAAAGGGAAGCTATGTCCTTGACCTCATAGCCATCAGGGGCAATGTGTGTCAGGCCGGTCACAATGCCGGTATAGAATTTTTTGCGACCGAAGGGGACAATCACCCTATGCCCCACGCGAAGCATTGGTGCCATATCGTCAGGGACGCTATAAATAAAGGTGCCGGCTATCGGAACCGGGACAAGGACATCGGCAAAAGTCATGGCAAATGTGAATTTAGTTTGTAAAAATACAATAAATCCATGTCAATGGCAACGGTTTTAAAATTTATTTGTATCTTTGTGAGCGGTAGCAGGACGCTTGTGTCGCTTGCCGATGGAGGTTGATCTTCGGAGCGGCAAGAGGAAAGTCCGGGCAACATAGAGCACCATACTCTCTAACAGTGAGCTGTCGGTGACGGCAGAGTAACGTGACAGAAAATAACAGCCCCGGCCTTCATCACGAATGGCCGAGGCAATGGTGAAAAGGTGGGGTAAGAGCCCACCGGGTACCGTGGCGACACGGTATGCCGCACGTCTTATGGGTTGCAAGGCCATGTATATCGGCGCGTGGTATCAACTCTCCCCTGTGAGAGACCACAATGAGTTGCTCGCTCATAGCCGAGGGGTAGGCTGCTCGAGTGCCGAAGCAAAGCGAGGCACCACTTAGATAAATGACACGGGCGCTGGGGCAACCTTCAGGTTTCCTGACAGAAGTCCCTCAGCGACATAACCCGGCTTATAGTCCTGCTACCTTTTTTATTTTTATCCAATCCCTATCGAACCATGTCAAAAACAAAGCTGATTGCAACGCTCGCCCTCTCGGCCGTGATGACAATGGCCACATACGCCCAAGATAGTCTGAAACAGACTCCGGCAGTGACAGTGACTGCATCCGACATTAACCTCGACACACCCTGGAAAGGAAAAAGAGTAGCATTTCTCGGGGATTCTATGACCGACCCGCGAAACAAATCCACCCGCAAGCACTATTGGAAATATCTCGAGACCCTTATGGGCATCAAGCCCCATGTCTATGCACGGAGCGGATATAAATGGGACGGGATATATAAGAAAGCCGAAGAGATGAAAGCCACTGTCAGCGATTCGATTGACGCGATAGTGATATGGGCAGGTACAAACGACTATAACCACGCCACTCCGCTCGGCAGTTTCTATACAGAAGAAATGGACAGTGTGAACTTCAACGGGAATGTCGAACTTCGCAAACATCGCCAATTCAATTTCAACGATTCGACCTTTACCGGCAACATCAACCGTGTCATGTCATACCTGAAGCACAACTACCCGGACAAACAGATTATTATCATGACACCTATCCATCGAGGGTATGCAAAATTCAATGACAAGAATGTCCAACCCGACGAGAACTATGCCAACTCGCTGGGACTCTATGTCGAGAGCTATATCAATACCCTCAAAGAGGCTGCCATGCTTTGGGCCGTCCCGCTGATAGACCTATACTCCGAGAGCGGACTGTTCCCAATGGAAGAAAACCATGTCCAGTATTTCCATGACGGTGAGACAGACCTCCTGCACCCTAATGACAACGGTCACTACCGCCTGGCACGAACAATACAGGCGCGACTGAATTCAATCGCGCCCGGATTTTAAGCTTATTAAGTAGCGGAGATAGGATTATTATCCCAGCATAGCCAAAAATTCATCCTCATTTATAATCGGAACACCGAGTGAACGGGCCTTTTCAAGTTTGGAAGGGCCCATGTTGTCACCGGCAAGCACGAAATTAGTCTTCTTCGAAATCGAGCCGGAATTTTTGCCACCGTTGTTCTCAATCATCATCTTGTATTCTTCACGAGAGTGACGCGAAAAGACTCCGCTAATGACAATGGTCTTTCCAGAGAGCAAGTCTGTACGGTTGGATTCATCTTCCTCAGGAAGCGCCATTTGCACTCCTGCGTCACGCATACAATCAATGATTTCACGATTTGACGATACGCTGAAATACTCAATAATAGCATCAGCTATCTTAGGTCCTATATCATCAATGGCAACCAACTGCTCGCGTGTCATAGCCATCAATGTGTCCATATTCTTGACTCCACGCGCAAGCTTGCGTGCCACAGTCTCACCGACGAATGGAATTGACAGCGAGTAGACCACACGGTCAAAAGGAACACTTTTAGAGGCCTCGACACCTTCGAGTATGCGTGCGGCAGTGCGCGGCCCTACACGTTCCAGCATTTCGAGTTCGGGAGCCTTCAAAGTATAGAAGTCAGCAATGTTTTTCACAAGGCCTGCATCAAAAAGAAGAGCGGCATTCTCCTCACCCACCCCTTCGATATCCATCGCATGACGCCCCACGAAATGCTCGAGGCGTCCTATAATCTGATGGCGACAGCCATACTTGTTGGGACACTGCCATGACGCCTCCCCGGGTATGCGGATGAGCTTTGTTCCGCAATCGGGACAAGTCGTGACGAATTTTATCGGGGAGGAGCCTTGCTCGCGCGCGTCAACATCCACGCCGGTAATCTTCGGTATGATTTCCCCTCCTTTCTCCACATAGAGCATATCATGTTCATGAATGTCGAGCGACTTGACTATATCCTCATTGTGAAGCGATGCGCGCTTGACTATCGTGCCGGACAACAATACCGGCTCAAGGTTTGCCACAGGAGTAATTATGCCCATGCGCCCAACCTCAAAGGAAACGAAACGCAGACGGGTCAAGGCTCTTTCAGCCGCAAACTTATAGGCTATGGCCCACCTCGGTGACTTGGAGGTAAAGCCGAGGTTAAGCTGCTGGCGCAAATCATTGACCTTGAATACAAGGCCGTCAGTCGCTACAGGCAACTCTTTGCGCTCGATATCCAGACGACGGATAAAACTGTCGACTTCATCAATCGAATCCATCAATGTCATTTGCGAGCTGACCTTGAATCCCCACTCGCGAGCCTTCACCATATTATCATAATGAGTCTGACACGGGAGTTCGTCGGCAAGGAGATAGTAGAAATAGGCATCAAGCCCACGGCGCGACACCTCGGCTGAATTTTGCAGCTTCAACGTTCCGGCTGCTGCATTTCTCGGATTGGCAAAGAGAGGCTCCTCGTTGAAGGCACGTTCCTCATTAAGTTTGTCGAAAGCCCGCCAAGGGAGTACAATCTCACCTCGTATTTCAAAAGACTCAGGGTATCCCTCGCCGCTGAGTACGAGAGGGATACTCCTGATAGTCTTTACATTTTCTGTAACGTCATCACCTTTCTCGCCATCGCCGCGGGTGACGGCCCTGACGAGACGGCCTTTTTCATAGATTAACGAGATGCTCGTGCCGTCAAACTTCATCTCGCCCACGATAGGCACAGATTTGAGTCCCGAGCTATTGCCAAGCATGTCATTACACCTCTTTATCCAGTCATCAACCTCCTCAATGCTGTATGTATTGCCGAGCGACAGCATCGGACGGGCATGAGTCACCTGTTGGAAGCCCTTCGTAATATCAGATCCTACACGATGTGTAGGCGACAAAGGGTCGTCCAACTCAGGATGTTCGGATTCGAGCTTCTCAAGCTCCTTCATCAGCATGTCGTAATCATAGTCACTTATCGTCGGGGCATTGTCTACATAGTAGGCATGATTGTGACGATTGAGCTCTTCTCTGAGTTCATTGATCCGTTGTTCGGCAGAGGACATTTCTAAATTGTTTTTAGGTGTTTAATCAATAAAAAGGGGGAACGGACTAACGTCAGCCGCAGTAGAAATAACGGTTGACGAGGTTTTGGAGTTCCACGGGGTCTGAATTTATAAGCTTGGCAAGATTCTTGTCATCAAAATCTTTCAGCATCTTTATGACGCTGTCAATCATAGCCGGAGAGAAGACATCGCGTGACTCATAAATATTTCTTTGTGATTCAAGGCACTCGGCAGATTCCACGCAGCAAGTCGGGAGGACATCGAGCTTGGCAAGCTTCGACGCGTTTTCCTTAGCATGAATATTTACATCGACATATGTGCGTTTCGCAATTTCAAGCGCCTCCTTTTCGTCCATCTCAAATCCGATACGGGCGGCGACACAAAGGGCGGCCATAAGTTCGTAGACGTTTGCCGAGCAGTCAGGGGAGCGCATCTCGAAAGTCTGCTTGGCGAATGTCTCCATCTCGCACTTGTCCGACGGATTGACCTGCACACACATATCTTTGCCCGAAGTCCAGCCAAGCGGCACTCTCACGAGGACGGAGCGGTTTCTATCACCCCAGCAGATATTGGTCGGAGCTTCCTGATGAGGAACAAGACGCATGTAGCTCGACGGATTTTTATTACCGAAGGCTGTAATCGAGGGTGCGAGCACCATTAGACCGGCGATAGCACGCTTGGCCTCGTCGCTCAGCTCTCGCTTCCAGTTTTGGGTGACGTTCTTGCCGTCCTTCATCAGGCGTATGTGAATGTGGAAGCCCGATCCGGCCTTACCGACAGTAATCTTCGGAGCAAAGGTGATGTCAAGCCCCTCTCGGGCCGCGAGCTCACGGATAATCCATTTGGCAATGAGCAACTGATCGGCAGCCTGTAGAGCCGGATCAGGAAGGAATTCTATCTCATTCTGCTCATATATCAGAGAATTATGCTTGAAATTGCCAACTTCAGAGTGACCATATTTAATATGTGCACCGGTCGATGCAATAAGCGACATAGCCTTTGTGCGGAAATCATTGAATTTAGCAAAGGGGCCTGACTCATGATAGCCCTTTTGGTCCGTGGCAGGGAATGTGCCGGGGTCGCGTCCTATAACATAGAACTCTAATTCACCCATACATTCGAATTCAAGACCTGAAACGTTTGTGAACTCCCGACATGCACGTTCAAGAATCTGACGCGGGTCGGAATCAAGTGGATTTCCGTCCTTGTCAAAGTAACTACATAAGAGTGTCAGCGTCGGAATCTCGGCAAATGGGTCACGAAAAGCCGATGAATAACGGGGAATCACATAGAGGTCGCTCTTCCCTGCCTCTATGAAGGGGAATAGGCTCGAGCCGTCAACTCTCTCGCCGGTCGAAAGGATGGTTTCAAGATATTCAAGCGAGTTGATTACAAAATTGAGGGTCTTAAGGCGCCCGTCGGCCGCAGCATACATAAAATTAACCATCTCGATTCCCTCGCGAGCGATATACTCGATAATATCAGCCCGCGTGAAAGATGATGACGGTTTCCCAAGAGTCCGCTCTAATTGATTGCGGCTCATGGTGTAAGAATTGATGCTTTCCATTGGTTTTAGTGCTTAGGTTGTGGTTAGTAATGGTTAAGGGTTTATGCAAAGATAGACATTTTTTCAGTATCAAAATAAATAGAGCTTCAAAAGTTTTATTAAAACTTCTAAAGCTCTGTATATAAATATTTTCACAGCTTAATCTTAAAATTCGCTGGTGGAATTTTGACTTTATCTGTAAGTATATTTGTTCTCAACTCATTACAATAAGTAACAAATTTATGGGTACACAAAACAGCAACAAATTTTATCAAAGTTCCCATTTCTATATGAATTCCGCATTATGCCATCATCTGTTTCTTAAAACTTATAGAGCCGGGGTGGTTAATTTGTCTATATTTGCGGTGTCGCTACACCGGGGGACAGCACGTTAAACTAATCTGCGGTGTCAGAGAATATTATGAAGAGGATTATCAAGTAATCACCGAATCCGTAAGAGATTATGTTTTTATTGTACTTGTCTTCGCAAAGTTGCTCTTTCTTCTCATCAAGCCATATGTCAAAGCGGGTTTCGCTTTTTTCAAATCGTTCAATGTCGAAGTTGTCTATCAGGACTTCGGGTAGGATTGCTCTGAGCAGTTGGTCTGGTTTCATTTTGCAAAGATAACACTATACTCAGACATCTTTCCCGCCCACCGGGAAAATCCGCTGTTTCCTTTTCTTCCGTCGATATTGGCGTAGGAAGTAAGCCGCAATAAAGAAAAGTACCCGAAAAGCGCCAATCGTTATTGACGCTGCAAAGGTAAGAGTGGTTGAAGACCCCATGCTATATCCTCTTCAATTTTATCAGCAATCTCTCTGATAAAAAATTGATGATAGTCAAAATGTCCTCCGCTCATAGTTTGTTGATTTTAGTGTTTTGCCGCTCAATCTGCTTTACGATTTGAGTTCGCACCTGCTCGAAAGAGAGCGGCGTGAAGTTGTTGTTGTCAACGCCGACATCGAGTTGTGTCGGATAGAGATATTGCAGTCGGCTTGCATCTATCCCGGTGTTTGAAGTGCGGCTATGGACGTGACCGAACAGTTGCCAGACATCGTGATTATATCCACCATCAAAGCACAGATAAGGAAAGTGATTTAGATAGATTTTCTTCTTCCCTAGAAAATAAAACAACAAAGCATAGTATTGGATGTCACCAATTTATGATTGTAAAAT